>MDTP02000068.1 GCA_001714685.2 Methanosarcina sp. Ant1 | reverse complement strand
CTTAATCGATGGGAAAAAGCAAAACAATATAGTTTTGACTTCGTAGAGATACCTGCTAATTTTGTCAAAAAAAATGAAACCGAGTTTTTAGGATTAAGTAGAGAGCGTCGTAAAAGTCTATTTGATTCTACAAAAAGGATAAATTTATCCTTAATAAGGTAGCAATTGCCTGAATTTTATGTAAAAATTTTATATCCATATTTAAAGTCAACGTTCAGATTATCCAATTGTAGAATTTCTTTGACTTTTGCGACGCTCTCTAAGTAAGTGTGAATTTCTAAATAAAGAAGCCATTAATAAATTGTATTTGAAAGAAGATAAACTTCCAAGAGATATAAAATATATTTTTCATACTGAGCCTGCTTTAGACTCTAAATGCAATTTAAAATGGTATAATGAACAATGGGTAAATCAATTTATAAAGATGAGTATCGATATTTCTAGGCATATGGGATTACCTCCTACTATGATAGAAATCCATCCCGGAAAAAAGCCTAATACATACCAATATATTGCTGAATCTGCTATTAAATTATTTAATAACTTTAAAGACGAATTTGAAGTAAAGCCAATAATTCTCATTGAAAATAGAACCGATCATGTGATATCAAATGGCATACAGATGAAAGAATTTTGGGATTATCTAATTAAAGATTACCCATTATATCAGAAGTATATCGGCTTCGTTGTAGATTTTAGGACGATGTATACACAAGTATCTCATGATTATTTTAATAATGTAAATAATCATTTTATCGATAATATTGAACTGATACCTGCCGAATCGATAAAAGGATGCCATATACATAATTCACACCCGAAAGCTCCAACAATTAGAGATGCTATTCCGTGGCTATCAGTTTTTAATAAAATAATTAGTGTTAATAATGATATGATATTGAACCCAGAAGTCCTTAGTCTTCGAGTAGCATTAGAAACTAAAAAATTTTGCGTCGACATGATTAGAGAGCGTCGTAAAAGTCAAAGCAATTCTACAATTGGATAATCTGAACGTTGACTTTAAATATGGATATAAAATTTTTACATTAAATTCAGGCAATTGCTACCTTATTAAGGATCAATTTATCCTATTTGTAGAATCAAATAGACTTTTACGACGCTCTCGATTAATGAAGCGAAAAATGTAACACGATTAGATATTCATGAGCACTATTCGTAGCATTGATTTAGAGCTTCTATATATATTATGTGATCTGTTTATTTTTATATAAGGAGTTCATCCCAAAACCAACCTTATTTTTACATTAGTAACATTTTGGAACCATTTTCATAAGCGGAAGCTCGATAGATAATTAAAAATTCTGAATTCAGAGAAGTAATTATGAGTTTTGGGATCAGCTCCTTAAGATAACTTTTGGAAAAACACGGTTGTGCATGAAATCTGCATTAGCGTACAAAAAAATCGAGATACCTATTACCCCAAAGAAGAGTGCGAGGGATGGGATTCGAACCCACGAACTCCTACAAGACTAGGCCCTCAACCTAGCGCCTTTGACCTGGCTGGGCAACCCTCGCATAACGATATAGTAAATTAAAGAACCTTGAAAACCCTTGCAAAAAGAAGGTATAGAGATGAGTGAAAGCTTGAAGTTAAAAGATTAAGAAACTTGGTGCGAGGGATGGGATTCGAACCCACGAACTCCTACAAGAATAGGCCCTCAACCTATCGCCTTTGACCTGGCTGGGCAACCCTCGCATCTTGTTTTACTGTGATATCTGTGCGCGCTTTGCGCCTTGCACTCCCTCACAATATCATGGATAATATATAAACATTTCGAGTCAGGAAGGTCACTGATAATAATTTTTAGAAGATTCCCGATAAAGCAAAAAGATTCCTGAGGTATTCAGGCATAAAGAAGTTTCAGGAAAATATTAGTATATTGAAGCTTTTCAAATTGAGAAGACTTGATTTCAAAAAAAGTAGATTTGGGCCTGCATCTGAGTGTAGGTGATCAGAGCTGGTCCAGTATGTATAATATTTCTTCAGCTTTACCTTTAATCACGTCTGCCGCGTTCAGGGCAAGGTCTTTAGCTGTATAAGAACCATCGGACTCCATGGTAAACACAAAAGCATTTTCATCGAAGTCGATTTTTATTGCGTTAATATCACAGACCTTCTCACAGAGCCTGCAGATAGAACATTTAAGGACATCGTCCTCAGCAACTCTTGCCCCTGTTCCTTCGAGCCGTATGATACTTTTTGGGCATTCTGCTGCACAGTGTCCGCATGCATCACATTTTTCAATGTTTATGATAGGCACATTCTTGTAACCGCAGGCTATACCTGCTTGCCACTTAACGCTATCTCTACCGTAGCCCATATGGGCAATAGCCTCAAGTACGAGTTTTTGCCCTTTTTTCAGCTCAACAATAGGTATATTAGGATCTGCTGGCTGGATCTTCGGGTCAGAAGAGACAAGGTCGCTTGAATGGACAATCCCTGGACCTTCCGCACTCAGAGTCAGAGAGACCTCGCAGGCAGGACAGCCCTCTCCGTTGCATACATCGCACTCTGCCTGTGGCACATACGTCTCTAAATCCGTTACGAGCGGGATTAAGGACATACGGAGAGCCAGCTGCTCATCATAGAGTACCGAGGTATTGTCGTAGAGGTTCACGTATTCAATCGCAAGAGTTGGTACATCCGCGATCATGGCACGGCGAATGCCGTTAGCAAAAGACGTGCTAATCTTGGAAAGCACGAATTTTGCAGATCTGTCCGATAACTCCAGAATGTCTACTTCCATCGTCATATGCCTTAATTTCCCTTATATTTTATAATGCATTCAAAAAAAGAGAATTTTTGAAGAATTCTCTGAACAATTCTCTTATACACGCCTTCCGCCTTTAGGACGAGTGCCGTCATGCGGGACAGGAGTAACGTCTTCGATCCTGCCAATGCGGATCCCTGCTCTTGCAAAAGCTCTGATCGCAGCCTGAGCACCAGGGCCCGGGCTCCTCTGCTTGTTTCCGCCGGGGGCTCTTACACGGATGTGGATACCGTTTATACCCTTGTCCCTGAGCTGGTCGGCAAGCTGGCCGGCCATCTGCATGGCAGTATAAGGAGAGCTTTCATCCCTTGCAGCTTTTACAATCATACCACCAGAAGACTTTGCAATCGTTTCAGCCCCTGTGATATCGGTTACAGTAATAATTGTGTTGTTAAACGAGGATTTGATGTGAGCCACGGCCCATTTCATATCTGCCATGTTTATCTCCTCCCTCTCCTCTTCTTTCCGCCGCCTCTTTCCGGAGGCTTCTCTCTAGCTTGCTTTGCATCAGCAACAGCCTTCAGAGTAGTTGTGCTGTCTGCGAGAGCAGATGCCACCTGGACAGGTCTTTCCGGATGAGCTTCGCTCATAAGCGGGGAGTTTCCATAATACCCGATATGCATCTCATCTCCCTTGGAAACCAGCATCCCGGGAATTGTAGCCTTTCTTCCGTTCACTGCAATGTGTCCATGAGTAATGAACTGACGTGCCTGGACGACTGTCCTGGCAAGCCCGAGACGGAGAACCTGGGTCTGAAGCCTTCTTTCAAGGATATTTTCAGTCTTTAAAGAAAGTATACCGTCAATGTCAGAATCCTGCTTGAGGATACCATAACGGATGAGTTTTGAAAGAATTTCATCGGACTGGGTTTTCAGGTGTCCCTCAAGTTCCACTCCTTGACCGCCTGCAACATTTGCAAGCAGGATCCTGGCTTCGGACCTGTACATCCTGAGCATACTGGCTGCTTTCCACACTTCTCTCTTATTCCTGAGACCATATGCCTTTATTAGCTGGACTTCGGCAGCCATTCTGGCTTCCTGCCATGGGTGCTTCGGAGTCTCGTAACTTTTTCTTTTTTTACCTGGATATCCCATTTAAATCACCTAACCGGAAAATCACTTCTTCCTGCTGACACCGACAGTTGATCCGCGGCGGCCTGTGGACTTTGTTCTCTGACCCCTTACCTTAAGGCCTCTTTCGTGCCTGAGACCTCTGTAAGCACGTATCTTCTTCAGGGTGTTAATGTCTTCCCTGAAAGTAAGTACGATATCCGTTCCGAGAAGGTGCTTGTCCTGTCCAGTTGTCATGTCTTTCTGTCGGTTCAACATCCAGCTAGGGACAATGTCCTCAAACGTTCCGATTGCATCGTCGAGTTTTGCCACGTCTTCATCTGGCAGATATCCAAGTATAGCAGTCGGGCTTACCCCTGCGCCCCTTGCAAGTAATATTGCAGTGCGCCTCCCTATACCAGGGAGACCTGTAAGAGCGTACTGTACTGGCTTTGCCCCCTGTAAGTCGGTATTCATAATCCGAACAAGATGCCTTAATTCTTCGTTATTTTTTTCTTCTACCATATACTTCCTCCAATGGAGTGCATACAGCATCCTGTAGCCCCTGATCGAATACCCTTAAAGAATACGCGAAAAACCAGGAGCAGCTCTCTAAAGGAGCTTCTTTACAGCATATACTGATGAGTTCTTTTACATGAAGCTGCCGATATATAAGGTTATCTGCACTCGCGTTCCTATTCATATGGATTTCCAGCAAGATGGAAAGGAAAAATTATTGAAGATATATTGAGAAAAACACTGAAGTATATAAATAAAAATACTGAGAAACTTGCATTTTGAATTAAGAAAAGTCTGACGCCGAGGGGGAGATTCGAACTCCCGAGGGGCTAAGCCCCACAAGCTTTCCAGGCTTGCGCCCTACCACTAGACTACCTCGGCACAAAGCGTATGGCACGACCTATACCATAAAGGAATAGTGATATATAAACCTTATTCTAAGACCGTTGGCATAAAAAGAATTTTAAAGGTTAGAGCTTAACCTCATCTTCTTTTTTAGTCCAACCTTTAGGATAAGTTCCTATCTTTATCATAATTCTAACAGGAGTAGCTGCAAGACCCGTAGAGGCTTTGAGAATCTCCTCCGTGTTCATCTCAGCTTTTGCGAGGGCTACGAGCTCACCTTTAAGGGTAAATAGCGCGACAATATCACCTTTCGTAAGATTTGAATCCACGCTTGTAATACCCGGAACAGCAAGATAAGCTCCAGAACAGACGGCATCTACCGCACTGTCCCGCAGGAGAATCCTGGGTAGGTGAGAGACAGCTGATTCCATAGGCCTTATCACCCTCCTGAGTTCTGATTCATCCCCATCTTCCTTCCAGAATACATATGCATCTTTCAGATCCTGTAAGGTCACAAGGGTTCTCTCGGTAAAAGGGCCTGCTTTCGTCCTCCTGAGTTCTTGCATGTGCCCACCGCAGCCTAAAGCTAGCCCGATATCGTGGCAGAGTTTCCTGATGTAAGTTCCTGCCTCGCATCCTACGCGAAAGAGAACCGAGCTGCCCGCGATTTCAAGCACTTCAAGATAATAGATTGTCCTTATCCTGAGGACGCGCTTTACAGCGGATTTGATAGGAGGCACCTGGTAGATAGGGCCTGAAAATTCCTCACAGACCTTCCGAACAAGTTTTGGAGGCATTTCCCTGTGAAGCTTCATAAGGCAGACGTATTCTTTTCCTGAAAGGCGCAGAGCCGGGACAGCCTTTGTAGCCTTTCCTAGAAGAGTAGGTAAAAGCCCTGTAACCTTGGGATCAAGAGAACCTGCATGCCCTGCCGTATTCACTCCAAGGATATTTTTGATCCAGGCTGCAACCTCGTGACTTGTGGGCCCTTTGGGTTTATCAATATTCACCACTCCTTTTTCGATATAGTCAAGGATAGGGCGCTTTTCCGGATAACAACCGTAAGAAGGGTTTGTCCAGGCGCCGGACTTCCGGACCAGAGTTCTTTCAATTTCTGAGGGCAACTTGCCGGCGGATGACATGGTTTTTCAAGACTCCTGAGTTAGTTTATAAATTCAGATAGAAGATTGTAATAAAATGAAACGTTAGTGATAGTTTGAAACAACCGGGAAATCACGGCAATGTTTAGTAAAAGGACAACACAATTCTGAATATCTTCATGGTGCCCTGTACCTGATGTAGCAAAGATTACTGGAGACCCCTATGATTACTATTTCTAATATGGACATCGACATTTCTAATACGGACATCGATATTTCTAATACGGACATCGATATTTCTAATACAGAAATTGATCGTGAAGGACTCGGATATCCAGTAAGTACATCATATATCAGGTTCAGGCAGATAAAACTCTACGCTTTGTATAATAGGTACTCCAGTTTTAATAGGCATAGGACTGGAAATCACTGTGGCCCGATAAGGGAATCGATAGCAACTCTAAGGATATCCAGAGTTTGATATTGGCTCCACTTTTCAGAATCAATAACAATGTCGTAAATGGAGAGGTCCCCAATGTCAATATTGTAATAGTTAATATAACGAAGTGCCTCGGATTTTTCCCTTAGAACCGTTTTTTTGAACTCTTCATCAAAAGACGCTGATTTCTCCCGTCTCTGAATGCGTTTCACACGAACCGGTAATGGGGCCTTTATCCAGATTTTTAGCACATTCGGGACTCCTGCAGCCATATGGCCTGCAAGCCGGCTTTCAAGAACGAGATTATCCTGACTGCGGATGATAGCTCTCTGATTTTTATCGATAGCTAGGTCAATTGAAGGGTCTTTCTCAGCCATAGCACCGAATTCCGCAAGGTTCATTCTTTTCTCTTTAGCCATTCTCCTAAAAATTTCGCCCGATGAGATTAATTCAAGTTCGTAGTATTCGGCCAGAAGCCTTGAGATGGTTGTCGTCCCACTCCCGGGAAGCCCGCTTACTGTTATTTGCATCAGACCCCACCGATATTCAATGCCTTTCTAATAAGCTGGCTGATTCCGAGAGAGGAGATAAAGTACCAGTAGATCCAGTGCTGAAAAGGACCAAAAGCCGTAGTGGTAAGCAGCTGTTCGCCCCAGAAGGGGAAAACCATGGCGGCAGACCCGTGACCGCTAATGTAGTAGTAAGCCCACATGAAGATAGGAATGGAAATGATACTGATATAGGCCATGGGCTTGAACTGCTGTTTGGACATCTTCATCTGATCTTCCATCATATCCTTGCGCTGGTCCTCAAGCTTTTTCAGCATATAGGTGTTCTGGGAAAGCTGCGCCTCCCTGAACTCTTTCTGGAAAACCTTCATGCGCTCCTGGGTATTCCTCATGAGATCCCAGTCGATTGTGTACTTCTGGATAAGGGATGCGTAACCAGCGGTAATAGCCGCCATTACTAGAAGGATCAGATGGAAATTCCCCTGTCCAACCACAGCAAGTATGGGATTCATTAAAATCCCGACCGCTTTTCCGACAGAATCCCTGAAGCCCTCTCCGAGGATCATTATTCCGAACATAAGGGAAAAACCGAAAACCAGCAGAAATCGATCTATCTGCTTTTTTAATGTCTCTGAAACCAAGTTGTCCTCACCATTCAGGTTCAATAATAATTATTCATTCAAATACGGAAGAATCGTAATAGGTAAATAGATATAATCTTGACAATGGATAAGTTTTGACAATGAATTAATCTTGATAAACTTAAAATATTCATAAATCAGCTCAAACTGCAGGAGCTAGTTTAAGACTTTTACATAGGGATGTTCTGGTTAATAAGTTTCATGTATATATAGTTATACTATTGGGACTATCTGGTTAAACTCAGGTTACGTTTATGTCTTGATAAGTGATGGTTGTAGCACTCTTCCGAGAAGCTTTCCTTTAGGACTTAATAGTACCTTAAAGGCCATTTTCCTGAAGAAAAATTAGGGTTCGGCCTTAAGCTATTAAGTTCGAAATAAGTACCACAGAGAAACTCACAGTTTAATCTATAGTTGCCTTAAAAAGTTTTTCGTATCCGAAATGCAGGAGATGACATTCAAGCTGCTTCGAGATGGTATCAAACATTACTAGGAACCGTAAATTTCTCAAAATAAAAAACGAGTCGTGTCCCCAAGTTATTGACTTATTTTTATATATAGCGGATCCTATTATTATTTGGGGGGCTTGAAATTACTTCTGAAATAGATTTCTCACAGTTTTGTTGCTGGAATAAAGATTGTCCTGATTATGGAATTAAAAATCACGAGAATGTAGTCCTTAAAGAAAGATATGGTAAAAATAATCATGCGCTTCTTAAATGTAAAACCTGCAAATCTTGTTTTAGTGAAACAAAGGATACAGTTTTTTTTGGACTCAATACTTCTGATGAAGAAGTTCTAAGGACATTGGCTATGATCCCTGAAAAAGGAAGTATTCGTGGAGTTGCAAGAGCTACTGGACATAGTAAAAACACAATTTGCAAATGGGTAGAGATTGCAGGAACTAATTCAAAAGAAGTTACAAATTATTTCATCAGAAACCTTGACCTTAAGAGCGTAGAGATTGATGAGATCTGGGCATATATAAAAAAAGCAAAAAAAGCAAAAAAATGTAACTGAAGAAGACTCTGAAGAATATGGTGACATATACTCACAGCAATTAAAAGTGACACAAGATTGTTCCTTTTCCATCATGAAAGAAAACGTAGTACGGACATTTCCAGCGGATCGATATAACTTTCCGCCTGACAATAGACTTTCACCCCCTAATACCGCTTTTTCAGTTCAGGGTGAAGTTTGAAAATTCTGTAAGAACTGCCTCCTTTCAAGTATGAACCACCTCTGATAGAGAGTTACTTGGGTGAAATTCCAGGAACAAGTTCACATGATCCTCTACCACTTTAGGTGGGTGTTACCATCCGTGGCCATGGGCCAAAAACAACCTCATTTTAAAAAGAAGCGATACGTCATCGATTTAAAGGAATAAGAAAAAATCGGTGAGGTTTCACAGCATCCCTGATTGAAGATCGGAATATTCGTGACCCTCCGCACTCCCGAAGTAATAAAAGTAAATGCAAAACTGTCATAAATATTCAGATTTAAATCTTTTGAATTCTTATGCTACTGATTTCTCAGTTCGAGTGAGTTAGTGATGGATCATAATAAAATAAGATGAGACTCATTCATCGGCCCTTTTTAATGGGTGCCGGGCAATTTCAGAAAGAACCCTACATTATATTATTAGTTCTGATGAGATCGAGGTTCTCATGCTTCTGTAGTCCGGCGCAGGACTGGACGAATGAGTCTTCATCGGTTTTACTTTTCATGGACCGTTTTTATATGGATAGTTTGTTTTTCATTCTCCACTATCTAGATAGTTAGCAATCCATCTAAACAGTTTAGTCCGTGGCTCGACTAGTCAGTAGTAGCGATTGGAATCGTTACCGAAGTAACCGCTCTTTACCAGAAGCCTTCCCAATCGCTGTCTCCTTTGAAGCAACCGGCACGAACGGCAGTTATGATGCAACCTTTTTTCTCATCACCACAGCCGCATCCTTTGCGACGTCCCCAGTCCCAGCCGCCACAGCCTCCGCCACAGCCTCCGCCACATGCTCCACCAAATATTCCGCCGAAGTCACCAATACCTAAAAGTCCTCTACCACCCATTATAATTACCTCCATGGTTTACTTTATTCTTCTAATATCTTTTCATATTCGTTTTTTTATGTATTTTTTCACACTCTTTTTACATATGAGAAGATGAACTTTTTAAGATTAGAGTGTACAAAATTCTCTAATCAAATTCTTCATCAACCCTCCCTATTCTGTATTATATTCTAGCAATTATTTTTAAAAATTATTTTGTTTACCTCTTTTTGTTTGGAGAGGATCAGATTTAATTCTAATTTGATTTTAATTGCCCGAATGTACAATTAAATATATAATTTTAAAATATATAAGATCACTAGAATAACGGCTCCTGATATTAATAGTCATTGAAAAACTGAATAATCCTACGCTAAAAAAAACAAGCTTACTTTTATATTTAATGTAAAAATTCCATTTTTTTAAATCGCTCGCTATAATCAGGAGTTTTAGTCTGCAATTTAATATTTAGGCAAAAATAAGGCTTCTAAAGTAGATATATGCTCTCTTTTCTAATTAGAGCCGATTTGGAGACTCAAAATACATGCATTTAGCTGAAAAAATTGTACTACTCTTTCTATTTCTAAATATCGTTACTTACGCCTTTTTCTTCGCAAGTAAATTATTCCTATAAAAGGCTATATTCGATAAGCAAGTTTTCTATTCTGCCTATGAATTAAACCGCCTATGAATCAAATTTGAGACTTGCCAATGCGCTGCACCGAAATACCCTGAATAGAAATCTTTCGCCTTAAAACACATGAGGGGTATAGTTGCAAACTCCTATGAAATAAAATATATAGCCATCAATTCAAGACGAGACAATCCATCCGAAATTGTCTTCCTAGCCTTGAAAAGATGACTATTATTCTGTTTCATTTCATACTGAGTAGTCCTGAGGCTCGGTTATTTTCTTACCACCTGCCCCATCCGCAGCCACAGCCACGACCCCACCAGCGGTCTCTGCCACAGCCCCAGTTACACCGATTACATCCCCACATAATATTTTCCTCCATGGTTTATTATTTTTTTATACTCTTATTATTGGTTTATTATTTTTTATACTCTTATTATTTTTTATGCATGAAGAAGGTGAACTGAGTTTGTAATCTCCAAACTCTTCGTTCACCCTGTACTCTCATGGCAGCTATTTTTAGAAATTATTCCGGCTACTTATTTTCGTTTGGAGAGGAACAGATTTGATTTCCATGAAAATACAATTAAATATATAATTGCAAATTATATAAAAGACCTAGAATAACTTTTCCTTAATATTAATAGTCTTTGAAAAAGTGAGTAAACTGTCTGTCAGTAAAACAAACTTACTTTTACATTTAATCTACAAATCCTAATTCTTTTAAATCTCTCAATAAATCCGGAATAAAAGTCTGCAACTCACTATTTAAGCAAAAAATATAACCCCTATAGCATTTATAAGCTCTATTTTCTAACAAAATCCAATTTAAGGCCTCTAAAAACACGCATTTAGTTGAAAAAGTTATATAACTTTTTCTATTTCTAAACATCATCACTTAAGTCTTTTTCTTTCAAGGCAAAATGTCCTTATAAAGGACGAGTATTCAACAATCAAGTTTCTCGATTCAGCCAACGAATAAAAATACGAATAAATGTCTATAAATTATACTTATATTTCTTTTAATATGCATATATTGCCTTTAAAACTCTAGAATCCCCATCAATTTCTTTGCCCACTTCAACTTCTTTTTCTTGATCGGGTTCACATCGGGATCTTCAAAATAAAATCATGCCAGCTTGATACTGTAAGCTCCAAGCTTCCTGGCTACAAAAACACATCTGTCTCCATCACTGAATCTGCCGAAATTGTACATTTTTCAAAAGACCTTGCCTGAGTAGTTGCAATAAAGCGTTTGAATGGGGCACGTATTTTTCAGCTTATCGATATTGTCCCCGTGGGCATGGATCAGGACATAGAGCCCAGTTCGCAGGCCAGGATCTCTTTTTCAATAACAGCTTATGAATTGCCTTCAGGGTCGGTACAGATGACTTCAGGCTCGCGACCAGTATCCATCAGGGCAGCGGCTGTTCCGTCGTCTGCAATTATCAAAAAAGAAGTTATCAAAAAAGAAGTTATCAAAAAAGAAGTTATCAAAAAAGAAGTTATCAAAAAAGAAGTTATCAAGTATGTATAACTAATCCTTCTTTATCTAAATTCAAAGATTTCGTTTGTGACATACATTGGAATCGATGTACTAGCTGCTGATACTCTTCAGGTGCAAGTTTAATCAGAGAAGTTTTCTCTCTTTCTCATATGATTTTATGATAAGATCTTTATCATAGCAATTAGTCATTATAAAACACGAGAAATATAGTTGGTAACTCATAGGAAAATAAAAATAAATAGTCACCAATTCAAGATAAGAAGATTTATCAGAAATTTGTCCGTCCTACCTTGAAAAGATGGCTATGATGCTATTTCATTTAATACTTAATAAAATTCTTTCAGGCTCAGTAGTTATTAATCACACCAGCCGCGGCCACAACGGCCCAACCAGCTACGGCATCTGTCCCACCTGCGTCCGCCACAGCCACAGCCACCGTCAAAACCGCCACATCTACCGCCATAGAATCCGCCGAAGTCATGTCTACGTCCGAAATTAAAAAAATTTCCACTCATTATATTTACCTCCATGATTTACTGTATTCTTCCCACACTCATTTTGCATATTGGAGGAGATGAGATTAGAGTGTGTAATTCTCTAATCAAACTCTTCATCAACTCCGCAAGTCTGTATTTTACTCATGGCAATTATTTTAAAAGCTATTCTGGTTACTTGTTTCCTTTTGGAGAGGAACAGATTTAATTTTAATTGCCAGAAAGTACAAACAAATATATAATTCTACATTATATAAAATGACTAGAATGTTTATTCCTTACTATTAATAGATCTTGAAAAACTGGGTAATCCCCTGTCAATAAAACACGCTGACTTCTATACTTAATTTACATATCCTACTTTTTTATACATCTCAATAAGATCAGGAACTTTAATCTGCAATTCACTAATTAGGAAAAAATAAGATTCTTTCAACATAAATAAGGTCTAATTTTCAATTAAAGTCAATTAAAAGCCTTAAAAGCCACTTATTTTGTTGAAAAACATTTATAACTCTCTTTATATATATACTACATAACTTAATCAATTTTTATCTAAATTAGTTTATTTAATCTGAAGGCGATTACTCGGTAAGCAAGTTCTATATTAATTACATGGAGAAAAAATTAGAGGAATTATCAACTCATTAAACATGAATTACCATGAATAGGGGTCTTTAGCCTTCAAATGCCCAATATCCCGATTAATTCCTTCGCCCACTTCAATTTCTTTTTCTTGATCGGGTTCACATGGGGATCTTCAAAATCAAATCCAGCAAGCCTGATTTTTTTAGCTCCAAATTCCCTGGCTACAAAAACACACCTGTCTCCATCGCTAAATCCGCCGAAATTGTACACTTTGTCAAAAGGCCTTGCCTGAGTAGTTGCAATAAAGCACTTGAAACGGGGCACGTATTTTTCAAGCTTATCGATATTGTCCCCGTGGGCATGGATCAGGACTATAGAGTCCCGTTCGCAGGCGAGGATCTCTTTTTCAATGTCAGCTTCTGAATTGCCGTCAAGGTCGGTACAGATGACTTCAGGCACGCAGCCAATATCCATCAGTACAGCGGCTGCTCCATCGGCTGCAATTATCACAAAAGCAGAAAGATCGATTTCCGAAAGCTCTTTCCTGAGATTTGGGGCGTTTCCGCAGACCAGGGCAGGCTTTCCGGAAATTGCAATTTTAAGTTCAGAGAGGCTGACAGTGTTTTTCTCTGTCAGCATGCGGGAGAGGAATCGGGCTGCTTCTTCATCACCTGCACGGTCGAACCCGAAATCTTCAAGAATTCTTTCGTAAATAGGTTCCCAGGCAGCAAAATCCGTATGAATCACTTCCTTTCCCACTTTGTAATTTGAGTTTTACATTTTGAGTTTTACATTTCTTTGATTTTCAACCCTTTTTTAGAGTTATTTCTTTGCAATTCCCATCTTCATGGCAATGCCTTCGACATCCCAGTCCTTTACAAGGGCTCCTGAAACGTCGATGTCACTGCCAAAGTCAAGGAAATCAGCTCTTACCTCTTCTGCAATCAGGCTTTTCAGGGTTTCAACTAGCTTTGAGACCCGTTCGTCCTCGATCCTTACAGAAGCGCGGATGTTTTCATCCACCACAAGGTCAAGTTCCTTTCGCATATCCTGGAGCCTGCGAACGACTTCCCTTGAATATCCTTCAGCTTCCAGTTCAGGAGTGAGATTTGCGTCCACATAGACAAGGCCGGCATCAGATTCGGCACTGGCTGTGCCTGAGGGCAGGGTTTCCTTGAAGTTCGCCATGCCAGGAGTGACTGTGACAGTTGTCCCATCTGCAAGCGAAAGCTCGAATTCGCCGTTTTCGGCAAAGGCTTTCTTCAGAGCAACGCCGTCGACTTTCTGCAGTGCAGGGATAACTTTTCCCGCGTCTTTCTTGAAGACAGGACCTATCTTGCCCGGATCAGGAATAACTTCAAGCCCGAGTTCATCCCAGCTCTCACCCACACCTGTCAGGACAATTGCCTTGGAATTTGTCTGGCCCATAAGGACTGAGCCCAGTCTCTTGACAGCCTTTCCTGCATCATCACTGTTGGGAGACACGACTATTCTGGATATAGGCCATCTGAGTTTCCTTCCTGCCTTCTGGCGGGCGTTTGAGGCGGCTTCCACTATAGAGCGGACAGTATCCATGGCTGCTTCAAGCTCTGGGTCAAGGTAGGCTTCGTTTACCTTCGGCCAATCGCACATATGAACAGAGTCAGGAGCATTCGGGTCCACGTTCCTGATGAGGTTCTGGTACATCTCTTCAGCCAGGTAGGGCATGAAGGGGGAGATCAGTTTTGTGAGGGTTACATAAACTTCGTAAAGCACACAATAAGCTGCAAGCTTATCAGGATCGTCAGCTTCTGTCCAGGTTCTCGGGCGGATAAGCTGGATATACCAGCGGGAAAGGTCTTCCAGAGTAAATTCCAGGATCTCGCGAACTGCTTTATGCAGCAGATACCCGCTCATAGCTTCATCTACTGCTTTGACAACGGATTGGGCTCTTGAAAGGATCCACCTGTCTTCCTCACGGAGGGAATCTTTCACGGAATCGAGGTCGACCTTCAGGGGATCAAAGTTGTCAAGCGCCATATAAGGCAGCGGGAACCTGAAGACATTCCAGAAGATATTGATTGAACGGTGAACTGTCTCAATCTCTTCAAGATTGAACTTCAAGTCTTCCCAGGGAGCGCTTGAAGAAAGCACATATGCACGCAGGGTATCGGCCCCGAACTTCTCGATAATGTCCAGGGGAGCAATTACGTTCCCATAGCTTTTGGACATCTTCTTTCCGCCTGCGTCCAGAGTAAATCCGTGCATGAGTACACTCTTGTACGGAGCCCTTCCAAAGCCCACCATGCTCGCTCCAAGCTGGGAATAGAACCATCCTCTAGTCTGGTCGTGCCCTTCGGTTATGAAATCAGCAGGCCACCATTCATCAAACTGCTCCTGTGTCTGCGGAAACTTTAGGGTTGCCCAGGAAGCAACAGCCGAGTCAAACCAGACATCAAAGACGTCTTCAACGCGTTTTTTCTCTCCGCCGCACTCACACGGAATTGTGACTCTATCAACGTAAGGACGATGAAGTTCGATATCACTACCTGAATTTGCCTTTTCCAGCAGTTCGGCTTTGGTTCCTATTATCTCAAGTTTTCCGCATTTCTTGCACTTCCAAACAGGGATCGGGATTCCCCAGTAGCGCTGCCTGGAAATGCACCAGTCCCGAGCGCCTTCGACCCAGGTTCTGAAACGAGCTGAGCCTGCCCAGTCAGGATACCAGTCCACGGCATCTATTTCCTCGAGCATTTTGTCCTTTATCTCGGTGATTTTGAGGAACCACTGTTCGGTTGCGAGATAAATGATAGGGGTCTTGCAGCGCCAGCAGTGCCCGTACCTGTGTGTAACTATCCCTTCCGAAAGGAGTCTATTGCGTTCCTTTAAGTCTTCAATGACAATGGGATTTGCTTCCCTGACGTTTTTGCCCTCGTATTCCCCGGCTTCGTCTGTATAGGTACCATTTGGACCCACAGGGCAGAGGATCGGAAGGTTGTATTTCACACCCAGGTTAAAGTCGTCCATACCATGCCCTGGTGCAATGTGCACACAGCCTGTATTTTCGACGGTTACGAAATCTGCAAGGTAAACCCCGTGCTTTATCCTGTTCTGAATAGGCACCAAATCTCCAACAGGGCTTTCGTACTCGAGTTTTGTTAGATCCTCCCCGGTCATTGTCTCAAGGACTTTGTAGTCAACATACCTGCCCTGCTTGAGGACATTTTTAATAAGGTCTGTGGCTGCAATGAGTATCTCTTCCGAACCGTCCTGCCTGATCGCCCTGAATTTCGAGTATTCTAAATCAGAGTGCACAGCTACGGCTACGTTTGCAGGAATTGTCCAGGGAGTTGTTGTCCAGATGACAATGAAGGTGTTTTCCTCACCTTTGATCTTGAATTTTACATAGATTGAAGGGTCTGTCCTCTCTGAATACTCAACCTCTGAGTCTGCAATTGCAGTCTCACAGCGGGGGCACCAGTTGACCGAACGCTTGCCAACATCCAGTAAGTCCTTCTCATGGGCTTTTTTGAGGGTCCACCAGGCAGCTTCGATGTAATCGTCCTTTAAGGTCATGTAAGGATCTTCCCATTGCATCCAGACTCCAAGCCTCTGGAATTGCGTGGTCATTGCCTGTTTCTGGGTAATGGCAAACTCCTTGCATTTCTCAATGAAATTTTCTACCCCGAAGCTCTCGATATCCTTCTTGGACTTGAAGCCGAGCAAGCCTTCGACCTTTACCTCAATTGGCAGGCCGTGCATATCCCAGCCAGGACGCTCAAGGATGTTGCGGTTGTTCATGGAGTAATAGCGAAGAATGGAATCTTTGATGATCTTGTTCCAGGCTGTCCCCAGATGAATGTGTCCGGTAGTGTATGGGGGGCCGTCAACAAAAAAAAACTTTTTCCCGGTTTTGCGGCGCTCCCGTGTCCTCAGATACGCATCGCTGTCTTCCCAGAACTGCGTTACTTTTTTTTCGATTTTTTCTGCATCGTACTTGGCAGTGATTTCTTTTATCATATGGGAGTCTCCCTGATGAAATATTAGCTAAAATGAAAATACGGCCAGTGTAAGCCCTATCCTGCGGCTGCCCGGTCATTGCTGGTAATAAACTGCTAATCGGTAGATTTCTGGCAAACTCTGCTCTCGGCCGTTTATATGCGAAATCTCAAACAAATTTTTGACAATCAATATATCCGTATCCTGTAAAGCAGACATTTTCCTGTCTGAAAGATTACGGATCTTCCGCACGCCAATTAATTTATTCAGTAACTACTGTACTTAATTTAAGCTTTGTTGTAACGTAAACTATCACGGGGCTAAAGAACCAGGGGTTTTACGTTTTTTATAGAAAAACATTACTTTTTTTAATCAAGGGATTTTTAAGTTTGTTTTACAAGTTTATCCGTTTGCAGAAATAAAAAAGTTGTGAGACCAAAATTGTAATAAATTACTGCATTAATTAGTAGGATCTGTCAAAATTGGGCTATAATAAAAATCTCAAAGCTGCGGCAGATACCTGCAATTTTGGGTAGAAAGAGTTTGATTGAATGACAGGAAAAGCTTACTCAAATAAAAAGAGGAGAAGATTTTTTCCTCATTTAAATTTTAGTTGAAAAAATGATAGATACAAAGCGATATTGTGTCAGCAGCTCTAAACAAGTGTACTTTTTATCTTTTACCCAGGGTTCTCCACATTGCAGCGATTTTCTCTATATCGATATGGGTATAGCCTTCTTCTTTTATAGTCCACTTAAGACTAAGGATTCCATCTTTGCATTCGGCAGCAACTCCTCTGTATGTGGTGCTTCCTCCAATATCAATTTCTACTTCTTTACCGAGGTAATACTTTTCTATGAATTCCTGTTTCATTATTTTCAACTCCCAACTTTAATTCCCGGATGAGATCCGGCGAGACAATTACTATGACATAGTTAGTTTCACGCAGTATATTATATTTAAAAAAACAGTGTTTCTGAATATGGGTTCTGAATATGGGTTCTGAATATGGGTTCTGAATATAGGTTCTGAACGTGGTTTATTTATTTCGACACAATACCTACAAAAAAGATGTCAGCTTTTAAAGTTTACTTTCAAGCTGACATGAATCTCAGGGAAACCGGCTCAAAAGCCGGTTCAAAACCCCGAATATTCTTATTTTCACTCAAACATTAAGCTCGGATCCGCTTAAATCCGTTTCAGGCCCTGGGGCAGGCGTATCAAAAAAGGGAATATCTGCACCGACAAGCCAGGCTTCAAGAAAACTCAACAGATAATACTTCAGGAAAACCGCAAACGGCACACTCAGCAGTAACATGATTCCGAAGAGCAGAAACAATTCCATAACGATAAAGGGAATCAGAAGAACCCAGTTCAGGGGATCCGATATAACCGACGAAAAGAGGAAGTATAGAATTCCATCAATAACTAGGAAAACGATCCCTAAGACCAGTAACACCACCAAGAAAAGAATCACTGAAAGTATAGCTATCCCTATTCCGAGAAGAAACCTGATAAACCAGTAAACCAGAACTTCCTGCCAGCTTTTCCTGAAATTCGCAAAGATTAGCCTGAAAGCCGAAAGAATTCCGACTTTTCTATAGATGGAAAGGGGAATTGCAAGGCTTAAAAGTGAGTTTATTATAGCTCTGAGCAGGATCAACACAACGATTACACCAATTATCCAGAAAACTCCTCCCAGCAAGGCAGGCCAGGCAAAATCTGAGGGCCTTTCAAGGATGCTGGGAATAAGAGGCAGTGCAGCTATTCCAAGGAGCACAAGAAAAACTATCCCCAGAGCTAAACGTACCAGCATCAGGTAGAATCCCTTTCCCAGGAATCTTTGGGAAGAACTCCAGAACTTCACCTCATTTCTCACCAGGGACTCAACAAAAACAAATTCCATAACATTGGAAATATAGTAAAAGAAAAAGACTAGAAGGATAAGCCCTGCAATCGCAGCAATCAAAAGCCCGTACTGGGCAAAAGAAGTGCCTGAAGAATAAATCTTCTCAATAGATATATCATGTGGAATATACCCCGGAATCAAACCAGTGTTCGGAAAAGTATTTTTTAAATCTTCGGAACCCATTCGATAATTGGTACCCGAACCTCCGTAATTCGAGGTGATTCCGCCTAAGAGTAAAATAATGATTGCGAGTTTTATCCATTTCCAGAAATCAAATGGTTCAAAAAGAGCTCTTTTTGTCCTTGAAACAGCCTTATCTACTGCATCTATCCCATTCCAACTCATAACCTATAACTTTTCTCAGAGAATATATAATTATCTGGAGAGTTACGTTTAGGATCTTAACGAAGATGCCGAGGCAGCGTTTGAACCTAAAATGAGGTTTTGTAGAATTACACTACCTTTTTTCTATGAAAAGTCCTATCCCTTACTCTGAAGAGTCCTTATCCCTTACTCTGAAGAGTCCTTATCCCTTACTCTGAAGAGTCCTTATCCCTTACTCTGAAAAGTCCTTGTCCTTATTTACTCTATTAAACTCCTTTAAAGTAATGTCCGGTTGTATATTCAACCCCTTTTGCACTTAGCTTTCCTTCTTTTCCTGCAATGGCTTCTTTATACTCGCTGACGATTTCCACTATCTCAGCATCATTGCTTAGAGACAGATCGAGCCGAATTACGTCCACCCCATATCCTTTCAGATTCTTAACATATTTCAGCATGTCAAGTACTTTAGAGTTATAGATAAGAGTCCTGGTGCCCAGGCGTTTTACTGGAAATTCGGAGCCGCCCTGGTCAAGAAGTAGAACTTCGCTGTCTTTTCTTACGATTTTTCTGTCAATAAGAGGCTTTAAAAGATCATTCTCCGTAACGAGCATCAGTTCTCTGCCATAAACTAGAATTTCAGCCTGGCCTTCATCCCCACAGGCTTGAAGTGTTTCGCAAATGTTCTTTATTTCGCTCAGGTTCAGTTCGCTTGAAAGGGTTACTCTGTACGCCCCTGCCTGGTAAAAAGTGCTGGCCGTAAAAGCGTTGAAAATATTGAATTCTTTCTGAGCAACAAAAGGTACAGAAAGGTCTTTTGCAAGCTGTGAAGCTCCGAGATCTGAACATGCTATGCTGAAGCCTGCATCTCTTACTTTTTCCATAAGGGGTTTAAGCTTATCCAGTTCGTTGTCATGGGTTATCAGAGGAAGTTTGAAGATGAGTTCATTTCTTTCTGCTTTCAAATCATCAAGTCTCTCCGCGTTTTCGGGAGCTGTCAGCTCTTCAAACCTTGAAATTGGGATGTAGATAATATCCGCACCTGCGTCTGCAGCCTCAAAGAGCGAGGAAATCTCATCCAATTCAACGCTAAGTAGGAGTTTCTTTGAAGTTATACTCCTTCTCCTGCTAGCTTCGGTATTGCTTTCTTTCTTACCGCTGGATTCATTCCTGCTATTTTCTGAAGTACACAGCTCGTTGAAATTACTTAGAAGCGGGTTTTTTTGCTCTTTTTTATATCCTCTAAGGACTTTTTCAAGCAGGAGGTCTGCAGCTTTTCGCCTTGTATTCTTCAGCACGCCGACCGGGATAAAGATGTTTTCGTCAGCTTCGATTTCAATTGAGGCGGCTTCAAATGGAGTATCTCCAAGGCTCTCCATTGCTTTTCTTATCTGCTCTGAGGTAGTTGGAGCTTTCTCGGCTACCTGAACAGTATATTCATCCGCAAATTCCGCACTGACGGTTTCTTCCCTTCTGCTGCTTTTTCTGCCTTCTTCTCTAATCTCAACCGTAAACTGCTCTCCTACCCTGGCTTTTACTTTCAGGCTCACTGGGAACGTTTTCAGTTTCGTTTTTTGAAGGGTATCTAGGAGCTGTGTGTCTGTTGTAAGGTAGAGTTCATCTCCTCTCTGAACTGCCCTTCCTGTTTTCGAGCTGATCTCAAGCCCTACTTTTTCGCCTTTTTTTGCACTCTTTACATGCTCGCCTGCAATTGTGATTATTCCTGCAACTGCAGAGCCAAGCATCCGCTCTCGAGTGAAAATGCTTATACCGTCTTTTACCTGGAGATCTTCATCCAGCCTGACTGTAAGTTTTGTGTTTCCTTTTGAACGGGAAATGTCCAGGACTTTTCCCAGGAAAGCCCCATAGTTTGAGCTGTATTTAGGATGCGATACGCCTTTTTCCCCAAGTATGAAACCCCTCGTGAAGCCTCTGTAAAAGAGTTTTGCAAGCTCGGCTTCCTTTGATTCAAGCTTCTCTTTTGTCGGAGTCGGATTGTCCCCTGGCTTGCAAATACTTTCAACTGCATCTTTGTAGGCAGCGGCACTTGCTGTTACATATTCGGGCTTTTTCATCCGCCCTTCGATTTTAAGGCTTACAACCCCTGTTTTTACTATATCTTCAAGCCCTGTAAGCGTGGAAAGCTCGGCACAACTTATGGGGTAGCTGCCTCCGATATGCCTTTCATCAATTTCCCTGCCGTTTACCACGAATCTGTAGCGCCTTCTGCAAGGCTGGGCACATGCCCCTCTGTTTGCGCTTCTGTCGTGCAGGAAACTGCTGAAAAGACATTTGCCTGAATATGAGTAACAAAGAGCACCATGGACGAAAATCTCGATGCCAACTTTTGAGTGGTCAACAATGTCCTTTACCTCGTCTACATTAAGTTCCCTTGAGACTATGACTCTCGTTGCTCCAAGATTTGCTGCGAAATCAACTCCCTTACTATTATGGATTGTCATTTGCGTACTTGAGTGCAGCTCAAGATCAGGATATATTTCGATTAGAAGCCTGAGGAGTCCCAGGTCTTGAAGGATAATTGCATCTACTCCGACTGCATAAGCTCGGTCTACTATTTCAAGAGCGTGCTGGAGTTCTTTTTGTTTGATCGGGATGTTCAGTGCCAGATAAACAGAAACGCCATGCGAGTGGGCAAGGTCAACTGCAGCTTCCAATTCATCGAGAGTAAAATTCTGAGCACCCTGGCGGGCATTGAATTCGCTTATCCCGAGGTATACGGCATCTGTCCCCCCTTTTATTGCACCAAGGAGAGCTTCCTGGTCGCCTACAGGAGCCAGGATTTCTGGCGGATTACAGGTGAAACTTGTGTTAGACATACTTGTGTTAGACATATTAGATCATGTGTTCTCTTCCGGTAGCTGGGAAAGTTTTGGTAACTGTAATGAAAAAAGGTTATGCAAAAGGATTACGTAAAGGGTTTAGCAACGGATTATAAGTAACTGTTAAGGTCAGTTAAGATCAGTTTAAGGTCAGTTTAAGGTCAGTTTAAGGTCAGTTTAAGGTCAGTTTAAGATCAGTTTAAGGTCAGTTAAGATCAGTTTAAGGTCAGTTAAGATCAGTTTAAGGTCAGTTTAAGGTCAGTTAAGATCAGTTTAAGATCAGTTTAAGGTCAGTTTAAGATCAGTTTAAGATCAGTTTAAGATCAGTTTAAGATCAGTTTAAAACCTTAAGGTTCTTCTTGCATAAAAAATGGATGGTAAAACCCAGGGCTTTTTTATTTCAGGAAAGTTCCAAAATTAATACAAGCAGCAGAGGCCCTCATTGAATATTATTTATTCACCGATTTAGTATTGTCTTTAAAGTTAATTCTTGGGGTACTTTTTTGTCGTAAAAATCCCTATTTACATACTTTGACAAAATGCTTAAATATCTTTATGGCAATTATGTATATAGAAATTGAATTTAATCCATAGGTTTTCTCCTGAATATTTATATTTTAAAAAAATATAACGAAGATTGACCGTGGAGCAATAACCCGGATGCTACTTACCTATAAAATCAAACACAATCGGGATTTTTCGGAGGAACTTCGAAAGGCTCGAAAGGTTGTTGAGTTTTGTATCAAACATCAGACTCAAAACCGAGGCCTTAACCCGCCTCCCATACAAAAACCTATCTCTTCTGACCCTCATTTCCCTGTTTTTCCTCTTCCTTCTCTTCCTTCTCTTCCTTCTCCCCCTTCTTCGTTTTCATCCTCGTTCTCGGCTTCTTTTTCTGGGTTTTCTCACGAGCTTCCAACTACTTCTTCTGTCCCTCAGTCTCCAGATGCTCTTTCCGTACCTGATTCGTTTCCAATGTCTGGACCTCTTTCTCCAGGGGATGTCAAGCATATAGGCTTGAAGTCAACTATTTCCGGCCAGATTCTCAGGAAATATTCTAGAAACCAGGACCTCAGAGCCGCAAAGAATGTAAAATTGATCATACCTTCTCGGGCGGTCAGTGTCGACAGGAAGGAGAGAACCCTTATGATCCCTTGCCTGAAACTTCTGCTTAACTATCATTTTTCCAATAACTTTAAAAAAATCTCCCAGATAGAAATCGATAGCTTCTATGTTTATGTAGCAGTTGTCTTCCCTGAAGAAGAACCCGAAATTTCCGGGCGCTATATAGGAGTTGACCGCAATACCAGGGGACATATTGCAGTTGTAGCAAACCCCGAGTCCGGTAAAATTTGGAAGTTAGGAAAAATGCGCTACCATACGCATAAAAAATACGAGAACATAAAAAAACGGCTCTATAATATGGGCAAACGTAAACAACTAAAAGCTGTAGAAATTAGGGAAAAGAATATTGTAAAGGACTTGAACCATAAAATCAGCCGAAAGATTGTGGATGTAGCCCTGTATAATGGGTGCGGGATCAAACTCGAAAACCTTAAAGGCATCCGAAAACTCAACAGCAAGATTGGAGGTGCAGGAGAAAACGAGAAAAATAAAAGCGAAGACAAAAAAAGGGAACAAAAAGGAGACAAAAGCAGAAATAAAGAAATTAACAAAAACTCCATCAAAACTAAAAGCAAAGCCGAAAAACAATTATGGTCATGTGAATACTCCCTGAACAACTGGTCTTTTCATCAACTCCAGCAATTTATTGAATACAAGGCCAGGTTGCGGGGGGTAGAGGTAGCTTATATTGATCCCCATGCGACTAGCAAAAAGTGCAGTCGCTGCGGACATAGAGGCAACCGACACTGTAAGCAATTTGAGTGCCCTCATTGCGGGCACGTTGACCATGCCGATGTCAACGCCGCCTTTAATATTGCGTTGACGCCTAAAGGCAGCGGTCAATTCTCTGCAGAAAGAGATGCAGGGAAAGGGAGCACTGATACCCCTCGACTTGTCCTGGACCGTACCCTTTTCAGTAAACGTACAACCAGAGAAGAAACTTCTCCACAGTTTGCGTGGGAAGTATGTCAGTTTTTAGTCTAAGAACTATCCCTGGATTTCTCTAATATCTATGCTGGAAATACCTGGCTCTTCGCTATTTGTGGGGGTAATTTAGAGTCACTTTCTAAAATGGGTTCCCAAATTTTAAGCACATAAGCCGAATTCCACAAGTATGATATGTCAGATGATTATGATTTTGAAATTCGAGCCTGCCGTTCATGTGCTTAGAAATATTTCAATGAAATTAAAATTTTATTGTTTTGTATGATTTAGAGAAAAAAATCGGAAGACCAGGAAATAATAAAAAGTCTCTTATTTACATTTATGAAAAAAGAAAGCAACCTTTACCTAGTATCGTGAAAATTTAATTGTGAATCGTTAGAATGATATGAATCACCAAAACAACTACGAATCCATTTATTTTGATAGAAATTATCCAAATTATGTTCCATAATTAATTTTTCGAGCCACTAGCCTTTGCAAAGGTAAGGATTGCTGCAATTTACTTTTCACGGTGATGTGTTTATTACAAGATAGTATTCCCTTACTTATTCATCACTTCTTCTCTTTTTCTTCAGCAAGCACTACCTTCTTCCCGCAAATGTCACATTTCCCTTCTTCAGTAATACAGGGCTGCTTGGGAGCCTCTCCTCCACAAATTCCACACTTTACCATTTCATCCCACCTCCTTTATTCCAATTTAGGGCGCCTCTCGCCCATTATATTCGATGGGTAATTGATTTATACTTAATCGGCATCAAAATATACAAAATGCATTTCTGTCCCCTCAATAAATATACATTTGAATAACCTGTAAAGTTGTGGCAGAAACTTTAAAAACAAAGCAGGATGATACAAAAATATGAACGAGGTCAGCAAGGAGAAGGAGAACAATCCTGAAAGCCCTGAAAAGTCTGAAGATCGGGAAATGGCCGAAATAAAAGCTATAAGGGAAAAACTTTCCGAAATGCACAGTGATATCAAAAAAATGATGGAATATTCCAACAGGCTGCGTTTCGAAACTGTTCTTGAAAGCTCAAGGCAGGAATATTCAAACGCTCTTCTCAATCATCTTTTTGAAGATATTGAGACCGGACTTGAACGAAACATGGTGAAAAAATGTCCTGAAAAGAAAAATTGCACTTCTGCATTTACAGCCCTCCTACAGCAAAATGCAGGGCTTATAAAACAAAGCAAAGTAGATGATACCCCAATTTTTGACAACAGAAAAAAACTGGATGAACTGAGATGCGGAGCCCCTTACAGTAAATGCGAGAAGTGCTTTTCCGAAGTTTCGAACCTCTTCATAAAACAAGTCAAACTCATGCGTTCTATGAGGATTTACGCAGATAATCAGGAACGAAAACCCGAAATTTCAGCCCTTGAAACCGGCGTGGTTATGAGCGAAATCCTTGAGCCGGTCTCAAATAACCAGCGTCTCGAAATTCTAAGAGCAGTCGCCTTCGAAACGAAAAGTTTTTCTGCTTTTTCCGAACTTACTGGCCTTAGAGGAGGAAACTTGCTATTTCATCTCCAGAAACTCACGGAAAGCGGGCTGATCCTGCAGCAACACGAAAGAGGAGACTATATGATTACTGAAAAAGGGTTCAAAATCCTGCAGGGTTTGAACGAAATGTATTTATCACTCCAATATTCCCCACTGCATAACTCCTTAGAGGATCCTATCCAGAAGAGAAAAGAAAAGCCAGATTTGACTTTTTGACCTATTAACTCTCTTCGGCCTTTTTTACATTCGGTCCTTCTTTTGTATCCTGTACGATATAGCCGAGGGATTTTATTTTCTCCCTTAGAGTATCTGAAATTGCCCATTCCTTCATTTTCCGGGCGGATTCACGTTCTTCGACAAGTCTCATTACCTCTTCCGGGATCTCATCTTTTCCGGCTTCTGCAAAAAGACTCAGAACATCTGAAAATTGCCGGTAAAGGGAGTGGATTTTTATCAAAACCTGTTTATTTTTCCCTGCTTCAAGGTACCTATTAGCTGTGTGCGAAAGATCCCTGAGAACAGTTATGGCTTTTGGAGTATTGAAATCACTTTCAAGAGCTTCTCTGAACTGAGTTTCAAGCTCAGGAAGAGCTTTAAGGATTTCCTCGTCTCCAGGATAGGAGCTGTTTTCTGCACCCCCCAGGGAAAACTCCAGGTTGTCGAGTGTTTCTTTAAGTCGCAAATAGTTATTTTTTGCATTTTCTGCAAAAGCATCGGAATAATCCAGTTTTTTCCGATAGTAAACTGAGAGAAACATAAAACGTACAACTTCTCCACCGTATTCTCCAACAATTTCGGGCAGTGTGAAGATATTTCCCTTGGACTTGCTCATTTTTTCCCCTTCAACTATCAGATGCTCCCCGTGAACCCAATTGCATACAAAGGGTTTTCCGGTTGCACCTTCGGACTGGGCTATCTCGTTTTCGTGGTGAGGAAAAATAAGGTCTACGCCTCCTGTATGTATGTCCAGTGTAGGCCCGAAGCTGTTCATAGCCATGACCGAGCATTCTGTGTGCCAGCCCGGACGGATTTTACCCCATGGGCTCTCATAGTAAATTCCCCTTTCGATTTCCTCAAGGGTAGAGGCTTTCAAAAGGGCAAAGTCGCGAGGGTTGTCTTTATCATATTCGTCCACATCCACTGACGCGCCAATAATAATGTTATCAAAGTTGATCTTTGAGAGCTTGCCATAATCCGGAAATCCTGAAATTCTATAATAAACCGAGCCGCCTTTTTCGTAGGCCAGCCCCTTTTCCATTAGCTTCTGTGCAAGTTCGATCATGCCGTCAACGTTTTCAGTAGCCTTAGGGTACGCTGAAGCTCTCTTAATATTCAGCATATCGAGGCCTTTAAAGAATTCAACTGTATATTTATCAGTAAAGTCCTTAAGAGACATACCCCCGGCTTTTGAGTCCCTGATTGTCTTATCGTCAATGTCAGTAATGTTCATGACAAGTTTTACCCTGTACCCAATGTATTCGAGGGTTCTTACTATATTGTCTGTCATAAAAAAGGTGCGATAATTACCTATATGAGGCATATTGTAAACCGTAGGCCCACAGGCATAAATTGAAACTTCACCTTCCTTTAAAGGTTTGAAAACCTCTTTTTTTCTTGTCAGGGTATTGTAGATTTGCAGCATCTGAAACGCCTCTTATTATTAAAATGTCTGAAAACATCCACAGAAAGTACAGTTGAACACAATTGCTTCTGTTAATCAATAAAAAATTTTGTCCGCTATTAATCAGCAAAATTGTTTTATTGCCCCTAATTACCCTAATTGTCTTATTGCCCCTAATTACCCTAATTATCTTATTGCCCCTAATTGCCTTATTGCTTTTGTAGCTCTCAGCATCCTTCATGGAGAACAGCACCTGAAGACTCAAGTGTAAGGAAGAAAAATCAGGAAAACCCTCCCTCAAAAACAGGTATTCCAAACCTTTCCATAATTTTTCCCAGCCGAAAAAGAAGAAGTCCAATCAAGTTAAAGAAGTCTCCTTCGATCTTTTCACGAGCGCTGCCCATTTCCCCTGAACAGCAAAAGCCCCGGTTTTGTCAAGAGGTTCTCCTGTCCTGATTAAACTAAAATCTGTTCTCTCAGGCTGTCTTAAAACCATTTTGAGTTTTACAATTGGGTAATATCCCATTTCAATATTTCTTTCATTTCGACAAGAATCGATTAATTTTCATTGATCAACATAGCTTACTTGCCTTTCCTGCCGCAATTCCACTTAATTTGAAGAGGATACGTTTTTCTTTTAACTTTCTGCTTATTTCTGTCTGCCAGCAAGTTCCATATCTTCAATGGTATTAATATTCGCAAAAGTCCTCAATTCAGGGTCAAGTTCCCGGATTTCCGAAACTTCAACAAATACCACATCCTGCATTTCGAAAACCGGCGTAAGTACTGAGCGTTTTCCTTTCTCAAAGGCTTTTTCGATTTCAGGGATCAATTTTCTGGAATAGACTGCATGCAGAGGCTCAAACTTTCTATCCTCCCACCTCGGGAGAGCAGCATCGTGCCCGTCGGCTTTCTCAAACAGCATGTCTACAACCCCGAAGTTTACGAAGGGCATGTCTCCTGCACAGACGAAAGAATATTCTGACCTCGATTCGAGCAGTCCTGCCCGGATGCCTTCAAGGGGGCCGGCGTCTTCTAAAGTGTCAAAGCAAAAACGGATTTCACGGGAAGGGAATTTTTCAAGCACCTGCCTGATATTTTGCTCCTGCATTTTGTCCCGGACAGAGAGAATTACCTCGTCCACAACCCGGAAAAGACTTTCAAGCAGGCGTTCAATGATTGTTTTACCTTCAAATTCGAGAAGGGCTTTTTCGACCATGCCCATCCGCCTGCCTCTTCCTCCTGCCAGGACGACAGCACTTCTTGGCTTTGTTTTTCCTTTTTCGGGTTCTGTTTTTTCACCCATTTAATCATCCCGGGTTTTTGTGATTTCTGTTTGCCTGTGAAATTTCGTCTTTCTTTTCTTCTTTCTTTTAGTTTTCAGGCCTGCTTACGATCTTGTTCTTTGTCTTGGACCCAGAACTCTTCTTTTTCCGTAAATTCCTTTTTCCAGATTGGAGCTTCGGCTTTTATCCGCTCTATGGCCTCGCTGAGGGCCGGGAAAAGTTCGGTTCTGTGAGCAGCTGCGATAACTATGTATACTATGTCTTCTCCGGCTTCGATGATGCCTGTTTTGTGGTGGATCAGGACTTCCAGGATTCCTTCTTTTTGCTTGATCTCTTTCCTGATTCTATCCAGAGCTTTTGAGGCTTCGGGTTCGTATTTCTCAAACTCGAGCCTGGAGGTCTTCTCGTCTCCAGCCAGTTCACGGACAATACCTGTAAAAGTGCCTATAGCTCCCGCTTTCCTGATGGCAGGACTATTTCGGGCTTTTTTTATAAGAGCCTCCAGAGTGTAGCGGTCCGGCTGGGCTAGAATCATTCCAACTAGAGAAGCTGTAAACTCCTCATGCATCTCAAGGTTCTCCGGCATCCTGAAGAAAACGTTTGAGACTCCCTGAAGATCTCCAAGCACAATTTTTGGAAGATTGCTTTCCTTAAACCCTTCTACCACAGCAAAATCAAATCCCTGGTCACAAAGCATATCAAGAGCGTCTTCGAGATCAGAGCCCCTGGAGAAGCTGACAAGTTCGGTGCCTGTTGTTCCCATACCTACTGTTCCCGTGCCTGTTATTCCTATAACCATGTCAGCGCCTGCGTCAAAGTGTCTTCCCGTATCCGTTTCCACGGGATTGAGGCGCTGTTCCCCCATGTGTTTTACAGTGCCTACTGTCCCGAATCCTGAAAGTTTCTGGACAAGGGCTGAAACAAGGGCCGTCTTGCCCGATTTTTTATACCCGACAACTGAAATGACTTTCATCAAAGAGCGTTATGGACTTTCCGGTATAAGTAAGGGCCGGCATTTTTACCTCTATTTTAATTCTCTTGCACGTTCAATTTTCCCGGCAAATTAATTTTTATTTATAGTGAGATTGCAGTGAAAACAAAATAAGCAACTATTTTTGTGAAGTTTCAAATATTAAAAACCCAATACATCTAATAGAAATTTACTCAGTATATGATTGGACCAGTTTATGGGTAAATTTCCAGTGTGACATTTTTGTCCGTCAATCAAAAAAGAGGGGGTAAAATATGGAAATAAATAAAGTTAGGATTCAGGATATTCCTGAAGAAGAGCGTCCAAGGGAAAGGCTTATTCGAAGTGGGCCAGAATCTCTCTCAAACGCAGAACTGCTAGGGATAATTCTGAGAACAGGGTCAAGGGAAGAGAATGTTGTTAGTCTGTGCAGCCGGATATTATCAGAATACAGCATCAAGCAGCTTAGTCTTGCAAATGTCTCAAGGCTTATGCAGGTCCATGGGGTTGGAAAGGCAAAGGCTGCTCAGATAGCTGCGGTTTTCGAACTTGCCCGCAGGCTTGAGACTTTTGTAGAGGAGCCAAAACGAAAAATCTGTTCCCCAAAGGATGTATATGCCCTGATGTATCCTAAAATGCGCGAACAAAAAAAAGAAAAATTTATAACACTTTACCTTGATACCAAAAATCAGATCCTGAAAGAAGAAGTCGTATCCATAGGCAGCCTGAATGCGAGCATTGTTCATCCGCGTGAGGTTTTCAAGTCTGCACTTATGGAGTCCTCTGCATCGGTAATTATGATTCATAACCATCCATCCGGAGATCCGAGTCCGAGCAGGGAGGATATAATGGTTACCGAGAAACTTGTAGAAGGAGGCAAGCTTCTGGGAATCGATGTGCTTGATCACATTATCATTGGAGACGGCAGGTATGTGAGCCTTAAAGACGAAGGCTTTGTAAGGTGAAGTAACCTACAGTACCGAAACTGTGCATATAATCACTTTCTGCGGATTGAAAAACGGAAATATAAGATAGTCGTTGAATAATAGTTGTTGAAAGTTACGAAATTTATTGACATTAACGGAAGTCCGCGAAAAAACGGTAATACCGCAATCCTATCCAAACTGTGTTAATGAACTGATAAAACAGAAATCGAAACAGAACTTATCCAACTGTCTGGAAAACACATCGAAGGTTGTAAAGCTTGTTGGGCTTTCCATAAAAAAAATAAACAATGCGTTATTAGATATAAATTTTTTAAAGAGTGTTTTGCAAAAAAGGTAGATTCAGATGGAATAATTCTTGGTTCTCCAGTTTATTTGCATGTGTGACCTCTCAAATGAAAACATTAATCTACCGAGCAGGTATGGTGATGGCAGGAAATATAGAGCTTTTTAAATATAAAGTAGGAGCATCAGTTGTAGTTGCTCGTCGCGAGGGGCTATTAGTGCCTTTGATACCCTAAATCATTTTTTTTCATAGTAAAGAAATGTTTCTAGTAGGCTCAATTACTGGAATATGGTTTACGGGAATGCTATCGGAGAAGTTGAACATGATCGAGAAGGCATTGAAAATATGAAAAATCTTGGACAAACTATGGATTGGATATTGAATATAATCCACAGCATCTGAGATTATTCAAGGAATTTAAAAGATCTTTTTGGAATTTTCCAGCCAAACACGGCTAGATCACTTGTTAGTAAAATTATAATAGTTTCTCTTATTATACATTACTTTATTCAGTTAAAAATGGCTTTATTTAGTTAACACCTAAGCTGAGCATTTGCTTCTAGGGATTATGGTCAAATATCAATATTAGATAGTTTGTATGCAGCTTATTTATACGGTAAAATTTACCTTGTATAAATCACTAAACTTACGATATCCACTAAATTTACGATATCTATATATATCTACAAGAAATGGGCTTTCGATCAAACGAATTTTTCCCTCTCACTTCCTATCCCTCTTAAAAAGGAGGTCTTCCGAATTACAAAACATATACATGCCTGTACAATGGACAACAAATATATTCAGGAAATTACTCTAGATGACCCTTATACTGTACCTTACAGGGGCATTTACGCAGTCTGTGACGCTAAAAACGAATATGCGGAGATAATTGAACACTCCAATTGCTATAGCGGGGCAGCCTGGTCTCTTTATCACTACGCAAAAGCGCCCCTTGTCCTGAAATCCCGTTCAACCGGGAATATGATCCGTTACCTCATGAAAACCGGAACCTCAAAGCTTGAACTCAAAGCTTCGGTAGCAGCCGCAGGCATTGAATCTGTGGTTGTGCAGGGAGATGAAGTAGAAATCACTTATGCCGGGCTAGGAGGCGGAGGCGTGGGTGCAACGCGTTGCAGGGCTTTTGCAGATGGAGTTCTTCGTTATACAATTTCCGAATCTGGGGGAGGAAAATGTGCAAGAGGGACGATTGTGGTTCCCCGTAGAGACCGTATCCTCATAGGTGTAGATGACACGGACTCCAAGGACATAGGGGCCACCTGGACCCTTACTCATAATATCGCAAAGAAACTGGACTGCCAGGAAGCCGTTTATCTCTCTCATTCTCTTGTCCAGCTCTTCCCTGTTCCGGAAAAGACCCAGAACTGCATGTCTACGGTACTTGAATTCGGCTGTGTGGATAAAAACGCGAAATCAAGGTTGATAGAAACCTTCAAAAGGGCCCTTCTTAAATACAGTGCCTCTGGCCAAACCGGACTGGTTGTTCTTTCAGATTTCTATGCAAAAGGGATATACGGATACAGCAACCGCTGTAGGACTGAGAGAGTTTCGAAAACTGATGCTTTGCACTGTGCCGAAGAAAACGGCGTGGAAGTACTGCTTGACGGTAACGGGGTAATAGGTGCGATTGCCGCTCTGCCCTGGTTCGGGAGGCCTGAAGAATCCATAATTCCAGGTACTGACATCAAACCGCTGAGCATGCAAAAAGTCAAAAATGACATTTAATGATGTAAAAACCAATAGGTAAGGACCTTGAAACAGATACCTCAAAATCGAAACCTCAAAACAGATACATCAAAATAGGAATCTCATACAGAATTTTGAATCAGAATTCCTTAATTATAATAAAGTGGGGTAAGCTTGAAAGAAGAAGCAGAAGAATACACCGGGTTCAAAGCCCTTTACCTTGCAGCGCTTGACAGTAACGTCAGCTTGATTATAGGCGTCCCCGGGTATCCTATTACCTCCCTGATGGAACTTTTTTTAGAAAAAGCAGGTGTGACAGAGCTTTCAGAAGCAAAAACAAAGATTTTCGAAGCAGGTAATTCCGAAAAAGTGCACATTCCAACTTACAGTGCCAGATGGTTCACAAACGAAAAAGTCGCCATGGAAACCGCTCTCGGAGCGTCTGTTTCGGGCAGAAGGGCCCTTGTTCTTGTAAAGCATGTTGGAATGAACCTGCTTTCAGATCCCCTTATAACTTCGGTTACGCACACCATAGGAGCCGGCCTTGTTGTGATTGCAGGGGATGACCCTGGAGTGAAAGGCTCACAGAATGAACAGGACTCACGCTGGTACGGCCGGATAGCCGAAATCGCAGTGTTTGACCCGGCTGATGCAGATGCTGCATACAGGGCTCTTAGACGCGCGTATGAACTTTCGGAAGAGACGAGGACCCCAGTTGTCCTGAGGGTCACTGCAGGTCTGGGAAAAAATGAAGGAAAAATAAAGCGCCTTCCGAGATCTTTAGCTCCTCACCCTGAATTCGACCGTTCTATTTGGAAAAATAGGATGATGGAAAAGCACCAGATCTATCACTCCAGAGTCTATCCACTATTGGAAGCGGAAGCCGAGAATACTGACCTGAATAAAATAATATTTAGAGAAGGAAATGGAACAGAATCCGGCTCAGGATATGCACGGATAGGGATTATTTCCTCAGGTTTTGTATCTTCAATAGTGGAAAAAATACTAAAAAAACGAGACCTAGATCGTGAAGTTCCTCACCTGACCCTTAACCTTGTTAACCCACTTCCCCTTGGAAAAATTGGGATATTTCTGAGAAATAATCAAAAGGTACTCGTGGCCGAAGAGTCCGAACCTTTTATAGAAGAACAGATCCGAATCGCAGGTCGAGTATATGGGAAAAAAACAGGGCACCTTCCATACGGGCAGGTTATGCCTGAAGATCTAGAATTTGCCCTTGAGCACATAGAGGAAGAGAAGGTTTCAAACCCTGCAGATACTGCCTTTCTAAAAACAGGGAAGAAGAGTAGAGCCACAATCTGTGATAACTGCCCCTATCTGCCCCTTTATCATTTTCTCAGCACGCTTGACGTACGGGTTGCAGGCGATATGGGCTGTTCCGTCCGGAGCGCACCTGAGCCACTTGCGGCAGTTGATGTCAGCTTTGCCCTGGGCTCTGCAATCTCAGTTGCCTGTGGTTTTGAGAAAAAGGGCATAGCAGTAATAGGAGATTTCGCCCTGGCACACTCAGGCATCCTGGGACTCATCAGTGCCGCGACTGAAGGCTGCAACGTGCTTGTACTTGTACTGCAGAATGAGGTTGCAGCTATGACCGGCGGGCAGAAAGCTCCTGACCTCCGAAAAGTGGTGGAGGCTATAACGCCCGACGTTTCAGTCTTCGATGTGGATGCCAATAAAGGAAAGATTACAGACGGAACCGAGACTGAAAAGGAAATAAGGTGTAAAGTCGGAAAACAGATCCTTAACTCCGAGCTTTTGGAATTAATTCGGAAAAAAATTGCCCTGCCTGGGATTTCTGTAATATTCATAAAAGGGAAATGCAGAAAATATTGATTCCCGAGCCTATTTTTTAATTTTACCCTCTGAATTTTTTAGTTTAAATATTTTTACCGAATTTTTAGTTTAAGTTCTTTAGCCGAATTTTTATTTTATTATTTGAGCTTATGCCAAAATCATTTAAAATGCTTTAAATTCCAAATAAAAGCACTTAATTCTATATTTTCGTGAAAAATT
>MDTP02000067.1 GCA_001714685.2 Methanosarcina sp. Ant1 | reverse complement strand
TACAGAAATTACAGCTTCAGGACCAGCTTCATAGATAACAAAAATCTCTTCACGTGTAAGCATAATAACGAAACAAAATAGGATTCAATTTATATGCAATTTTTCCTCGAAACGAGGAAAAATTGTAGCCTTTGAAAGGCTATCTGAATAGTTACAAAATATGAATTCAAAAATACCGAACATAGAATTTTGCGGCAGAAACGTCGATAAGCTTTTATGTTTAAAGCATATTTCCGGAATCATCCATTATACCTCTCTAATTGCTCCGGTGTAATACCATACTTCTACCATACTTCTACCATACTTCTACATACTTCTACATACTTCTACCATACTTCTACCATACTTCTACCATACTTCTACCATACTTCTACCATACTTCTACCGTACTTCTACCATACTTCTCAGGCAATTGAATTTTTAATTCTTTTGAACTCCTTTGACTTTGAAAATTCTATTTTCTAGTTTAGCAATTTTACTATCCTTTTCTTTTATTGTAGTTTCAAGTTTTTGGATTATATAAACAATATTTTCAGGGTTATCTTTACAGATAATATAATCATTCAGCCACCTTTATTCCTGACTTTTTTTCTGCTACACTCAATCACGCGTGCTCCTACTTACATGGGATTAAAGGCGAGACTACAGAGAGAAATAGATAAAAAAACAACGTATAAATACACGTGAAGGGATAGCCAAAGTAACCGGTGAGGTTCCGTTTATGGGGCCAATTATTATGATGATTGGTTTTTGGATGGCGATGAAGTGGTACATGCATTAGTAACATTGGCCTTGGAATATGTGGAATTCCAAGGCGAGAGAATGAAAAGCCCAACGTGCGCAGAGATAATGTTGCAAAAAGAAAAGATCTTGGAGGAAATTATAAGAGTGGCTGAAATGAACTTACATATTGTGAGGATGTTTAAACCGGAGACATGGACTAAATGTAATTGTGACTATTGCAAGCAATCAGATGTTTTACCGGATATGTTATGAATCATTTTACTCATTTCCTTTTATTCTCAATTTGTCCCACTCTACTTAGTAAAGAAAAAACAAACGTCTTAAATCGCCTTCAAATCGGTAAACTATTTGGATAAAGGACAACAAAATCTAGGAGCATCGCACATAGGAGGAAAGAAAATGGTTATGCAACACTCCTTCTAGTGATCTCTTATTATATTTATATGAATTTATCCCTATAAATTTATATAAAAATTTGTAAAAAAATAATTTGGTCGATTCCGACTTTGCAACTATACAAGTGCCTATTTATTGAATAACTCGCCTCTGTACGTGCTTATCTCAAATAGGCTATTTTATCGAATAAAATAAAAGGTGCTCGATAATCCCTCCAGCTACTAGCCGATAATCAATTCCCATATATGTCTATTAATAGAAATCGATTACAATACATTTCCTCTAGTTTTTCAAGACATCTATTAATAAAAATCGATCAGCAGACTCAGAAACAATATAGACATCAGAATGTTGTGCCTCATTTTGAATCCAGGTCTTTAATTCCTGCACAAGTGGGCGTTCCAGTTCTTTTGTATATTTTTCTTTATATTCTTCTTCTGTTATATTACCTAATCTGTACTCTCGTGCCAATGGAACAGAAGGAGCTAAGGAAATACAAGGGTGTATATGACTAAAATTTAAGTATTTTGGAGGGTTATTCTGTATAATATAAAAATGCGCAGAAGCATCTTCTAATAGCCTTTTTTTCATACTCTTGAAATCAGTTTCTTTAATCATTTTATCACTCCATTATTGTATATTATAAAAAGTAGTCTAAAGGTATCGATATTTTATTATTCTCTTATTTCTGATAATATAACATAATAAGCTGTTTTTCCATAAGCATCCGGTTGTTTTGAAGTAAAAAATAATACAAATAATACACTTTTCTGAAATAGTATAGAAATATATTATAGTATTAGAGAGATATTATTGTATCTTGTCTGTACAAGCATATATAAACAATAATTGAATAACTAGAAACATGTCAACATTGCAAAAAAAAGACAACGAAATTGACATAATAGTCTTAATAGCATCAACAGTACTCATTTACTTTATCAGTTACTTTTTTGTATTTATCGATAAAAACCCAATGAAAATAATAACAATAGACTACACAACCACCTTAATAAGCTTAATACCACCAACAGCATTTTTAGCAGCAATATTTATTTTCACAAGAGTTAAAAATGCAATTCGTTAAATTTTTTTTTGTAAAAATTTTAAATGAAAATTGGAGTCGCCTGACTTTGATACTAAACGCGTCAAGTGCCAAAGTCAAGTCCTCTCACGAGGAAGCATACTTCACTTAAAATTCTCGATCGCGTCTTGCAAAAGGATGCGGTAACAATAGTCTTCTGAATCACAGTCTGATACAAGGTATACATCATGTACCTTGCTTTCCTGTGCAATAAATTTAATTCGTGCGCGTGCAATAGGATTTTTTAAGTCGTTGAGATATTTCTTTTTGAACCCATCCCATGTTACACTACCGAACTTATATTTTTGTAGTAATTCATCAGATGGAGATAAGATGCGACATTCCTGAATCTGATTAAAACGCACATATTTTGGGGGATGTTGCATTATAACATAAAATCGGGCCTCTGTATTTTTGCTGATATTTTCTTTCAAATGTGCAAAGTCAGTTTCCAGTAACATTTTAACCTCCATTATGCCTCTTAATTTGCTCTTCTGTTAATTTGATCTTATTAACCTCTGGAATCTCAAATCTGGATACTTATTTAACTCCTTTAACTTTAAGAGGCTTTATTTCCGGTATTTTTAATAATTCAACTTATTCCATAACTGTTATAACTTCTTTATTATTATAACATTCGGATACTATAAAACATGTTCTTTTTACCGTAATTATACCATTCCATAAAGGACAAGGATAAAGAGAACTTCATTTTAAATGATGGATTGTGTTGAGCAAAATAAATCTTTCATCGAAATCACATACCATAAAGATGTCTGTATTTCTTGCTTCGTTTTGAAGGTATCGCATTAATTCTTGTGCGACTGGTAATTCCAACTCTTTTGTATATTTTCTCTTATACTCATCCCTTGTAATATTGCCTAACTTGAAATCCTGCGTAAGTTTAGCTGATGGTGCTAGGGTTTGACAATCTTGTGTCTGATCAAATTTTACATAATTCGGAGCTTTCTGCGCGACGACAATATATCTGGCCTCAGCGTCACCTACAAGCTTCTCTTTCAAATGAGCGACATTAATTCCCTTTATCATTCTTACCTCCAAATTCAAGCAGTTCCTTTGTGTATCCCAAAATGCTCTGCTTCTTTGACTTCCTTTATTTAACTTATCACATACCCTGTAGATATTGAATAAAATTCGGACTTACGCACTTAAGTACAAAACCACGTATAATAGACCTTGAGCTAATATTTATGTTTTAGATAGTTGAGGGTTTATACTTTGATTTCTCGGTTCAACCGCGTGAGTCCTATTGGGATATGTCTTTAAAGCAGATTTCGAAGGGGGAGATCACTTGATAAGCATGATGCAGCCACAAAAACAGTATAGGACTTACGCACTTGAAGTATAAAATAAAGTGCAATAGACGGTGTGGTCAAATTTGTATTTTAGACAGTTGAAGGTTTCATGCTATTGGTTTTTCATTCAACTGCGTAAGTCCTACAGTATTTTCCAGTTTAAATTGCAGTAAAGCAAGTTATTGTTTGAATGCCTTCTATCGTGTCCATGTTTTTGACGTATTCCACTATTTGATTACTTCTCAGGTATGTCCGGAGACCCTGGAAAAAAGGATATCCTCAGAGAAAACAGAATCATTATAGATAGATCATTCCTAAGAAAAAGACCCAATCCAACCAATCCAATACAATAAGTAAAACTAAAAATTAATCACACATTAAAGCCTACTCAGCTAATAACACCATCAAAATATGAAAGGAGCACGTAGGAAATTGAGTATAAACAAGGACAATTCTACAGTAGGATGGAACATTCTTAAAACAGCCATGCTAATATGGCCCATAACTAGTTTACCGTTCATACTATATTTTGGACTTAACGGCGATGATCTAAAAACAGCATTCAGCAAATCCTTAATCGCTTCAGCCGCTACAATAGCTGCACTAGTAGCTATAGCATTCGGTATTAGATACATCTTCAACAAACTCAACAAATCAAATGCAGACTAAAAGCAAGCTCTCTCACTTACAGTCTTAAGGGTTAGTTTCTTCTCCCGAGTTTCGCTCCCCGAGTTTCGCTTCGGGACCAGAAAAATCTATGATTTTTCTTTTAGTTGCACTGCAAGTGCAACAGCACGAGGTCCTTTTCGGCAGAGTTGCGGCTCTGCAGTGCGCTGTCCTTTTCGCTTCGCTCAAGAGGACTTAAAAACGACTTGGAATAACTTCTTTTTAATAATTATGTAGATGCCCTTTCCAATAAAATCCTAATGACTGTCTCCTTGAGTTTATCGCTGTATCCCAAGTCTTTCTAAGTTCCACACTTATATTGCTTACAGTAAAAATCAGCACTTAACAAACTGGCAGATAAATTTATCATCAAGTACCAAAATTTCGCCACTCATCTTAATGTAAAGTTGAACCGCTGAAAGCGCGGAAAGCGCGGAAAAAAACTGTAATTTTGCAACTCCGTCTTTTCTCATTTATTTAGTTGCTTTCCTCATATCTAGTAAGTATAAATAATTTTTTTAAAGATGCAATAACAAGTTTAACAGTTGTTACGTATATACTTTTATAATATAATGATCTAAATTACATACTGACTATAGAAATTTAATTAGAGTATGAAACTTAATTAATTCCTTTGTTTTCATGGGGTAATTCATGTGAATTGGGGGAATTAGCCTGAAAAAATGAACATTTATTCTTAATCTCGTATTTAAATAATCTTTTTGATTCAATATCATGTAACACGAGCACTTCATTAAAACTTTTTCTATAGTCTTGGAATTAAGAGAGTGGGTTCTATTTCCAAAATCTTGTCCGAAATGTCGGAAACAGACTAATTTATTTATTAAATAATTTTGGTATACAGTAATAAGTTTTATGGGGGTATAGATACGTCATCACATAAATCTTTACCTAATGAAAGTACTCATAAATTTTATTCAGATCTCTCTCCTATTATATCGGTGCCAAGACGAGAATTAGTGATTCTTTTTCTGGTTAGTTGCCTTGTCCTTGCAAGTGTTCCTACTGCTTTATGCCGGAGTCCAGCGCCAATAATTTATGTTTCAGGAGGCAGTGGTGGAGACTTTAAATGCGATGGAAAAGACGACCATGTCCAGATTAACCAGGCTCTAAAGTTCGTGGCAGAAAACTCTAAATCCGGGTACACAACTGTCCATCTAAAAGGTCCGTTTACATACGTTATTGACGATACTCTCCTAATTGGCAGTAACACAATTCTTGAAGGAGACTCCACTGCCGTGATCAAACTTACTAATCACGCAGGGTGGCCTACGATGAAACCCCTTATCCAGCAGATGAGCAGTTTGGGAAATAATAATATTGTAATAAGGGGCTTCGAGGTCAATGTAAACTATGCTGGTAACACCGAAATTTCTTTCGGTAAAGGGTACTATAATATAATGTACTTCACTCACTGTAACAACGTAAAAGTATACAATATGTATATGCACGATGGGCAAGGAGATGGGCTTAGAATAAGATACGGTAAAAATATTCAGTTTTACAATAATAAAATATCTAAGCTCGGGCACGACGGCTTGTTTACAGGTGAGTGTGAGAACGTAGAAGCCTGGAACAACCGCATAACCTGCAGGACCAACAGCGCTCTTAGAATATGGAACTCTAATAAAGTAAAACTGCACGATAACGTAATCGACGCTTTCTACAGTGGGTGTACAGGCGGTCCGGGCATTCAGATCGAAAAGAGTGCGGGCATTATGGATAATATTGATATTTACGATAATACGTTCGACAATACTTATGGGCCTGGAATCTGGATTTTTAATTATGATACTTCTTCTGCTACCCAAGATCAGGGAAAAAATGTCCATATTTATCACAATACCTTCTACGGTACAGGCACAAATATGGGCATTGACTGGGCAGGGGGGATTGTAGCGAGTGGATTCCATGACACTCTCATCGAAAATAATGTATTTGACGGCGCATACCACGCTGCTGTTGCCATCATGTATCCAATGGGTGGTTTTCCATCAGGTTATTCACCGAAAGGTAAAAAATGCAAAACCATTGTCCGCAACAATATAATCGTAAACACTCAGAAGCACAAAAAAGATTCTAGCGGGATAGGGTATGGAGCTGCCAATTACCTTCCTGCAACACATACCCTTGTGCTGGAAAACAATTGCCTTTACAACAACTTGGCAGGTAAATATAAAAACTGCGCATCAACAACTGATATCTATGTGAACCCTCTCTTTGCAAACCAGAAAAATCATGATTATCACCTGCAATCGGTCACAGGTCGCTGGAATGGAAAAACATGGGTTAAAGATAAAGTGAGTTCTCCCTGTATTGACACTGGCTATCGTTCCTCTGATTATTCTAAAGAACCGAAACCCAACGGAAACAGGATCAACATCGGAAGATATGGAAACACAATTTATGCATCAAAATCAAAGAATTAATGCGGATGATGTTTGTTTCGTTCCTTTATCGAAAACAAGCTCTAAAATAGGGCTTTCAGCCTTGAAAATGTTTGGTTAAAATTATGGGATGCTGTAACCATGTATCTGGAAAGCCAAGCTTATGGAAAGCAAAGAAATTCACAGGATGCTTGAAAAGTTTCATGGCTTTCCCAGATCCTCCAAGCAAAAACAGAATCCAAAAATTGTATATCTCACATGTCTTGCGAGAATGTTTATCGCATTTCCAATGAAAAAGATAATCACTTGGTATATGCTAAGGAAGGGTTATAAAACAACTTCAATTTTTCACTTTGGGAATTGCTCTATAATTCTATTTCCCCAAATAACCCTCAAAGAAATATAGGTAACAGAGAAATATTTGAAATTATAGTTTCATCATTCCTAAATAATAAAAAGTCTCTTAGTTTGGGATTAAAGTGATTGTCTGCTTGTGAAAATTGGTGAGTACAATCTAAAAAGATACCTATGTTATTTCGCGGTGGGTACTAAGTTATTGGTTCTCTGAGATTAACGCTAGCATTCAATTTTGGTGCCTCAGAACTCATAGGGCTCATCATAGAATCAGCTAAATTTTTCATCATAGGCACCGGTCGATGTTCAGAGAATATACAGGTTAATATAAGAAATACATTTCAGAAAAATATTCTTCAGCTTTCTCTTCTGAGCTCGGCCTCAATTTCCTCAGCAACCTCGCGAGCAACTTCTTTTGGTGATTCTGCATTATATATGCTTCTCCCTACAATCACCCAGTCTGCGCCTGCTGTAATCACGTCCGAGGCTTTTCCTCCCTGAGCGCCTACTCCAGGGGAGATAATGGCAAGTTCGTCTCCGATGATATTTCTTATCTTTTTTACCCTTTCCGGCCTGGTGGCAGGGGCAACAAGCCCGAAAGCTCCTGCTTCAGCTGCCATCTTTGCGATCGCTTCTGCAACAGGCTGAAGGAATTCAGCTCCACCCGGATGGCTCATTTCGCTAACAACAAACACATCTTTCCTGTACCCGGAAGCTACTTCAAGGCAGGCATCAAGGCTATCTCTTCCGGTAAAGCCCTGTACAATGACTGAATCTGCTCCTGCTTCAAAGACTTGTTCACAGATAAGGCGGTTGGTGTTTGGTATATCCGCAACCTTGAGATCGGCTATTATAGGGGCAAATTCAGCAAGTTCCCCGATAATCTCAAGCCCTGCAGCAAGTATGAGAGGGTAGCCTACCTTTATAGCATCCACAAATTCCAGGACATCTTCTGCAATTCTCAGCGCTTCTTCCCTGTCGGTCACGTCCAGGGCAAGAATTAGACATGTATTCTTTTCCATAAAATCACCTCTTTGAAAGGCGAGTCCGCACAGCTGCGACTATGAGCGGGAGAGTTATAGTTGCATCTGCGTATACAGTTATTGACTTTGCGTTTTCGCCTACCTTTCCCCATGACTGGGCTTCATCAAGAGTTGCCCCGCTCAAGCCGCCTGTTTCCGGGTGGTCCATTGTGAGCTGGATTGCGTAGTCAAAGGACTTTGGAGTCACAAGCATGGACTGGAGAATATAGTTTTTGGGAACTCCACCCCCAAGCAGCATGGCACCTGCACTTTCAGCCTCATAGCAAATTTCCATGAACTCATGCATATCAGCAAAGGCATCTACATGCAGAGGATTTCCTTCCTTGTACAGCCAGGCTTGAAGCCCTATAACAGAGTCCTGCAGAGCTGGGCAGTAGACAGGTACACCCATTTCTGCCGCAGTTTTCAGAATAGAAGAGTCGTCGTCAAGATTTTTCCCGATTTCGGTAAGGACCTGCCGGATAGAGAGCTTTTCTTGTGGAAGCCCGGCATAAACACCCTGTAGAAACTCTTCAAGGTCGGTAAAGTGCTGGTCAGGAAGATAGACATCGTAAATCCTGTCTATACACTCATTCCTTAACTGGATATCGTTTGCACAGTCTGTACCCTTATAGTGATGAAGACCCAGAGCTTCAACCGTGTCATGCACCATATTCGCTCCGGTAGTGACAAGGACATCGATATGTCCGTCCCGGATAAGGTCTGCAATGATCGTTCTCATGCCCGCAGGAGTCATGGCACCTGCAAGCCCGAAAAATGTCGTAGTTTTTTCAGAAGCCAACATCTCGTAATATATGTCTACAGCCTCAGCCAGCCTGCCTGCTCCAAAGGCACAGCCACCGTATTCCGCCACAAGCTCGTCTACAGTCATATTCGGGACGATTTTTGCACTTTTGACTGGAGTTGTAAGTTTTTTAGCAGAAGCTTGAAAATCCATTTTATTCCCTCGAGATTACAAGATTAATTACAAGAATATTAATTACAAGATTAATTACAAGAATATTAATTACAGAATACTAAGACGTAAGCTTTACGAATCGGATGTAAGCTTGTACGAAGTAATTACTTTTGAAGTAAGATGTATTGATATTATTTTTGAAGTAAGATGTTTTAATGTAAGTGTATTTATCCTGAATCTGTGTTTCAGGATTATTATATTCTTAAATTCCTGAAAAAGCAATGTATTTCATCATTATTTCGATTTAGAGTCTTGATTGAAATAGCTTTCTTACGCAGAGTAACTATATTGAACGGTTTATGTGGAACATGTCTCTACAGATAAAAACCTTCTCTTCAGGAAAATTTCAGAAAAATAAAAAATAGAAATCCGGTCGTGTCCTTGAGTTATTGATCAATTCTGAAAAAACGAGCACCTCTCTTGCATTTGAGGAAAATGGGGAGAGATTCTTTTGCTCATGGTTTTCAGTAACTCGTGGACACGACCAGAAATCCGAACCCTGAGAAAACAGAAAATTGAAAACCTTGAGGAGAAAGGTAACAAATAGTGAAAAAGTAAATAGCGAAAAGATTCGGGACACAAAATGCAGGAAGAAATAATAAAATATGAAAACATAGGCAAGTTTTTCGGCAGCAAAAAAGTAATTTCAGATTTCTCAATCCGTATTTTGAGAGGGGGGAAAATCCTTCTCAGGGGAAAATCAGGAACCGGAAAATCCACTTTATTCAAAATGCTCCTGGGGTTTGAAAAACCCTCCGAAGGCTTGCTCTATTACAGGGGAAAACCTGTAAACTCTCAGGTAGCCTGGGAAATCCGAAAAGAGGTCAGTTATGTGTCTCAGGATACGGATCTTGGGCAGGGGTCCGTAAAGGACCTGCTTGATGAGATTTTTACTTACCTTCCGAACAGGGAAAAGAGGAGCCCAGAAAAGTTAAATACGCTGATGAAGGAATTTGAACTCGAAAAAGACACACTTGGTAAAAATTTTGAAAACTTATCAGGAGGGGAAAAGCAAAGAATAGGAATCCTGATAGCCCTGATGCTTGGAAGAGATATTTTTCTGCTTGATGAAGCAACATCGGCCCTTGATTCCGAGCTTAAAAAAAGGGTTGTTGACCATTTTCTTAAACACGAAGATTGGACCCTTTTTGTAATTTCGCATGATAAAGAGTGGGAGAGAGACGAAGTAGAGATTGTAGAGATTGGAAAAGACGAATTCAGCTAAAAACAGCAGTAAATAAAGAGAATGAAGAATTAGGAAAGGAAATAATAAATGGCAAGCCCGGATATATCGATACCTTCCCTGATATTATGCTTTTTACTTCTTGCGGTACCTCTGGTAATCAGTTACAGAGTGAAACTGAACGTCGTCGGGAAAACCATAAACTCGGTTTCGCGCATGACAGTCCAGCTTTTTCTTGTAGGCGTGTTTTTAACTTTTATCTTTGAACTGAACAACAGGGTCTTGAATCTGGCATGGCTACTGGGAATGGTTACTGTAGCAAGCTACACAACTATACGCAATGTCGACCTTAAAATGGAAAAACTGTTTCTTCCGGTGATTCTTTCCTTTACGGCGGCAAATTTAAGCGTGCTCCTTTACTTCAACGAGTTCGTGCTTGACCTTGGAAACCTTCTGGAAGCCCGATACCTGATTCCTATAGGGGGAATGATTCTTGGGAACTCGCTTAGCGGCAATGTCGTGGGCATAGGGGAATTTTATGAGGATATCCGGAGAAACGAAAACAGGTACCTTTACAATCTCTCCCTGGGGGCAAGCAGGTACGAAGCCCTCCTGCCCTATATTCGCAAAAGTCTTCGTTCAGCGCTCCGGCCTACTCTTGCAAACATTGCAACTGCAGGACTTGTCTTTTTGCCTGGAATGATGACAGGGCAAATCCTCGGAGGTGCAAGTCCTCTTCTTGCAATAAAATACCAGATATCCATAATGATTACTATTTATGTATCCACAACACTGAGTACGACCCTTAGCATCCTGACTGCAACTCAGGCCACTTTTGATGAATTCGGGCTTGTTAGAAAGGAAATATATAAGGAAAATAAGGAAAAATGAAAGAAGGAAAAATGAAAGAAGGAAAAATGAAAGAAGGAAAAATGAAAGAAGGAAAAATGAAAGAAGGAAAAAGGAAAAGAAGTAAAGGAAAATAAGTAAAAAAGATATCAGAGCCGCTCATCTGAAGGTCAAACGTACCCTGTGATATCCTGCCCGATTGGGGTGCTTTTTCGTATACAATCTTCTCCATAATTGACCATGTTCTCAACCGCAGTTTTCAATATGGAAGGATAGATCTGACCTACCTGTTCCCATACAGGTCTTCCGTGACAGAAAAACTTGAACGTGGGCGTGCCCTGAATTCCGTATCTTTCTGCAGTCCAGGGATTTGTTACAATATTCATGCGGGCAAAGACTGCTGAACTTTTGAACTCCTGTGCATAGTTCACAAAATAGGGTTCCATAGCTTTGCAAAAAGGACATGCTGGGCTGTAAAACATTACAATAACTGGCTTTGAAGATTCTTCTACCAGCTGTCCCCAGGTCGAGTCCTCAATATCAACCACATTGCCTTCGTTCAATCAATTACCCCCAGGTATTATAAAATGGATAGAATTTTAGGATTAACACAAAGTTATCGGCTCTTCTTTGTTTTGTGTGGATATCCTCATAAACTCCAACGCTGTCTTGAATTGAAAATCATCTTATCCATAGAGAATGACGAAGAGCCTAATAATATCTATGCTAAATTGTTACCTGTACTTTGTGAGATCAATATTTGTGCCTTCATGGAATTAAAGTTCACGCATCTGCGAATAAGTTCCTTGAGGAATTGGTTTTTCAAACGAGAGGATTCGGAATTAGACAGAAAAAACATTTTTCCATGGTCACAATTCTCAGTAGATCTGGTGAAAAACAGCAACCACATTCTCAGAAAAAATTAAAAAAACTCTGTTATTATTCTTGTCTTCATATCGCCCAATCTCAATCCATTGAAAGCTATGGGGATTCTCAAAAAAGGGGGCAGTAAACAATACGCCCCGTAAAAAAGATAAGGAATTTTTGAAATTCCAGATTATATAAGAATAAAATTTAGATTATAGGATTTTTTCAGATCCCTATTATCTCGTATATTTTCTTCATATCCAGATTTCGCTCAACCACATTTGCGAGCTCTTCATAAGCATCATTTTCGGTCATAACATCTTCAGGCCTGAACTCAAGCCCTTTTTTCTTGTAGAGGTACTGCATAAGAGCATCTCTTATATTCTTGTTATCAAAAAGCCCATGCAGGTACGTGCCAATTACCAGGCCTTCCCCATCAATTGAGCCATCGTCCCCGAATACGTTGCGGCAGGAATCGGTGATACCCATATGGATTTCATATCCTTTTATTTCCTCCCCATCTATGGGAGCAAGGATCGGGCCGTAGGCGTTTACTTTTTTCGTGATCTGAATCGTTTTCTTTTCGTATGCTCCGAACTTTGTCCCTACATCCAGAAGCCCAAGACCTTCGAATTCTGCTTCGACCCCGTTTTCAACTCCAGAATCAAAAATTGTTTTGCCCAGCATCTGGTAGCCGCCGCAAATTCCGAAAATAGGAATTTTTCCTTTAAAAGCCTGGATTTTCTCGGCCATACCGCTTGCCTTTAAGTCGAGCAGGTCATTAACCGTATTTTTTGTGCCCGGGATCATGATTGCATCCGGCGTCCCGAGTTCTTCGTCAAGATCCACATATCGAATTCGGGCAAGTCCTTCCAGGGGTTCGAAGTCCGTGAAGTTTGAGATTCTTGGCAGGCGGATGACTGCGATCTCTATCTCCTTCTCGTTTTTCGTATCTTCTTTATCCCCAAGCGAGACCGAATCTTCTGAGGGAATATGGAGCTTGAAATAAGGAAGAACCCCAAGAACTGCAATTCCAGTTAATTCTTCAAGCTGTTTCAGGCCTGGCTTCAGGATTTCCAGGTCGCCCCTGAATTTATTGATGATTAGCCCTTTAACGTTTTTCCGCACGTCGTCGGGCAGAAGCTCAATTGTGCCGTAAAGGCTTGCAAAAACGCCTCCCCTTTCGATGTCCCCAACAAGGATTATTGGAGCCTGCGTAAGCCTCGCAGTGCCGACATTTACAATATCTCTTTCGTAGAGATTAATCTCGGCAGCCCCTCCTGCTCCTTCCATAACAATAATGTCATACTCTTTACAAAGCCTTTCCAGCGCTCCTTCAAGGACTGCATTCATCTCTGCGATGGAATCGTAGTATTGGCCTGCGCTCTTGTCGGCATAAGGTTCCCCTAAAACAATCACCTGGGAAACACAATCTCCTTTGGGTTTCAGAAGAACAGGATTCATATCAGCAGTGGGCTCGGCACCTGCGGCTTTTGCCTGGATTGCCTGGGCAATTCCAATTTCCTTTCCATCCCTCGTAATCCAGGAGTTCAGGCTCATATTTTGAGCCTTGAAGGGGGCAACCCTGTAGTTTCTTGACAGGATCCTGCATATTGCAGTCACTACTGAACTTTTCCCAACATGGGAGGCGGTTCCCAGGATCAAGATGCTTTTCTTTTCCATTTTTACCACACCTTCTGCTCGAGCACTTATTATTTATATAATTTCAAAAAATTGACCATGAAATTTTTCACGTAGATATAAATCAAGTAAACTTGTTCATTCTTAATATTTATCCTCTTATACTTCAACGAAAGAATAAATACTTTCGGATTCACGTAAGGTTTTGTTTATTTACTTTAAGGAAATATCTACTTTTGAGACTTTTTATTCTTTAATTTTTATTTTTTTATTTATGGTTCTTATCAGGTTTTACTCGACTTTAACCTTGGTTCTTATCTTATTTTCTTTATTTCTTTCCTTCTTCATTTCTTTCCTTTCTTCATTTCTTTCCTTTCTTCATTTCTTTCCTTCTTCATTTCTTTCCTTTCTTCATTTCTTTCCTTTCTTCATTTCTCCTCTTACATTAGGAATAACTCCAGCTTTAGTCCACTGCATCTCTTTTAAATAAGATCAAAACAATCTTTTTGACATCTAACCGGGGAAAAACAATGAAAACCACTCTTTTCGTACTTATTTTTTTTCTTATATTGGTCCTTCCTGCCTCTGCTGCAAATAACTCTCCTTCTGGAGACGCGAGCGCAGCCCGCATAGCCGAACTTTATAGCGATCTTGAATCTTTCGACGTGACTCTTTATTCGGACAGACCTTATGAACACCTGACCCTTGAGGTTATTCTGGTCAGGTCTGTAGGAAATGATGAAGAAGTCCTTGCCAGGCAGGTTTTTCCAGTTGATAACCTTCCTGCAAATACCAGGGTTACCAAAGTAGGGTTCTGGGATGTGAGGAATGCAGAAAGGGGGGCTTACAGCACCCGAACCAGCCTGATTGGGGATGGACAGGTGCTTTCCGAATCAAAATACGACTTCACTTACGGTACTCATTCCGTTTCCAAGCTCCGAATTGGGGATCTTATTTCTAACTCCGAAGGAGTCAGTGTTGTACTCTCTCCTGTCGAAGCCGTGCTTTTTGATATCGAGTACATGCTCGTAGACGGCAACAATGTGGTGTATACAACGAAAAGAGATAACGTGAGCCTCACAAGTATCCCCGAAACCTTTTCTGCATCATGGGGCACTCTGCTTGAGAACAACAGGGAATATCAGGGGAGAGTGAAGATAAAGGTTTATTCTCCTAAAGAAGAACTTTTTGTCTCAACTAAACCTTTTATCGCCAGAGACAATGCAGAAATCACAGATATTTTCAAGGATGAGACCGGGGCAAGTGCAACAATTTTTGGCAGATCCCAGGTGCCCTTTGAAGGGAGTCTGGTTTTTACTGTCCACATGCTAAAGAACGATACCTGGGCAAACACCTCCGAACCTGTGGACTCTATCCGGGAGAAAGTTCCTGTGCTGTTGAATGGAGATGATGAGACCGTCGAAGTTGCATGGAAACAGAGACTTCAAAAAGGTGTCTACAGACTTGAGATAGAGCTTTTAGGCAACAGTGGGGAGGTTCTCGAACACAGGGAAACTATTATCGAGTCCAACCTTTACCCTTATTCCAATGTGAGCGCAGTAAATAATTCTACTTCCGGGACAGAGACTTCAAGTGGAAAAAGAATCCCCGATTTGTCGGCGGCTGCCTTAATTTCAGGGCTTGCTGCAATTTCTTTCGTTTTAAGGAAGCAAAGTTGAACCGGATGCCTGTTTGCATGAAGTTTGGAAGATGCGGAATTGATTGGATACGAAAAATGAATTCCAGGAACCCTGTAAGAGCTCAAATATAAGGTTGTTAACCCTATGCGTTATGAACTCTTTATTGCGATCAGGCAGATTCGGGCAAGAAAGTTCCAGACACTTCTATCTGTAGGAGCTATAGCCCTGGCAGTAATGGTGCTCACAGTTTCCCAGGCTCTTATGGTTGGTTTCACGGGAGAGCTTTATAACACCACTGTAAATAAACTTCCGCATGTCTCGGTATCTCCTCAGGAAGGGGAGGACTACATTTACCTTTACAGAACCATTATTGAGGAGACCAGTAAAATTGAAGGTGTTACTGCAGTTTCTCCATTTCTCACAGGAAAGGCTTCCTTCAGGTTTAAGACTAATTCCCGTAACGCTGAGCTGAAAGGGGTAATCCCTTTACAGGAAAATGAAATTAGCTCTATTGAATCCGATATGGTGGAAGGAGATTTCAGGGAGCTTGAGTTATCCAGAAATACTGTGGTAATTGGCTCAAAGCTTGCAGATAAACTTGAGGTTAGTCTTGGGGATTCGGTTGATGTGTCTTTCCCCAATTCGAATCCTCTTTCCCTGAGAGTGGTTGGAATCTTCCATACAGGCTCTCCTCTGGACGAATCCTTTACTTATACATCCCTGGATACTGCGCAGGAGTTCTATAATGTTCCGGATGTGATTAATGGTATTTCTGTCCGACTTGATAATTTTAACAGAGATAGAGAAGTTGCTGCAGAGATCAAAAAAACAGGTTATAAGGCAAAGGGGTGGACAGAAACAAATCCTGCAATCCTTCGTACCATTGCTCTCGAAAGCACCTCCAATAATGTTGTCCTTGGCCTAATTGTCGTAATCGCCTCATTCGGGGTTGTCAGTACCCTGAACCTGTCGGTTATTGGCGCAACAAGCCAGATAGGCATGCTTCGAGCAATGGGTGCCACTGTATCAAGTATCAGAACAATCTTCATTCTTCAAAGCGGGATTCTAGGTATGCTGGGGGCCCTTGTAGGTACTCTCACAGGAATTGCAATATCCCTCGCAATAGGCCAGTATGAACTTCCAGCTGCTTCCTCGGAACTATATGGCGGGATTACAACTATTCCTATTATAGTCCGTGCCGGGGATATTCTGGTAATTATTATTGCTGTATTTCTTCTGAATTTGATTGCCGGGATTTATCCAGCCCAGCAGGCGGCAAAACTGGACCCTGTGAAAGCTATCAGTTCAAAGTGAAGACATTGGAATATATTTCGCAATTTATTTCTAAAATAAGAAGTGTCTCAAAATAGTTGTAAACTATTAGCAGATTCTTTTGTTAGGGCTCGTTACGAAACAACTTAGGTAAAACATGATTCTTTTTGAACAAAATCGAGGTAGTTGCTTACGAAAATAGTTAAGTGCGATGTAAAAATGTACCTGAGTTATTTTGCAGTTGGCGCTTAGTTCTCGATTTCACTCTTTATGCCAAATAATTTGATCCAGTGGGAAATCAATAACGCGATTGAAAAAATTGTTGCCATTAAACATTTTAACGTCAACCAATAACTCTCCGTAATTAAAAATTCGTCCCCGGTAATTATATATCGTCTTTGGCGAATACTCACATACTTCAAAATAGCGAACAAACAACCTTGTGCAAGAATTCTCATCACCCGATCAAACACGAGAATTCTTTTTTTTATTTTTTTCTACTTTAAGTTAAATGAGATACTCTTTTTACATATAATTAGTTAGCATAATTTATTTTTATGTCGGACTTTCTTATACTAAAATTATTATAATTGTTTTGCTAGTTCTACTGCTTAAAAGAATCTGCAGAAAATCATTTTCCCTTGAATTAATTTAAAATAATTTAATTCCCGGTATTCGATACAAACCATTATATCGCTTGATAATGTTTATAATGTAATGGATAATAGTAGAGAATACCAGCTTTACCTTGAAGCCCTCGACGAGGAAAGGTCTGCATGGGGGAGGAGAACTGCTATAAAAAGACTCTGCGACTGTAGAACAGAGGAGTCTCTTTACTACCTTAATGAAATGATAGTTGACAGGTATTGTGTGGTGCCTGATTGGCTCAAAAAGATCGCAAGAGAATATTATGTGGACCTATGCCTTGAATTTCTCTAAATACTTGATTTTAATGATGCCAGATTTCCCAAGACACTTGTTGAATAAGTCGCTTTTTGCATATATCTACCCGCTTAGAAAATCCACTAGCAGATCCTGCAATGTCTGGAATCTCGTAATATTCGGAATAAACCAGTTATTTGGAAAAAGATGCAATTATGTTAGAATAAGATCCTGTTATTGATCTTCTGCTTTTTTGAGAACTTATACCTAATTTTCAATGTCAGAAAATGTAAATTTATTTTAGTATTTAAGGACTATAATTACCTAAAGTTTATATGCAATTACCCCAATCTGTGTGAAATATTAAAATTCACTACGCTTAAGCTGTACAGGTTTCCTTTACTCATGAGTTCTCACTCTTGGTTCCTGTAACGAGTTAAATAAATAGGTGTTTCCGTTAAAAACTGTAATCCGCTGTTTAGTGCTTTACTAGATTTTGGGTTCTTCATTAAATCTTAAATCGTAATTTACTGGTAATTATTTATAAGGAATTGTGGACGATGGGTAAGGATACTGAAAACGTTTTAGGAGGCCCGACTATAATCTTGATGGGCATCGGAGCAGTAGTAAGTGCTGTTTTATTCTACTTTATGTTTAAATTTGCTGATGCAGGAAATTTATTAATGGTTCTATTAACTGCATCCCTGATAGCAGTTATTTCATTTGGAGTTGTCAAAGTCCTTGTTTCCACATCCAAAAATAAGTATATTAAGTAAACTACCAGCGAACTTTAGTTCAAGAGCTTTTTGTCTAATTCCTTAAACTTTTTTTCACATGCCAGCAAGCTCTTCTCTAAATTTTACAGGTACTATTTCCAATCAAATTTTGATCTTGTAAAGTGAATTTTTAGATATTAATTGCAGCTTTTACATCCAGATTATTTTTTTTATATTTTGTTTTACATTCGGGGTATTCTCTATATTTTTACGTTAGTTTAGGTTATGGAATCCGCAAAAATTATAGATTTAATAGATGGCTCAAATTATCAGGCATTTATCGAGTTCTTGCCTGAGGGAGATCAGCGGTGTCTTACTACACAATTTGAAAGTCCGACGATTTCTACGATATCACTGTTGTCCGGGGAATGGATTATCATCTGTCCTTTCTTAAGATAGGGAATTCTCCGCTCATACTCTTTCGGAACTTTCAGAGACGTTATAGCTGCGTCGTTATTGAGGTTAAGAATCATTTTTGTGTTAACCTGTTTGAAAACAGTGTCATCGATATCCTGAGGGTCCTGAGTAATCAAAAAGAGCCCAAGTGCCTCTTTTCTGCCCTGGCGGGCTGCATCTGCGAAACGGGAGATAATAAGGCGTGCGTGCTCTCCATTTGCCTTTGAAAGGTAGCGGTGAGCTTCATCCAGCGCAAGAATAATTGGAGTTTCCTTGATTGCATCCTTTCCCGTTGTACTGAGCTTGTTATCCACGATAAGGCTCATGATTGTGAGCACTATAAGATCCCTTATTCTCGGATCACTTATATATTCGGTTGGAAAAACCGAAATCTGCCCCGGCTTGAAGATTCTATCCAGGATTTCGGTAATTGAGGTTGCATCCTGATCAAAAACCTTCGAGAAGAATCGACTATTTACTCTCCTCACAATGCCGTCATACGAGGACTCGTGGAGTTTTCCGCTGTCAACATAGTAGGAGCGAGTACCCTCATTTTCAATATTGTTAATGAAATTGAGGTAAGTATGGGGCACGCTTGACTTGAAGAAGTCCCCCAGAAGCACTTCAATCCCTATATACTGGAGTTCGGACATTCCGGCTGCTGCAATAAGCCAGGAGTTGTGCTTTACAAGGGAAAAAGGAATTGTAAACTCAATTTGTTCGGCTCTCGATTTATCCCCAGGATAGTTCTGCCCTTCCACTTTTGCCACAAAAGCTTTTGTAGACTGAACCCGGCCGTAGGTTACTTTTTCAGACTCAAACCGGAACTTATCTCCCTCGTTCAGAGTTTCATTGTCCTCAAAAAGCTGAGAGTATTCATCCTGAGGGTCCATGATTACCAGGCAGGGGTTTTTCCTTGCCTTATCAGGAGAACTTCGCAGCCTGTACCTGTTGTTTTCTCCCATGAACTGGTGGAGAATATTTTTAGAAAGGAAGGTCTTTCCTGTCCCTGTGCTCCCACAGATAAGCATGTGCCTGAAAATAAGGGGATCGCCCATGGAATAGTCATTCCTCAGGTAATAAGCAACTGTTTCAGGCTCGGAATGGGTCTTTACAAGTTCTCCTCCAACGCTCAGGTGCCCTAGGAAAATGCCTTCTTCAGGAATATTGAGCCCTGTCTGAACCTCAAGCCTGTCCGTAACAGGCAGGATAGGAGTGTTCGGGCGAGGGATCCGGTCTGCCATCCTTCTTGTGAGTGCACCGTCGGTCTTCCTGTACAGGATGCAAAGAGGGTCAAGGCAGGCAAGGAACTTATAGTCTGCTTCGTTCATCGGGCTTGCACGGGCACTGAGCATACGCCTTGAGTGAATTTCAGTTGCGTCATCTACCACAAACTCCTGTCGGTACTGGAGTTTTCCTACACGGGCGAAGAGTTTTTCTCCATTATCATAGGGTACAACCACATAAGTTCCGAGCCTGATCTCATCCCGCCGAGCAGAGGTAATATATCCAGTAATTACGGCTCCTGAGGAAGTTATTTCCAGAGGATCTATTCCTGTAGTAACAATCCCGAAGGCTTCTGAAGACGAGGACGTTTTTAAGACACCTTCGTCATAACCTACAAAGGCTTCAAAGGGAAGATCTTCTTTTTCAGAAAGCCTGACAGCCTGGGATTCCATAGAAGCGACTGGTAAAAAAGCATGTGATTCTTCAGGTGTGAGCATTGTAGCCTGATCGAAAGCGCCTTCAAGGGAACTTGCGACCTTTTCCTCTATCTTAATTTCAGGATTTTCCTCTTCAGGGATTTGTTTAAAGCCTGCGTTCTCCTCTGCTCCCGAATTAATTTGAGGAGCCGGCACCTTTTTAGGTTTGTCGGAGATAAAAGCCAGAATATCGGAGTCTTCATATTTCAATAATATTACCCCACCGAGTGTCATTATAAGTGGTATCAGGATTCATATTTTCAAAGAATTTATCAATCTCTTGCCTTTCTACTTTCCGGATTTTTGCGAGATGGTCTGCTTTTGTGAGGGTAAGGGGAAAACCATGCAGAGAAAGGTCAAAGAGCACTTTTTTGGTAATTTGCATGCGCAGGAAATCATCCTTAATAAGCCCGTAAGGAGCTTCTATTTTGAAGACTATATCCGTAGAGGGCACGTAAAGCATGAAAAAACAAAGGGCATAATCCTCAGGTGAAAAACTGTGCCTGAGTTTTTGCTGGAGTGTATCGCCGGCTGCAAGAGGTGAAGTTCCGTTAAGCAGCCTCTCGTAAAACTTGTTGGGTTGCAAGAACCAGTTAGTGTAAGTAATGTAGGTATTTCTGGAACCATTATGCTTGCCATTTTTCCCGTTATTTTTCGAATTCTTCCCACCGTATCCCTGTCCAGACTTACTATCAAATTTTTCGGGAGAAAGAAGGTTTCGGAAAAACTGAGCATCAAGCATCCAGGGCAGGTCAAAGAATTCCTTTTTCTTTCGGACGCTGTCCATGATCTGCACGTCAGTCGGATTTTTTACAAACCCAATCAAAGGCCTTCGCTTTTCCAGAAAATGGTCCATAATATCAATGTAATTCTGGAGGATTTTTCGAGCATTGTCGTTCTGCCGGATCTTGACTTCCTCGTCATCCAGCACCATCCAGTACATTAGCTGTTTGGGGTAAATAGGCCCGTCCATTATGAAAAAGCTATCTGGCTCCACCATGTCCTTCATAAAAAGAATATGCTCGGACTCTGCAAGGTACATGGCAAAACTATGCACCATGTCAGGAGCTTTTCTTTTCAGCTCATCCGGCGCAATTGTAATCAGTTTTGCTCTTCCAAGCCCTTCGTCGAAGGTTTCCCAGCCTGATGTAGCCCGCATTGCCACTCTCTGCGAAGAAGAGTAAGCAGCACACACAATTGTCCTGCACCTCTGAATATCAAGATCAGTAGGTGTTGAAGCCAGCCCGCAGTGGCAAAAGTCCACAAAAAGTCCGCTGTCATAGGTTTTGGGATTTGTGCTCCCGCTGTCACAGGCATAAGTAACCGGATATGGGTCATCACCCTGTGCCATCAGCTCAGTCCTGACAATCCCTCGAAAGAGCCTGTCAACAGCCTTAAGGATGACTTTTCCGTCGAGCTTCAATTCCTCAAGCAGAGAATAGATATCTTTTGCCGTCTTCGACTCTTCAAGCTCAAATGACCGGTCAATCCTCTTTGCAAGCTCCGATATCTTATGCATATGCACGGGCTCAAGGGTCATGGATAAAAGATACTTTAAGGAGTCTTATATATTTGTTGAGTGAAAAGGAGAAAACTGAAAAAGGATTTCTGAGATAAGTCCTCTGAATAAGAGTTTCTGATATTGGAAATGCAGAAACATTGGAGATATAGGAACTAAAGAGAGAAAAATAAAAGAAAAAAATCAAATGTCAAAAGTTATTTCAAAATTCCATTTTTCCAGAAAAAGCTCTTTTTCGGGGTACGTTCGAATTTCTCAAAAAGCTCTGGAGAAAGTGCAGGAAGCTTTGCTTCTTCAAGCGGAATGCAAAACATTCTTTTCGGCTTTCTTGCTTTGTCGCCGAGCCCTATTACTACAAAAAAAGGAACGTCATTATCTTTTGCAAAGACCCTGTAACGTCCTAGCTGCCTTGATGCTGACCACTGGAGTTTACCTTTGAAGAGTTTTGACCTGAACTTACATTCTACACAGAAGATTTCATTTGTGGGTTTGTAGCGGAGGACAAGGTCTGGACCGCAGTCGGATTCTACAAATCGGGTATGTTTTCTTGCCATGTCCGTGGTCCACTGCACGATAGAGAAGTGTTTTTCATCAAAACTGTCCACTACATACCTTTCAAAATCGTCTCCTTTTTGTTCGGACTCATTTTCAAAGATTACGCTGATAATCTTCCTTAGCTTTCTAAATAGACCCATAGTTAATCACTATCGTTTTTGTGAAAAATACCGGAATATTTCGGAATATTTATAAATGTGGTGGTCTGGACAGGGAAAAAAAGTGTATGGGCGTTAAAACAGGAAATAGTCTTAAAAATTTATTCTAGGAGTCCAACAACTTCTAAATACTGATAGAAGTTGTGCGGAAAACTTTAATCTAAAAAAAGAATATACTATATTGGGAAAAATATAAAACTTAATTAAAATAATTCAAAGAGAATTAAAATCGCTGGATTCTACGCCTATGGGCAGAAGGCAGAAGAATTACGATGATAAGCTCATAACTTCGGAACGTGCAGAGGAGCTTATGGAAGAAGGCTGGAGACGAGCAGACCTGCACGTGCACACAACCTATTCCTTTGATGTGCTTCCTGCAATGGATCTACATCCAGAGAGTCTTTATGAGAAGGCCCTTAAAATGGGAATGGATTATATTACATTTACAGATCACGATACCGTAGGGGCATACGAGCTTCTTGGATGGGATCGGGAAAAGCTCATCTCTGGAGTTGAAATGAGTGTAGATGACCCTGAATTTGCAGGACACGAGCTTCATGTTAACGTTTTCGAGCTTGATAGAGAGGAATTCTTCGAACTTCGGGAGATCGCGGAAATCGAACGGAATTTGAAAAGTTTTGTTAGGTATCTCAAGAAACGAAGATTGCCTTTTATGTATAACCATCCTTTCTGGTTCGATTTCCATCAGGAGCCGAATCCTTCTGCAGTACTCAGACTGGCAAAGCTTTTTCCTGTACTTGAGTATAACATGCATGAGCTAAAACAGAAAAACGAACTTACAATTGCGCTTGCTGAGAGATTTGGAAAAGGCATTGCTGCGACAACAGACACTCATTCAGGAAAGCTTGGGGAGGTTTACACTCTTGCAAAGGGAGAGAATTTCAGGGAGTTTTTCAGGAATATAGAAAAGGGAAAAAGTTACATCGTCCCTGAAGACCTTACAAGGGAGCTCCTGATCGATGAAATGAATACATGGATAGACCTGATTTTTGAAAAAAGCCAGAGAAATAAGGATATTAAAAGCTACCTTAGCGGGATAAAATCCCTGGACGCGATGGTGAGGATCTCAAGGAGCGCTCTTTTAAAATGCTCCCCGAGACTTAACCAGACAGCTATGAACTTACTCTATATGATCTCAAACACAGGGCTTCCGGCTTCTTTCTATCTCTATTCAAAAGAAATTATTGTAAAGCAAATTAAAAAACAAATCGAAATAGAAAAGCAAAAATAAGGCATTAAAAACGACGCCTTAAAGGAAAAAAGTAGAAAAACGGATAAATAGGGAAAAGAAAAAAATACTGGTGTAAGTAAAGGGAATTAAGTGCAAGTAAAGGGAATTAAGTGCAAGTAAAGGGAATTAAGTGCAAGTAAAGGGAATTAAAAAAAATCCCGAATTTTTTCAGGGCTTTCAAGCACGGTGATGCCCTGCAGACCTTTTACAAGCTCAACATTGCGCATATCCACATCCCGGACCAGGATTTCCACGGGCCCGCCTTTGATGGCTTCATAAGGGCAGAGTTCTTTGCAGATTCCGCAGCCTTTGCATTTCAGAAGTTCTATCTGGTCTGTGAAGCCGTTTTTTACAGTGATTGCTCCATGAGGGCAATTATCTCTTGGAGGACAGTCTTCACAATGCATGCACCGTTTCCGGTCAATATTATAGGGCATTTCTGATACGATTGAGCCTTCGATATCCACAGGTACAATATAAACAGGGACTCTCCCTTTTACGGCCTGGGCAACGGCGTTAGTTACAAGGGAATCGGCAATCCCATAAGCGATTTTCGAAACCGTGTTTGAGGTTGCAGGGGTAACGAAAAGGGCATCATACCTGTCAAGAAGGAAGCGCCCGACCTTCGGAGAACTCGAACCCTGTTCGCTTTCCCTGAAGATCTCTTCAAGGTAGTCGCCTCCAGAGATTTTAACAAGCTTCTGCTCAAGCCCGTACATGCGCAGAACTTCCTCTGCGGCCCTGGAAATATACATATTTACAGAAATCCGGGGGTCTCTAAGCTTAATTTCCTTGAAGACCTGGTAACTGCGGTCCAGGAAATGGCCGGCACCTGTAATACCCCATGCGATTCTCTGAAAGCTCATAAAAGAAGTCATGCCAGAGGAAGATAATATAATTTTCTAAAAAAGAGGGGCTCTTCTATCAAGCAGCTCGTATTTTGAGATACCTTTAATTTGGCTCGTGTCCGTGAGTTATTGATCAATTCCGAAAAAGCGAGTACTTCTTCCGTATTTGGGGAAAATGTAGAGGGATTCTTGTGCTTACGGTTTTCAATAACTGAAACCCACGACTCATTTTATTAAACTGATATTCAAAAACTGTTGACTTATGCCCATTCTCTTTTTTGAATTCCTCAAGTTTCCTTTTGATTTTTTTTATTGAGTTTACAGGCAATAACAAAATTTATTTTTAGTTTGGTCAATGCAGAAATCGTATCATCATTACAAAATTCTTTATCCGAATATAATGTTCCTACTTTTACACTCATTGTTTCTAATCTTTTACAAAAGTTCAGTTAGTATTGAATAATCCTTTTTAAGAGCACTGATAGGGATCACATCAAGTGTAAGCTTGTCATCTCCAATGATGTCCACTGTACAATATTCATATCCCCATGAAGTTCCATTTTTGGGTTTCATGCCTCTAATTAAGGGTCTATTCTTATCACCATAGAATGGCACATGATGAAAATCAATTGCGACATCATGGACTTTACCTTTAAGTTCCATCATTTTGAATATTTCAAGATTGATGGTTTTGAATGCAGAAAGAATCTCTCCAATATTGTTGCAGTTTATATAATTAAAAATGGTATCTGATGAAGGTATCTTTGCTTCAGGGTTTTTCCGTTTGAGATCATTGCTTGCAGATTCAAGAGAATTAGAAGTAGACGTCGCAGCATGCAATAACACGTTTAGGATTTTTTCAAATTTATAATCTGCATTCGATGGCAATTTTATTAGATTATATTTACTGAACATTTCAAATGCTGTAGTTAACAAGCTAACACTGCAGGTAGGTGTCATGGACTCATTAGTTTTCATCACGTGAATTTTATAATTATATATAATTAATTTTAGACCGGGTTAAAATATTGAATATTGTTATAAAATCGGTATTCGGAACTTGGGTGAATCGGAAATACTGTTTCAATGCATAAGTCCTAATAATATCAATCTATCGGTTCAAGCGAGTAAGTTTTATATTCTAATAAACCAACTGGAAAAAGGGAGAGTTGGGCATACACAACATGCATTCAATTGTAAGTTTCAAATCAAATTTCAAAGATTGGGTCTAAAAAGCTAAAATTATACTTCTGGTAGTTTAGTCAGATTCTGTATAAGATTGGATATGATATTTAATTTCAGGCCTATTTGCCACTTGCATTGAATCATGTTACCACTTGCCTTCGCTTCAACTATGAGCCTATCGACATATAATCTTCAGTTCTTTGAATTCTGGAAATATAGGCTCTATAATTTACAGAAAACTGGAGTTGGAAATTAAGATAATGAGGAAGGTGTTGTAAAGTGGATAAAAAGAGGCTAGTCAATGAAAAAAGCAAAGACGAACAATTAGAAATGTTTCGCAAAGACCCTGAAAGTGAAAGTGAGTTTCTGACCACAAATCAGGGTGTTAGAGTCAGCAATACCGATATCTCACTCAAGGCAGGGGAAAGGGGACCAACCCTGCTTGAAGACTTTCATTTAAGAGAGAAAATAACCCATTTTGACCATGAAAGAATTCCCGAAAGGGTTGTTCATGCTCGCGGGTCTGGAGCACACGGATATTTTGAAGTATATGAGCCAATGACGGAGTATACAAGTGCGAAATTCCTGCAGGACCCGGAAAAGAAAACGCCTGTCTTTGTAAGATTTTCTACAGTTATAGGATTCAGGGGCTCGGCAGATACTGTCAGGGATGTCCGGGGTTTTGCAGTAAAATTCTATACCGAAGAAGGGAACTACGATCTCGTTGGCAACAATATTCCGGTCTTCTTTATTCAGGATGCTATGAAGTTTCCAGACTTTGTTCATGCAGCTAAACCCGAACAGGACAACCAGATGCCTCAGGCATCAACAGCTCATGATACACTCTGGGACTTTGTGACTTGCCACCCGGAAACTGCGCACATGATAATGTGGGCAATGTCAGACCGTGCAATCCCTAGAAGTTACCGCATGATGGAAGGCTTCGGGGTTAATACATACCGTTTTGTTAATGCAGAAGGCAAGGGGAGGTTCATAAAATTCCATTGGAAGCCTCTGCTTGGAATCCATTCTCTTGTTTGGGATGAGGCTCAGAAGATCTCTGGAAAGGATCCGGATTTCCACCGCCGTGACCTGTGGGAGGCAATTGAGATGGGAGACTATCCTGAATATGAGTTTGGGGTACAAGTTATCGAGGAAGAGGATGAGTTCAAGTTTGACTTCGATATTCTCGATGCCACCAAGATTTGGCCTGAAGAGGAAGTTCCAGTCAAAATTATAGGGAAGCTGACCCTGAACCGTAACCCTGATAATTTCTTTGCTGAAACAGAACAGGTTGCGTTCTGCGTTTCAAATATCGTTCCCGGAATTGACTTTTCCAATGATCCGCTCCTCCAGGGCCGCCTCTTCTCGTATCTTGACACACAGCTTATCCGTCTGGGTGGCCCGAATTTTCACGAGATCCCAATTAATCGGCCCCTAGCGCCGATCAGCAATAATCAGAGGGAAGGATATCACAGGATGACGATAAATAAGGGCAAGACTAGTTATTTCCCTAACTCAGTTGGGGGAAACCTTCCACGGCCAGCTTCTGCAGAGGAAGGCGGATACGATAATTATATGGAGAAGGTGGAAGGTAAAAAAATACGGGAACGCAGTGAGAAATTCAAAGACTTTTTCAGTCAAGCCAAATTGTTCTGGAACAGCATGTCTGAGCCAGAAAAAGAACATATCATAAGAGCATTTCATTTTGAAGTGGGAAAAGTCATTGATCCCGAAATCCGGAAAGCAGTGGTGGAGCTATTCAATAATGTTGATGGTGAACTTGCAATACAAATCGCAAAGGGAGTAGGCATCTCTGCCTCTGAACAGAAAGGAGGATCTCCGGTCACGAAAGAGTCTCCAAACGTCAGCCAGGAAAGAACGGAGTATGCGGTGAAAGACACCATCAAAAGCAGAAAAATTGCCATCCTTGCTGCAGACGGGTACGATCACAAAGACGTCAGCCAGGTGATGCAGGCTTTAAAGGGTGCCGGAGCACATGCAGATATAATTTCAAAATACAGGGGAATGCTTAAGAGCTCAAGCGGAGAGAAACTGGAAGTCGATAAAAATTACCTTACTGCGGCATCAGTAATGTACGATGCTGTATATGTTCCCGGAGGGAAAGGAAGTATAGATACTCTCAAGATGCAGGGTGATGCGATCCATTTCGTCAATGAAACATTCAGGCACTGCAAGCCATTAGGAGCAACAGGAGAGGGTATTGAATTATTTAAAGTTGCAAACCTTCCCGATATAAAATTTGCAGGGCAGAAATCTACTGACAAAGTAGTCTCTGATAAAGGTGTCGTGACTGTTATGAAAGGTGATAGTAGCTCTTTCAACGATTCCTTCATTGTTGCAATTGCAAAACACCGCCATTGGGATAGGGAAAAGAAAGAACACGTTTCGGCCTGAACTGCTAGAGAGGAAAAACTCCTCTCTGTTTTTCAAGACTGCATTTTTATTCTTCACCCAGTTCTGTAAAGGCGTGGTGATCTATTGACAATAATTCGAGATTAATTATATTTTAGATAGTTAGATGCTTGATGCTATTAATTTTTCAATTAAATTGCATAAGTCCTAATACATTTACAAAATTTCCTATCTTTTTAATTTCTTATTATTAGTTTTGCTAATTCTCATCCGGCCTTCAATATCAAGAATTTGATATGTACTTAATTGGTCTCGCTTTTTTTGGAAAAATTTAGTATTAAATATTAAAGTTAACAGAAAACAATAAAAACGAGATCATTAATATTAAAATGTAGTTCGATTTTAAAAAATTTTATGCGGGAGTGCCTTTTTTTCTGAAACAATTTTTCATATAATTAATTTGAAATACGGGGATAATAGTATATATTAACTTGAGAATAGGTCAAAAGAGTAAGGAATGCTCACAATAAGCAAAAAATCATTTCGAATTTACGCAAGTTCTCGACACTGATGATGGGGGAAAAATTCTGGAAATACCAAAATTTAAAAGATTGCCAAGACATATTGCTATCATTCCAGATGGTAATAGAAGATGGGCCCTAGCTCGAGGTTTAGAAAAACATGAAGGATATGAAAATGGGATAATTCCAGGATTAAAAGTGTACGATATATGTGTAAAACTTAGAATAAAAGAAGTTACTTTTTTTGGATTTACTCAAGATAATACAAAAAGACCTCAAGTACAAAGAAAAGCTTTTGTTGATGCTTGTATAAAATCAGTTCAAGAACTTTCTAAATGTGATGCTGAACTACTTGTAGTAGGGAATACTAATTCGGACATGTTTCCAAAAGAGTTACTACCATATACAAAGAAAACTAAATTTGGAAAAGGTAAAATTAAGATAAATTTTTTGGTAAATTATGGTTGGTATTGGGATTTAACACATGCATATGACTCTTCTGATAAAGGAAAAATGGTAGAAAACATTGCATCAGCAGATATCTCAAGGATAGATTTACTTATTCGCTGGGGAGGGAGACATAGACTCAGTGGAATACTTCCAATTCAAACGGTATATTCAGACATATATGTAGTTGATGAAATGTGGCCAGATTTTATGCCCGAACAATTATATAATGCAATAGAATTTTATCAAGATCAAGATGTCACATTAGGTGGTTAAAAAACATGATTTATCTGTCTCAATTCCAGTACAATCCCATCTTTATATCTTAAGCTGTCTTAATATTCTTATATATTGAATTATTTTACATGGTTGTGAGTTATATTAACCTGAATTCCGCCTTTTTAGGCACATGAACTTCTATAGATGCCGAATTATGTGTTTAACCTTAAGCACACGAAACGATGCTCTAATTTAAAAAATCACGATCATCTGGCATTATGAGTTAGTGGAGCTAGATATATGCGCTTAAAATGTGGGAACCTAGGGTAGGAACACATAGGGAAAATCAATAAATCCTCTTGCTGACGATTTAAAATTGAGGGAAAATATAGAGGGAAATAAAACTCTCTCATTGATTTACGGATACGGAACATCCTAACTTTTTAACATGTGAATATTATTATGTACTTAAAAAACATGTAGTGTTTAAATTCAACACGGGGAAATTGCGAACAGTTGTTTTAAAAGAAGATATAGCGATTGCATGTTTTTTCTAATCATAACAGCATGTTAAAAGAGAATGAAATTAAGGAAAGTTGTATGAAACCACAAAAGTCTAACAGAGTGAAAAAGACACTCGCTATTTTGCTAGTATTTGCGTTTTTAATACCAGCGACAGCTATGGCAGTAAGCTCAACTACGGACATAAACAACTACAATGTCTCTGTAATTGACACAGCAACAAACAAAGTTACAGCCACGGTACCTGTAGGAGAACGTCCATATGGAGTTGCAATTAACCCAACAGGAACAAAGGTATATGTAACGAATTTATACAGCAACACTGTATCTGTGATTGACACAGCCACAAACAATGTTACAGCCACGGTTAATGTAGGTGGGGAATCTGCAGGAATTGCAGTCACACCTGATGGAACAAAGGTATATGTAACGAATTTATACAGCAACACTGTCTCTGTGATTGATACCTGCAAAAACACTGTTGTAGCCAGAGTGCCTGTAGGAATTAATCCTTCTGGGGTTGCAGTCAACCTAAAGGGAACAAAGGTATATGTGACGAACCCTAGCAGCAACACTGTATCTGTGATTGACACAGCCACAAACAATGTTACAGCCACGGTGAAAATAGGAAGTGGCCCTGATGGAGTTGCAGTCACTCCAGATGGAACAAGGGTATATGTGGCGAACTCTTGGGATAACAATGTCTCTGTAATTGACACCTGCACAAACAAGGTTATAGCTACAGTGAACGTAGGAAGGTCACCGGAGGGAGTTGCGTTTAACCCAACCGGAACAAAGGTATATGTGACGAATGCTCTGGATGACACTGTTTCTGTAATTAACACAACCAAAAACAAGGTTATAGCCACGGTGAAGGTAGGAAGCGCTCCTTTTGGGGTTACCGTCAACCAGAAGGGAACAAAAGTATATGTGGCGAACCAATACATCAATACCGTCTCTGTATTTGACACCTGCACAAACAAGGTTATAGCTACGGTGAATGTAGGAACCTATCCTTATGGAGTTGCAATTAATCCAACAGGAACAAAGGTATATGTGACGAATTTAGAAGATACTGTAATTCTTGTGGGGTAACTCCCTTCATTCTTTTTTTGGACGGGGTGTTGAATCCACTGTTAAGTATAAAGTAGAAAAAATGGTGCCAACACATTGCAATGGAGATTTACCTTCATGAAATCTTGACAAATTTAGGATACAAATTCAAAAATGAAAACTTTGATTTGGTGCACAGTTAGCACATCTAAATTTTAAAATTCATAACGCTTCGCTTATATAGGTATCAGCCTGTGACTTAATTTACCTGTGTTTCGAGTAGAAAATAGAAAAGCATAAAATCAATTGAAAATTGATTGAATTTTCTAATTTTGAACTAATTTTTGTTCACTCAAATAAAAAATTGGGTTAAAAACAGCAAAATACACAGGTTTTGTAGTAAAACCTGTGCATAAACTAGAGAGCAAATTTTACTTACAACCATTGATCTACACCTAATTCTTCGAAGTAATCAATACATTTGTTCAAAACACTGGTTTGTGAGCACACTTTTGAATTACAGCGGTATTCATAATTTTTATACTTAGGAATTATATCTTGACTATGTCACATTACAAGGTAAAGCATCATCATTAGATCTCGTATACCAAAGATCTCGTTCGTAGTGAAATCGATAACAGCGATTGGAGTAACTGTCTAATCTGACAAAGTCAAGTTATCTTGACATTGTCAAATTAACTTTTATTTGGAGCTGTTACTACATCTTTCTTCCAAATAATTCCCCCTTTTGAATATTTTTGACTTGAATTTGTTGTTTTCTCATTATTCACCTTGATCAATGCAGTGATTATTTGTAATGTCATGCATTTTCACTTCCAAAATTGTATACTTACCAGTAACCAGAAAGAAAATTCAGTAATCCGACTCACATTTTTTATCAGGAACTTTTCAATCTGCTTGCTCTTGCTCTTTCTCTCATATTATTATCATGGTTTAAGATTTTTGCAAGCTCTTCCGCATTCAATATCTTCAATGGATTATGGAACTTCATAATCAAAATGACACTATGAAGTGAAGTCTTATGAAATTTTATAAATTTTATCTTGTACGACAACAGAATAAGCATCGTAAGCATAACCAATGTCATATGATGATGCCACGCATTCCAGCTTCTCACCATGTATTCAGCCATTCCACAATATCCTTTTGCATCTTGAAAAGCTCTCTCAACCCAGTACCTTGAACTCTGCATTTTTGCAAGTTCGTCAAATGAAGCATTTTCAGAAGCATTGCAAAATGAATGTTTTATTTCACCTGATTTTGCATCTTTACTGATAAGAAGCCACAGTGGATTTTCACAAGGCAATTCATCCTGACGTCTCCATACTTTTATGGCTTTAAAATAGACTTCTTTGTATCCTCGTTCCGTTTTTCGAATTCTGATCAGTTCCCACCCCTCAATAGAACTGGAAAGAGAATCGACCCTTATTGAGAATAGGTTCAAAACTCTAGGAATTGTAGGCTGCCTCCCTCGTTTTCCCTTTTTTCCAGGGATTCCAACTATTGGTTCCTGAACATAAACCTTAGTGTCAATTGCTATATCTGCGACAAAAGTTAGACCTCTATTTTCAAGTTCAGTAAGCAATATTGGATTTTCCCCATAGAATCCATCCATTGTAACATAAGAAAAAGGGATGCGCTCTTTGATGGCATTGTCAATCATTTCAAGGCCAAGGTCATACTTGGTTCGGAATACTATTTCTTCATAAGGAATTTGGGCCTTTAAACAACGTTCTTCATCATTTACCCATTTTTCAGGAAGATATAGTCTCTCGTCAATCAAAATTCTCTTCTCACCCTTAAAATAAGCAAGGAAGACTCCAACCTGGCAATTATCAATTTTACCCAAGTTGCCGCAGTACTGATGAGAAACTCCAACAGAAAAATTTCCCGATTTTCTCATGCCCGATTCGTCAAGTATAATTACACCATCTTCACCTATAATTTCAATGGCTTTTGTTCGAACAGATTTGAGGAGATCTGCAGAAGACCAAGTGGAATTTGAGATGAAATGGCTTAACGACTGGTTGTTGGAGCACTTACAACAGTAGATTGCCATTTTACTCATATTCTTCCGTTTTGGCAGGAGAATCAAGCCATAAATGTAATCAATACAAACTGAAACGGCAGAACGAGTTTTTGTTTTAAGATAGACTTCAAGATGTTCATCTAAAAGGTACTTTTCTACAGAGATTTTATTTGACGAAATAAAGTCTCCAGTTATGGAACTCATGACATTAAACCAATATCTACAATATTATATATTGCGGCAGATATGAATAAGGAAATGTGACAAAGTCAAGTTATATATGTATGACAATATGTAGTATATGAAACACTAAAATGATTATTTATATGTTGAAGTGTATACGTGTGTTATAGATTTAGAAGAAATCAAAATAAATAGAACCAATTAGAGTACCCGATTTTTGTCAAAAATGTGAATCGTTGAAATGTTCAAACCGGCTCATCTGCAAATTAAAAACAACTGAGGAAGGGGTTATTATAAAAATAAAAAATGACTTACAGGGTTTCGACGAAGAGATTCACGAAAAATTACTGAAAGATGGCTGGAGAGAGCTGAGACCTAAAAGTATAATGGGTCAACTACCTTTATTAATACCGATTATGATTATCAATCTTTTAATCGTGCAGTTTATAATGAGAATATTTACACAAACAAGCGGAATTGCTGATTATCAAATATCTGGTACTATACAAAATACAGAGGATCTGTTGAAATATGCCTTACCTTTCTTGGTTATGGCAATCGTTTTGATAGTTGTCCATGAGTTAATTCATTTATTATTTATTCCGAACTTCATTAAATCAGATAATACGTATATAGGTCTTACATATTATGGAGGATGCGTGTATACGACGGACGTACTCTCAAAATACAGGGCATGTTTAATATATATAGCACCGTTTGTATTTCTATCAATAATTTTAAATGTGATTTCAGGAGTATTGGGACTTTATAATATACCACTAATGATATTCATTATTTTAAATTCAATAGGAAGCTCTGGAGAGATACTCGAACTGATTCTTATTTTATTACAGGTTCCAAAAGGTGCAAAAATTGTGAATAACGGAATGCGTACATATTTTAGGGTTCCGTTGCAAAAACAAGATAACAGAACAATGTTATATCCCAAAACGTAGTAGTGACCTAGATGAAAATGTGTTTTTTTTAAGTGCTTTACTGGTAAGAAACATATTGACATTTTGGTCGTGTCCCCAAATCATTGACTTAATTTTATATATTTTTGAATCTATTATTATTGGGGGTATTGGAATCACTTC
>MDTP02000066.1 GCA_001714685.2 Methanosarcina sp. Ant1 | reverse complement strand
ATCCCAATATATATAGCTCTTTTATTATTTTGGAAATCGGATTATATAATCACTGCTTACGAGTTGGTGAAGTACTGGAATATGAGAATTTCTAATTTTGAGTTACGCGGAAAGTTACAATTTTCATTATTACTTAGTAATTAAAGTTTTTATTTCTGTTACAAAATCTTCCATTTTCGACTTTTCTAAAATTGAAATTTCAAACCCTTGTGGCCTAGCAGTGTTAGTAAAAACTTCAAACTTAGTAGTATAACTGTTATTTAACATTATTATTCCTAGTAAAAAATAAAGAAGCGATCCAAAAGAATGAATCGCTAGCCCAAAAAGTAAAAGGAGGAGTCCTAAAATTAATCTCCTGGGGTGAGCTTTAGTAGAATATCCTACAGATGAAATTGATTTCACTGGGTGAACTATTTCAGACTTCCCTGCAGGAATAAACCCTAAGATGGTATTCGGTACTTGACCTGTTAATCTTTTATTCGTTAAACATAATTTTGATTTAAGCCAAAAGAAGACAAGGTTAGTAGTAAACACAGCGTCTGTTATTTTTTTTTCATCTTTTCCAGATTCGGCATTCATATTATTCCTCTTATTTTCAGTTGAACGATCACAAAACTCAAAAAATGCTTCTTTGAACTAGTGCATCTATTCCAAAATATGTCACAAATTAAATCTTTGAAGTTAGATCAAGGAAGGATTTCTTAGAGGCTGTCTTAAAATTCAGACAATTTCTTCAAAAGGGCAAAAATAATGCCAGGCAGACAACAAAAATCCGGATTATTTCCCGAGTGTCTGAGAGATCCAGTCTTTTATCTCATCTCTGACACGCCTGAATACCTTGAGCTGCTCCTCCTCCGATCCCACAGTCGTGGCAGGGTCATCGAAACTTTTATGGATTACTTCTCGTGCTTTAGTTAACTTGGTAGGACGCTCCAGATTCGTGATGATGATAGGACAGGCTGCTTTAGCGTTGTCGCAGACCGTGACCGCCAGGTCAAATATGATATCCTGATATTCTTGGGGAGTTTTGGAATACTGACCAGAGATATCGATGCCTATCTCCTTCATGACCATTACTGCAAGAGGATTAACAGTTGTAGCCTCAACACCGGCGCTGTATGCTTCGTATCGGTCTCCATAAACAGATCTTAAAAGACCTTCAGCCATCTGGGATCTGGCTGAGTTATGGGTACAAAGAAAGAGAACCTTCTTCTTTTCCTGTGATATCGTACTTGTTGCCATCTCAATATTGTTGCGTATGATAATAGATTAGTATTATGATTGGTCAAATTTAATTTTAAGACAGGCTCTAAGAAATTCAATTTTCATGATCTGGATCAAAGTTCAGTTAGGAGTAATGACCTAATGCTATATTTGTGGGGTACATTCTATATAGATATTTTGTGAATACTCTAAATTACGACCTTAAAACTAAATCGTACCAAAAATAGACTTTAAAAAAGTGGATCTCGAATTAATGTTCTAAAAAAATACGTATGTAAAGGCATTATATTGGTTTAAAACAATACAGTTGATTGGAACACACAGAAGGCGATTATTAAATTCTTCACTATCTGAGAATGCAGAAAATGACTTACTTATTAGCTAATAACTGAAGGCTTGCTTTAAAATAAACAGGGGAGTGAAACAAGGAATCCAGAAGAACTTGCATCCGATAAACTCAAAATAGAAATTGATACTCCAGAGAGAAAAGACCTTCGGAGAGCTAACCTTAAAGGAGCTAACTTTATAGAGGCTAACCTTAAAGGAGCTAACCTTATAGAGGCTAACCTTCAAGGAGCTAACCTTATAGGGGCTAATCTTAAAGGGGCTAACCTTGAAAGGGCTAACCTTGAGAAGGCCAACCTACAAGGAGCTATCCTTGAAAAGGCTAACCTTCGAGGAGCTAACCTTAAAGAGGCTAACTTCCAAGTGGCTAACCTTATAGAAGCTAACCTTAAAGGAGCTAACCTTCAAGTGGCTAACCTTTATGGAGCTGACCTTCAAGAAACTAACCTCCAAGGAGCTAACCTCCAGGGAGCTGACCTTATAGAAGCTAAACTCGAAGGGGCTAACCTTAAAAGGGCTAATCTTAAAGGGGCTAACCTCCAAGGAGCTGACCTTCAAGAGACTAACCTTAAAGGGGCTAGATTTGAAGGAGCTAACCTTGAAGGAGCTGACCTTGAAAAGGCTAACCTTATAGGGGCTGACCTTAAAGAAGCAGACCTTCAAGAGGCTAACCTTCAAGAGGCTAACCTTAAAGGGACTAACCTTAAAGGAGCTAACCTTGAAAAAGCTAATCTTAGAGAGGCTAACCTTGAAGGAGCTAACCTCCAAGGAGCTAACCTTGAAGCGGCTAAACTTAAAGGGGCTAACCTCAAAGGGGCCAACCTTACAAAGGCTAACCTTGAAGCGGCTAAATTTAAAGAGGCTAAATTTGAAGGGGCTAACCTTGAAGCGGCTGTACTTATAAGTGCTAATCTTAAAGGGGCTAACCTTACGAAAGCGAACCTTGTAGGGGCTAACCTTATAAAAGCGAACCTTATAGGAGCTACATTTGAAGGGGCTAACCTTATAAAAGCGAACCTTAAAGGGACTAACCTTAAAGGAACTAACCTCAGAAAGGCTAACCTTGAAGGAGCTAACCTTAAAGGGGCTCTGGATTTATCGATTGACCAGCTTTCTAAAGTGAAAACACTGTATAAGGCAAAAATAGACGAAGAACTTCTCACATCACTAAAAGGAAAATACCCTGCCCTTTTTGAAATCACAAAAGAGGATCCTTGAAGAGTATTTGCTGAATGCTGTGCTTCCAAAATTCCAACTAAAAGAATTTGGAATTCCACCAAGCTCATTGTTGTAATTTAGGGTTACCAATGATTTATAAGTCCCCACATACGTATTCTTAAATATACGGTTGCAGAACCCTTTAAACTGGTTTTTAGGGTTTTCTTCTTTCTGGTCATAATGGTCATAAATAGAGAAATCTGAAGCCATGAGCTTCTATCGGGGATGGGGAATGGTTGAAAAAAAATCTATCGTAAGAGAACTCGGAGAGGAGGGCCTCCTCCTTCCCGAGCTTGTGAACTCTGCTCTCACTGCAAACGACAGAATCAAATATTACTTCACTCTCCTGCAGACTGCCAGGGAAAAGGCAGAACATCCGCAGCTGGAGTTTCCTTCCCTCAGGATCGAGAGGGAAAATGCAGGAGAGGAAAATGCAAAGTTTGATAGGATTGTTTCTGGAGCCCTGAAAAAAGGGCATGACATTTACATTGTTCCTTTTGCCGAAGAAATTCTCTCCAGAGTCTGGGGCTGCATGAACGAAATGCTGAAACCTCTGCTTGCTACTGGCAGGGCCGAGGGGAAGGAATTTGAGGCAAGACTGGAAGAGTTAAAACGCTCCGGAGCCGAAATTGAGGCAGGGCTTTCAGCTAGCGAACCCGGGATTCTGAGAGGGGATTTCATAAGAGCTCTAACTTCCGGGAACAGGGGAAAAAGCGACAGCCTCCACATCCTGGTCATGGACGTCCACAAAGCCTTAAACAGGATTCAGGAAGAGCTTGCTGTTGAAAATCTAGAAGGGGCAAAGGTCTATCTGGTGGCAGAAGAGGACCGGAAACTGATAATTTCTTTCATGTCGGGCGTGAACCGGACTTTTTCCCTTAAGTTCGAGCACCCAGGGCTTGGGACAACTGCAACCCGCATTGCAGGCAAGCTTGTGATCCAGAACGATATCGGAGAGACCGAGGCTCATGTGCTCGTGGTCAATGTTAGGGGGCTTGAGGCATCCGTTACTTATACCGATATTCATTTGCAGAGGCTGCTTTTTTTCCAGAGCCTTTTTGAGGAGACAGGTACATCCTGGGAGGATACCGTCTCCAGGGCATCAGGCGAGAAGTTTGAGGACAAGCTCTACCACCTTTCAGTGGGCCGCTTCCTGGCAAAGGGCAGGGAAGAGCTGAAGAACTTTCTGGCTCTTCTGGGTTCCAGGATAGTTTTTCTCATCGATTGGAACCGCGCCAGGAAAAGCCTCCGGAACTTCATGCGTAATGCAGACTGCGTAAAGGTGCTCCGCTGGGCAGCCGAAAATGAATGCGGGCACAGGGCATTCCTGATACTGGGGGGAGAACAGCTTATCTTCGGGGCTCTTGAACTTGCTTCCAGGGCGCCTCTCCCCTACGGGGAGCCGCTCTACCAGATCATAGGAAGGGAGAGGACAACCGAGTATTTCCAGTGGGTCCTTCAAAGGGCTTCAAAGGGACTGCTTGCCGGAGACCCCCTCCTTCTCATCCAGGACGAGATCAGGGCTGAGCTTCTCAGGTATTTCCATTCCGCAGAGCAAGACCTTATGGAGATATGCTCGGAACATGCGTCCCTGATCGTTGAAACTGCAGGGGCTGTCCGCGGTTCCCTTCTCTACATTGCTTATAAAGGAGAACCTAATTTTGTCCTCAGGAACTCAAAGAGAGCAAAAGTCTGGGAAAGCCAGGCCGACGAGTTCGTAAACAGGATCAGAACTATTTCAAAAAGGATCGAAAATGCAGACTTCTTTGAAAAACTGATCTTCCATATGGATGATGTTATTGACGCCCTTGAAGACGCTGTCTTTTTTGCCACCCTTATCCCTCCAGTCGATATATCCCGGAGGATTCTAGAAAGCCTGGAAAAGATGGCAGGGATAGTCCTGGAAAGCAGCCGGGAGTTTCTGAAAACTGTTTACGCTTACCAGTGCAGTACCCGGATATGCACCCCTGATGAGATGCAGGCGTTTTTCGGGTCTACGGCGCAGGTTATCAGCCTGGAAAGGACATGTGACGAGGCTTTCAGGAAGGCAAACAGGGTAATAGTCGAAGTAAGCACCGATTTCAAAGAAGCCATGCTTGCCCGCGATATTGCAACAAAAATAGAGGAGGCTTCAAATTCCCTTATGCTTGCAGCCTTTACAATTCGGGAGAGGGCTTTTGAGGTACACGTTTGGGAGGGACATTGAAATGCCTGAAAATATCCAGGGAGCTGAAAAAAAGATAACAGAAGCAAGGATGCTTGAATTTGGGAAGGGAAAGGGGGAATATGCCCCCAGGGAAGCCTTTGGGGACAAAGGTTCGATCCTTATAGCCATGTCTTCAATGGGTGTTCCTGTGCCCCCTGGTTTTGTCCTGAACATCTCGGTATGTGAGGATTACTTCAAAAATTCCAGGCATCTTCCCGATGATTTGCCCGGCCTCCTCAGGAAGGGAGTCTCTTTCCTAGAAAGTGCAACAGGAAAGGTTTTTGGGGGCTCTCCTCCCCTGATGGTTTCGGTCAGGTCCGGTGCCGCGGCTTCCATGCCAGGATCTATGGAAACCCTCCTGAACGTGGGGCTTTCCAGGGGTACGGTCAGGCCCCTCATTGCCAGGACAGGGAACCCCAGTTTTGCCTGGGACTCGTATCGGAGGTTAATAGAAGGATTTGGAAGAATAGTGTTTTCCCAGGATCCGTCCCTCTATCGGGGCCTGATGAACTCCGCAATCGAGGCCGCTGGAGTTCCGGAAGAAAAAGAGTTGGATTACATGGAGTTGAGGAAACTTGCGGGGGATTATGAACGGCTTTTCTTTGAAGAACGTGGGAGACCTTTCCCCGAGGATGCACAAGAGCAACTTGAACTTGCAGTACGGGCGGTGCTTGATTCCTGGATGGGCCCCAGGGCAAGGGAATTTCGGGAAATCAACAATATCAAAGGAGTCAGGGGCACGGCAGTCACTGTCCAGACTATGGTTTTTGGAAATATGGGCATGAACTCAGGTGCAGGGATCTATTTTACCCGGAGTCCATGGACAGGGGAAAAACTGCCTGTAGTCGATTTCAGGTTCGAAGCCCAGGGAGAGGACGTGGTCTCAGGCTCAAGGGCGGGAACTCCAGGAATTGAGCTGAAAACTGCCCTTACTGTTGTTTACAAGGAACTTGAGGGCACAGGGGATAAGCTCGAAGCCCATTTCAGGGACATGCAGGACATCGAATTTACTGTCGAAGAAGGAAAACTCAACATCCTTCAGAGCCGAAATGGGAAACGTTCTCCAATGGCAGCCCTGAGAATTGCAGTCGACCTTGTAAAAGAGGGGCTTATTTCCCCTGAGGAGGCTCTAAAAAAGCTGGAGGGAGTAGACCTGGATTCTATTTCAGTGCAGAAAATCAGGACTAATAAACTCCCTCTGGCAAAAGGTGACTCTGCCTCAAGTGGGGTTGCTGTCGGGAAGATCGCGTTCAGCAGTGAGAGGGCAAAGAGCTATGCTCACGAAAGAACCGAAATTCTTGTCCGGGAAATCCCTTCTCCTGATGATCTTCCAGGAATCCACGCTTCTGCAGGCCTCCTAACATCTAGAGGCGCCAGAACTGCTCATGCAGCCGTTGTAGCTCGCCAGATGGGAAAAGTCTGTATTGTCAACTGCAGGGAACTCAAAATTGATCCCATAGGCAGGAAATGCAGCATCGGAGGAAAAGAGTTCATGGAAGGAGACGCGATAAGTCTGGAAGGGATAAGCGGGGAGGTCTATGAGGGAGAAGTTGAAGTCACGTTCGAAAAGCCTGTAGAACTGCTTAAAGTGGTGGATGTATGGAAACGAGAAACAGCTGCTTGAGGACAAATTTTTTTCTCCTGAGGATTAAATTTATGAGCTGATTCCAAAACTCAATATTTACTTCTTTGAATCTAATATTTGAGTGACTAATCAAGTTTCTAGCCATGAAAACAATCCTGAAAAATCCCAATTATCAAGAATATGAGAAGTTTTAGGATTAGCTCATTAATAAAAGTGTGGATATGATAAGAAGTGGCTATATTGTTCGTGTTATAGTAGAGGGGAAAACATGGAAATCGAATCAAAGTTTCTGGTACTTGATGAAGCAGAAATTCAAGATATTGAAACGCTATCTCAACTGGGAGATTATTCTCTTTCCGAAGCTGCAGTACTGCTTATCGAAGATACCTTCCTGGACACAAAAAAAACGGCTTTAATGGCTGAAGGCTATTTTCTACGGCTACGGAAAGAGATGGGAAAAGAAGGACATTGGTTGACTATCAAAAGCCTGGGAGGGTTCGAAGCTGGGGTACACAGGAGAGAAGAATACGTCAGTTTTCTACCGAAAGAGGCTTCTGTCTTTGAATGTCCAGATATCAGGATAAGGAAACAGATTTTCGAACTTAGCTCAGGCTTTGACCTGCTTCCACTCCTGAAACTTAAACAAAAAAGGGTTGTACGTCAGGTGAAACTGGGGGAAAGGCATATAGCCGAATTTTCTCTGGACCAGGTGAGCCTTAAAAGTGAAAACAGAGAAAAGCTCTACAGCGAACTTGAAATTGAACTGAAGACGGGAGGGACTCCTCAAGATTTGCAGGCTATTGTGGAATACTTGCTGGGAAATTATAACCTTGCAGAAAATCCTATTTCCAAATTCGAAAGGGCTCTTATCTTCAAAGATAATCTGCCGGAAAAAACCCTTTTGAGCTTCAGAGAAAGGGCTTTTTGTATGCAGCTCGCAGACCAAGAAAATGTATATGGAAAGCAGGCTGGAATTCTCCTTTCACTTGATAAGGGTTTGAATACAGCGGAATTGAGCCTTCTCCTGAAAGTCCCCGAGCCAGAGATTGAAGCCCTGTACTCCCGGTTTGAAAAAGAAAGGCTTTCCAGTTTCCCTTTTGGCTCTGAAAATCATGGGTCAAGAGAATTCCATTTCCAGACCGGGCGCTACGCCCTGGGCAAAAGCCAGGAAGATAGAGGTTTCAAGGAGTGGACACTCAAAACCCTCTTTGAGCTCTATGGAGCAGATGAAGCCAGGGCAGAAAAGATCAGGACCAACGCACTCATACTTTTTGACGGATCTTTCCCCTACCACAAGTTAGGGCAGAAAGAGAGGGAAATACTGGGCTTTGCAACTCTCCTTCAGAACATCGGAATCTCGGTTTCACCGGAAGAAAAAGTCAAGATGGGTAAGGAAATTCTCCTGACCCATCCTCTTAAAGGGTTAAAGCTCCACGAGTCCAGAATGCTTGCTCTCATCATGGAACTTCAGTCCCCCGAAATCAGCGTAAAGAACCTGTCTTCAGTTTTTGAAGAATCACATATCATGCTACCTCCAGAAATCAAGAACAAAGCTCTTATTCTCGCGTCTTTCATCCGGATTGCGGACCTCCTTGAAAAAGGGGACTGGAAATTCCTGCCAGACAGGATCAGGCAGGTCGAGGGAGCAGTTGAAGTAGAAATTTTCGGGCAAAATGCGGAAAAAGCTGTAAAAAGAGCAGAAAAGAGAAGCGAACTCTGGGAATATCTTTTCGGCACAAAATTCCTCTTCAAACCGGGCAAAGAGATGGATGAAGTCGAAATTATTGAAAGAAAGGCAGAAGAAACCGAAAAAAAGGATGAAAGTAAAAAAGAGAAAGGGGACCTGAAATTTGCAGTCAGACCCGAAAACTCCATGGCTATGGTAGCTCAGAAGGTTTTTTCCCAGCAATTTGCCAGAATGCTTGCCCATGAAAAAGGAACCCGGAAGGGAGAAAACATAGAAGACCTGCACGATATGAGGGTAGCGATCCGCAGAATGAGGGCTGCTGCAAAGGTCTTTGAAGCGTACCTGGATTCCAAAAAGCTTGAACCTCGCCTAAAAGGACTCAGAAGTACCCTTGGAGCACTCAGGGATGTCAGGGATTTAGACGTTTTTCGGGAAAAAGCTGAAGGGTATCTTAAAAAACTACCTCCTGAGAACGAACATGATCTTGATCCCCTATTTGCCGTGCTTTCCGAAGAGAGAAAAAAAGCCCGGAAAAACATGATCATCTACCTGAAAAGCGAAAGATACGCAAATTTCAAAAAGGAGTTCTCAGACTCTCTTGCTGTTTTCGGATCCTGGGCTCTGCCAACTACAACCAGAAAACACGATGTTCTGCCACATAGAGTAACGGATGTGCTTCCTTCTATCCTCTATGGCCGTTTCTCAGAAATCAGTGCCTATTCCGAATGGGTAGAAGGGCCTCACGTCTCTGTAGAGAGGTTGCACAGACTGAGGATTGCGGCCAAAGGACTGCGCTATACACTTGAGTTCTTTGGAGACGTGTTGGGAAAAGAAGCAGAAACAATGGTCAAGGAATTCACAGCCTTGCAGGATCACCTTGGAGACCTGCACGATTCTGTGGTTGCAATCTACTTGCTGGAATCTTATTTGCAGACCGGAGACTGGGGACTTTCAGAAGAGGGAAAAAATTCCGGAGAAAAGAAAACCTCAGAGGGTCTGAAAGGAATAGAAGCTTACAAGGCATACAGGGAAGAAGAACTCCAGACACTACTCGACACCTTTCCAGAAGCTTGGGCGAAAATCCAGAGTGAGGATTTCAGGCAGAGAATTGAAAGTGCAATCAAAAACCTGTATAAAGAGATAGCGTCTTTATGAAGGAAGATATGGCTATTTAGAGCCTATCCGAAAAGTCATAATGGCATGTTGTAAAGTTACACTAGGTCCATAATATCCGGGTATCCGTTTCGGCCGTTTAAGATTTGGTGAAATTAAGAACAGATTACTTCATTTATATCAATTAATTAAGTATAATTGTCTTATCTGATTAAATATTCAAATGCGTAGAATTAAATGAATCGTTTTTTAATTAATAGCAGCTTAAAATAATATTATGTCATTCGTATTATTTATTTAAGGAAAATAATTAGAATATTTAGAAAAACATATTGAGAAAAATGAATACTTGCCAGAACTTAACAACTATTTGAATGTATAACGTCTTGTTTTAATTAATAGTAGTTTCTTAATCATGTTTCTATATACGCTATATTGTTTTATTACAACTAATACTAATAATACAAATGTAGTACAACTTCAATGGCTTGATTATTATATTTAATGTTTAAGTCCTATTACTGTTAAAATTAATGGCTCATAAAATGGAAGACGGCTTAATGTAGGCGAAAGAGTAATGAAAGGGTTTTGCATGACAAATCTTACAGAAATTTACATTAACGAGGCTAATCTTAGAGGGGCTAACCTGAAAAAGCTAAACTTAAAGGAGCTAACCTTATAAGGGCTGACTTCATGGGAGCTTATCTTAAAGAGGCTAACTTTGAGGAGGCTAACCTTAAAGAAGCTCACCTCGAAATGGCTCATCTAGAAGGCGCTAACCTCACAAAAGCCAACCTTAGCGGGGCGTATCTCCAAAGAGCTCAACTTAGAGGAGCTAAATTAATAAATACTCACCTTGAAGGGGCTAAATTAGTAAAGGCTCACCTAGAAGGAGCTAACCTTGCAAATGCTTACATTTTTATGGCTAACCTTGAAGGAGCTAACCTTAAAGAGGCAAATTTCACAATGGCTGACCTTGAAGAGGCTAATTTTCTAAGAACTCATCAATTAACAATTGATCAGCTGTCTAAAGTAAAAACACTTTATAATGCAAAAATAGACAAAGAACTTCTCATACCACTAAAAGTAAAATACCCTTCATTTGTATTCGGTTAAGAGATAAAATGCATGAAAGTGTTATTTTTTATGCTAAAATCTCAACATTCAAGTCGGAAAATCACTATACGTGGTATTCGAAGTTGTGCATAAAATTCGTTAACCGATGACAAATGAAATACCCTTCCCTTTTTGAAGTACCTGATAAATGACAGTTAATGATTTTATACTTATTATAAGCGACCAAATATAACTATTTAAGAGGGAGACGATGACAGTTAAGAAGAATACGATGACAGTTAAGAGTGATACGATGACAGAAGACACTAATATACCAGAAGAAATCAGTAAACTTAAATCCAATATCGCAAAACTAGAAGATATAGTGAGTAAAGCAAATACCATAAAAGAAAATAAGAGGAGTCTGTTAAAAGAAGCGAAAGAAGATAAACTTATTTCAAAGGATGAAATAAAACAGTTTTCAAATGACATCGAAAATTTCGACAAAATAGCAGCAGACAAAACTTTAATAAAAAAAGCAAAAGCCAAATTAATAAAGTTAGAGCTTGAGATGGCACTCAGCGAATACACCAGTTTACAAGACGAATATACACAAACTCATTCCGAAATTGAAAACCAAGTCAACAAGTAAACGTGAAGATAAACACTTGACTTTGTCAGCTTAGAAGTTATTCCAATCGCTGTTCTCGATTTCACTACGAACAATATCTTTGGCATACGAGATCTAATGATAACGCTTCACCTTGTAATGTGACATAATCAAGCTAATTACTCCGAGGATATTGAAGACCACACTAAGAGCCTATCCGAAAAGTGTTATGACCTACTGCAACTTTTACATTGGCCATATACACAACCTGAACGAATACTCGACGTTAAAGACTCTTTGTATCTTTTACAACATGCAATTATTGACTTTTCGGATAGGCTCTTAGTAATAGCATGGTAGTAAACAGATCCATAATTATAAGTCAATTAATATATTTATCCTTAATATAATAATGTTGCAGTATATTTCGGGGGCGACTACATATTGTCAAAAAGTTTTTCAATTTACTTTGACCCGCTCAGCCGTAGTAAGATAGACTATACTCTCACAAACATTACAACAGTGATCAGCAATCCTTTCAATGTAGCGAATCAGGAAAAGTAAATACGTGGCTCTGGAAATGATGCTCGTATCTTTTGCCATCATTTCGATCAACTCAACCCAGACTGCATAAAAGAGCTTGTCCACATCTTCGTCCCGAGCTGCTGTAGCCCTTGCGAGTTCAGCATCTTGGGTCTCGAAAGCTTTAATGGAATTCTCAAGCATGTATGCTGCAATATCCGCCATTTTTTTCATATTTATGGGAGGTCTTATATGTCCACCTTCGATTCTTCCGGGAATTTTGGCAATATTGATTGAAAGTCCCATAATTCTTTTGAGGTCCGCTGAGATCTTGAGAGAGGATACTACAAGCCGAAGATCGCTGGCCATGGGCTGCTGAAGCGCAAGCAGGTCACTAATGGAGATCTCAATTTCGTCCTCAAATTTATCCGCTTTTGCCTCAAGAGCAAGTGTTCTTTCAGCAAGCTTGACATCTAGATCTATAACTGCAATCATCGAATCGTTGAAGACCAGTTCAACCGTCTTTCCAAATGAAATTACTGACTCCTTGAGTAGATCCAGCTGCTTTAGATATCGTTCTCGAGATTTTCAATCACCCAAACCTGCAGGTAATGTAATCCTCAGTATTCTTTTCTTGATTGTTATGAAAAATCTGCCTTCTTTGACCTAACTCAATAAATTCTCCCCTAAGGATAACAACTCCCATGGGCGTCGCAAAAAGAATTGCTCCGGCAGTATAACAAGAGGGTCAAAAGAAAAGGCAGTATCCCAAATTGCTTGTTTACGGATGTTGGATACCAGAACTTCCCGGTAAGAAAGTCCAGAAAAGACGTGTCTTTAAAGAGAAGTAGACTATCCCGAATAAAAAAGGCATATAAGGAGAAGGATTACGACCGTAGGGGCACTGACTGAAAACAGCGCCTATTCGATCTCCTTTTCCTTAATTCCTGTTAAATATTTTATTCCCTTGAAATATCCTTCACTTATTTACTTTTTTAGCGGGATGTACCCGACTTCACTCACAAGGTTCTGCCCTTTCTCGCTCAACACAAAGTCGATGAATTCCTTTGTGGGACCTGAAGGTTCCCCATTGGTATAGAAGTAGAGAGCCCTCGAAAGCGGGTATGCACCATTTAGAATGCTTTCAGCAGTTGGAGTTACGGATCCGTTTCCTTTGTCCAGGCTTAAGGCCTTTATGCTATTATCGATGTATGCAAAGCCGATGTATCCGATTGCGTTGGGGTTCTGAGAAACCTCACCAACTACTCCTCCTGTAGCAGGCTGAGTAAGGGCATCGGGCCGGTATTCATCCCCAAGCATAACATCTTTCTGGAAGTCTTTATAAGTTCCGGAACTGCTGTCCCTGGAAATTACTGCAATCGGCTTATCTTCACCGCCAACTTCTTTCCAGTTGCTGATGCTCCCATTGTAGATGCCGCGAAGCTGGTCAAAGGTAAGTTCAGAAACCGGATTTGCAGGGTTTACAACCGCTGTAATTCCGTCATAGGCAATAGAATGCTCCACAGGATTGATTCCATTCTTTTTAGCGGCTTCGGTTTCGTTAGCATTTATTTCTCTGGATGCAGTAGCAATGTCTACCTGCCCGTCAATGAGAGCTGCAATCCCAACACCGGACCCGCCTCCCGTAACTGATACACTTTTCCCAGAGCTTTCATTCATGAATTCTTCAGCTTCAGCCTGTGCAAGAGGCAGAATTGTGTCAGAGCCTTTCACAGAAATGCTCTGTTCTCCAGAGGCATCAGTGCCCTGTGGTGCTTCGGAGGCAGTAGCTTCCTGTACTGGGGCTCCTTCTGAAGAGATATTCTGAGCAGGGGCAGAACCTCCACTATTTTTTTCAGCACATCCAATTCCCAGAAACACAAGTCCAATCACCAGTAATGTGAGGATTGTGTAGGTTTTTAATTTATTTGCCATGTCAAAGATACTCCTTTAAATAAATACGACAAGTCAATAATCTATGTACATTAAACTTGCAACCCGTATAGAGCATAATAAAAAGAGCGAACTATATAAAGATTCTCGATATATACTATTGAGAAGTAAATATGGAATAGGTGCATCAGCTTAAGTAATTAAGTATATAGTCACTATACAAAATATAGATAAAATAGGGGCTACATTGATAAAAAATTAATTAATATCTTCCAAAGTTATTGTGCGAATTAAGGATATTAAGTGCCTCTTTTTGACATTAAGTATTAAATTAAAGCTTCTAGTCAAAAAAACACTTTAAAAACTCATTATTTATAACCATATTCTTTATTTATCTTTAGAATTGATCACAAAGTCGAATAAAAACTTAGTTTTTTGGAAAACGATGTGTATTTGCAATTATGGCATTCGCTTTCGCTTTCATATTTTTTGGATTGAATGCCATAATTATGGAACATAATGCTTTATAAAATTAAAATCAAAGTTTTTATCATCTAAATAGCAAATAAGCTATTAACCTACTGTATTTTTATTGAGAAGGCGCTAAGAGCCTATCCGAAAAGTGTTGTGACCTACTATAGCTTTTACAATTGGCAACATACACAGCCGGAAACGATACTTGATATTATAGACCTAGTGTAACTTTACAACATGCCATTATGACTTTTTACAACATGCCATTATGACTTTTTACAACATGCCATTATGACTTTTCGGATAGGCTCTTAATGTAGATATTTCAGTTCAAAATCAAAATTATATACAGAATTATGCGTCTATTTTGGAATCGGATCACCAGTACTTGAAAAAAGAAAAATCCGATTTTTCACCCATTACTGTAGAGAAGAGGTCTATCAGGAAGAGATTTTTGGGTATTTTTTGATGTGGGGAGGACGGTAATGGGCTAAATGTTTATCGGATAAATGCAATAGGATATTCTTGTATATATAGATAATCTCCATATCTATATATTTAACCCATATACATATATAGGTTGGAAAGATTATAATTTAAAACGATATATAATAAAAATCAAGAATTTATTTATATTGCTTCACTAAAAAATCAGCCTTTAATTTTTCTGCTTAATTCTTGTCCTTTTAATTATCTTTATCCTCTTTTCTGTTGTCGTAAGCTTAATCTATTTTAACTTATTTGTTAGAGCTATGAAAAGAATAGTGATTCTCGATTACGGGCTTGGAAATCTCCGGAGTGTTCAAAAGGGGCTAGAACACGTTGGCGCCAGTCCAGCTATTTCCGGGGATCCTGAGGAGATCCTTGCCGCAGACGGGGTAATTCTCCCTGGTGTCGGCGCTTTTGTGGATGCGATGAAATGCCTTGTCCCCATCAAAGGAATTATACAAGATTACATAAGGTCAGGAAAACCGATTCTTGGAATTTGCCTCGGACAGCAGGTTCTGATGAGCTCTTCTGAGGAAGGGAAGCTGACCGACGGGCTTGACTTTATTTCTGGCAAGGTTCTACGCTTTCCAAAGTCAGAATTAAAAGTACCTCATATGGGCTGGAATAATATTGGAATCAAGCAGGATCACCCTTTGTTTGAAGGCATTCCTGAAAACTCTTTCGTATATTTCGTACATTCTTACTACGTGGACACGACTCCTGAAAATACCCTTGCATCGTGTAATTATGGGCTGGAATTTTCAGCTTCTGTGGTCAGCTCGAAAGGCAATGTGATGGGTACCCAATTTCACCCTGAGAAAAGTGGATCTACCGGGCTGAAGATCCTGAAAAATTTTGTAGAAATGTGCTGAAAAGATGTAAAATGTGCTGAAAAGATGTAAAATGTGCTGAAAGATATCTGGAGAATTTGCTTTTGTATTAAAGCTTGAAATAAATTTTAAAATTTACTTTTTATTTTTATTCAACAGTTAAGTTATGACTCTTAAGCTCTTTAAATTAGAATACTTAGTTCAGCAGATTAATACTTGTGCAATTCCCTGCCCTTCAATATTAGGGCCGAGATATCTGCAAGAGATGGTTTATATGGATATAGAAGGCTATGCAAAACGGGCTCTCAGAAAGGACCCATCAAATGAAGCAGGGCTTGAAGTACAGCTGGCTTCAAGGATTCTTGAAATTAAGGACATAAGTCCCGAAAGGGCTCATGAGATTGCGGCTGCGGTAGTTTGCGAGGCAAAAGCAACACTTAATGTAGAAGGAGATGTGCTAAGTCCAACTTTCTCAGGAGTCTCAATGGGAGAATTCGGGGTAGGTTCCAGGGGCACAGGGGATTTCTACGTTCACTCCAAGCTCGGAGAGGTTATAGGCCAGACAGGTGCAGTTGTAGACAGTTCCCAGCTTGACGACTCAGGGGTTGTCAAAATCGGTGATGAATATCTGGTGGTCACGGTTGACGGTATCCACTCTCGTCTGAGCGATTTTCCTTTTCTCTCAGGCTTTCATGTAGCCAGGGCAGCTCTACGTGATATCTATTCCATGGGATCCCGCCCGCTGGCTATGCTTTCCGACATTCATATAGCAGACGATGGAGATGTGGCAAAGATATTTGACCATATTGCAGGAATCACTACGGTTTCGGAACTAACCGGAATACCTCTTATAACCGGAAGCACCCTTCGAATCGGTGGGGATATGGTCATAGGCGAACGAATGACAGGCGGTGTTGGCGCTGTAGGTATAACCTCTTCCCTTACTTCCAGGAATCAAACGCGGGTAGGGGACCTTATCCTTATGACTGAAGGAGCAGGTGGGGGCACGATTTCCACAACTGCACTTTACTATGGAATGCATGATGTCGTGGAAGAGACTATCAACATCCGTTTCCTGGAAGCCTGTGAGGCTCTGCTGCAGTCGGGACTTTACAGGAAGGTCCATTCCATGACCGACGTTACCAATGGAGGAATCCGGGGTGATGCCAGGGAAATCTCAAAGACCGCATGCGTAAAAATGGTCTTTGAAGAAGAAAAAATAAGGGCTCTTGTGAACCCAAAGGTGCTTTCCATGCTTGAGCTCCTTAAAATTGATTACCTCGGCGTGTCTCTCGATGCCCTGCTGGTTATTGCCCCACCGGAATATGCCTCTGAGATTCTTGAAACTGTTCGGGCTGCAAATGTCGAGATTGATATCATCGGTCGTGTGGAAGAAGGAAGCGGAGCAGAAATTATAGTCAATGGGGAAATCCGAGACTTTGCGCCCAGATTCCGAGAATCAGCCTATACCCCTGTTAAAAAGGTGCACGGTGAAGAGAACCCTCGAGATTTTGAGGATATGAGGGCTGCAATCGACAGAGCAGCGGAAGAAGCTATCGATAAAAAGCATAGGGTTCTTGAACATATAAGAGGCAAAAAGAAAAATTAAACTGAATAATGCCTGGATATCCTCGAGTAAAACAGAAAAGATGTCCTCGAGTAACAGAAAAGATATCCTCGAGTAACAGAAAAGAAAGGAAATATTACGTTTTTCGCTTTACGAGAAGCACTTCCCTTTCTTTTCCAATAATTTCCACTTCTTCTTTAGCTTCTATTTCCTCATCGGATCTGGCTTGCCAGTACTCTCCACTGTAACGGACAAATCCTGACTTCCCTGGCCCAAGAGGGTCGATGGTTCGGGCAGTATCTCCTATAATTGATCCTATAACCGGTTTTTTCTTTCTTATCTCGCTTACTTTATAAATTGCAAAGACCAGGAATAACCCGAAAACAACCGTAGGGGCGACAACAGTCAGGGTCAGAAGCCTCCTGAATTCGGGAGTGTAGATGTTTTCACCTCCCATGGGTATAAGGAGTGTACTCCCTATTATAAGGCTAATTAGACCGGCAAATCCGAAAATTCCAAAACCTGGAATCTTAATTTCCAGAATAAGAAGTCCTATCCCTACAAGGATGAGGAAGATTGCACCCACATTAATATTAAACCCTGTACCTATCAGCCCAAGCACTATTGCAATGATCCCAAAAACTTCTGCCCCGGCTCCAGGACTTGAGATCCCAAAAATGATGGCGTAAAGCCCGATAGTCAAAAGAAGGGAAGAAAGGATCGGGTTCGAGATGAGCCCCAATAAAGCAAGAGAAAGGGGGGGTTCGTAATTTTCAATGCTTGAACTTCCAGTCCTGAGAACCTTTCCTTTAACAACCTGCCCGTTGGTCTGGGACAGCAAATACGAGATTGAAGGAGCTAGATATTCTATTACACCTGCTTCGAGGGCTTCTTGAGCGTCAAGATTTTTGTTTTTCGTAATTACCTCTTCTGCAAAAGTCTCATTTCTCCCGTGTTTGCTGGCAGTTGTAACCGAAAACTTGACAAGAGCGTTTATTATCTTTTCGTCTTCGATGGGTTTTGTCCCCTCTGCGGATATCTGCACTGGCTGCGCTGAACCAATCACCGTGAAAGGAGCCATTGCAGCAATATCGGTTCCCATCAGGATAAGAGTCCCAGCTGACCAGGCTTTCCCGCCCTCAGGTACATATCCGATAACAGGAACGGTTGTATTCTCAATTATCCTTATGATTGTCTGGGTTTCTACCAGTCCTCCCCCAGGGGTGTCCAGGCTGATGACGAGAGCCTCGAAATTTTCATTTTCAGCTTTTGCTATTGCATTAGCTATGATATCATCTGAAGCCGGGGTTATGGCTTCGGAAATTTCAAGCACAAGCACCTTATTATCAGGCCCTGCCCCAGCAACGGGTACAAAGACGGCTATAAGGGTGAAGCATAGAAAAAAAATAGGGAGGAAACGGGGAACCCTTTCCATAAGCATGTTTACCGGTCCTTTTTTGCTCAGCACTTTCCTTCAGACTCTTCTTTCGCCTTTATTGTTCTTTCCTTCTAGAAATAGCCTGAGATATGGCTGCTATGTTCCCGGTTTCAAGAGCTTGGGACATTGTAACCACTATGAGATTCTTTTCTCTGGCAATCTCGGCTAAAGTTTGCAGCTCCCTCAGTTTGATCGCTGTGGGTATTCCCTCATAGAGAGCCGCGGCTTCTGTCATTTTCTTGGCAGCCTGGGATTCTCCTTCCGCAAGGATGATTCTGGAACGCTTTTCTCTCTCGGCTTCAGCCTGTTTGGCAATTGCTCTTTTCATATTCTCCGGCAAGGATACATCCCTGATCGTGACCCCTGTGACCTTGATTCCCCATGGATCGGTATATACATCCAGAAGTTCCTGAATTCGCTTGTTGATTTGTTCCCTTTCCGAAAGTAGTTCGTCAAGTTCCATCTGACCCAGCACGTCTCTAAGGGTGGTCTGTGAAAGGGTAGAAGTCGCAAACATGTAGTTTTCAACCTTAGTTATAGCGGCTCCTGGCTCAACTACCTTGTAATAAACAACAGCGTCCACTTCAACCGTTACGTTGTCCCTTGTGATAACTGCCTGTTTAGGGATATCAATGGTAACAACTCTCAGATCTATCTTAATCGCTTTATCAACAAACGGAATGATAAGGAAAACCCCGGGTCCTTTCACTCCGCTAAGACGACCTAGCCTGAAAATAACTACCCTCTCATATTCATTAACCATTTTTATAGATTGTGAGAGTATTAATAATACAACTATTAATACAGGAAATAATAATTCACTGGTGAAATCAACCATAATTTTATGACCTCTTGTTCCATTAATATTTAAATTAGAATTAATAATAATTAATTATTATTTATTTGGAGAAGATATTAAAACTCCCCATCAATGGAGCATTCGTAATCATATGTTTTGTACTTTACAATCTCTATAAATATCTGCAAAACTATATAATTACTTTCGTGCTCCGGGTCTTTCATGGACTGTAGTTTTCCAGATTCTTGAGAAACTATCCTGAGAAACGGCAAATGCCAGACGCATATTATGGAGTTGCGGGAACTTACGGATGCTGCTTAGAGCCGTATCTGACAAACTGTCGCTTCTAAAAATGCTTATCTGGAACATAGATACAAAAAAAGAAAAGCGGATAAACAGGGAAAGAAAGGACCGGAAAGGTATCGATTTTCGGCTGGATAAGGCCACACAGTTAATCGTAGACTTCAAGGCATAAAAAGAGAAATCGAGCGATCAGATTCGAAAGTTTATTTTCAATATAAAAAACAGTAGATTGAGAAAACGCAGGTTCGGAAGAACCACGGTGTTGATATTAATGAGTAAGGAATGTCCAGAGTGCCACGGACGTGGCTATGAAGTTATTTCAACTGATATCTGCCCTCAATGCAAGGGAAAAGGCAAGTCAAAATCAATAGATTTCATGAAAATTTCGGAGAAAGATATTGACAGTTTATTGAAAAGCGGTGCAGCATGTGAGAAATGTAAGGGTACTGGAAGTATTGAAGTGAATACACCCTGTGAAACCTGCGAGGGGCTTGGGAGGATATATGTCTGCAAGGTTTGTGGAGCTCGCATTTCTGAATCTCGGGATACCGAGGATGAGATATGCGATTCATGTTTCCGTTCCCAGTATGTCTATGCTCTTGATGAATCCTGCGACCTTAAGGACGTGGAGGCAGGAAAACTTTACCATGGCATAGTAAGCAGTACAGCATCTTTCGGGGTCTTTGTGGACCTTAATCCCCATGTAAGGGGGCTTATGCATTCCAGCAATATTGGAATCCCGCCTGAAGTGGGGGAGGCCGTGATTGTACTGGTAAAAAGCATCAAAACCGGAGGAAAGCTTGATCTGATCCCTAAAACACTTACAAAATACGAAACTATCGAGCTTGAAAAAGAGCTTCCACTTAAGAACTCATCCAAAATAGACCCCAGTATGAAGGGCAGGCTCGTCCGAATCGAAGGAGAGGTCATCCAGGTAAAGCAGACAAGCGGCCCCACTATTTTCACAATTAGCGACGAAGGGGGCTTTGTTCCCTGTGCGGCTTTTGAGAGTGCGGGGAAACGTTCTTATCCACATATCGACGCAGGAATGATTGTTTCGATCACTGGAGAAGTGACTCTGCGGGATGATCAGATTCAGATCGAAGTCATGAGTATGAAGCTGCTTACAGGAGAGAAGGCGGCAACTGTCAGGGAAAGAGTTGAGAAGGTCATTGAGGAAAAGGCGGCACCTGCTGATATTCCCTTCCTGATCCAAAGCGATATAATGGAAAAGCTCAAACCCAGGATGCTTCACGTCGCCAAAGAAATAAAAAAAGCGATTCTCCATTCAACGCCAATCATTCTAAGGCATCATGCCGACGCCGATGGGATTACCTCAGCAATTGCAATTGAGCGGGCAATCCTACCCCTTATTACGGAAATCGGTGGAGCTGATGCAGAATATTATTTCTACAAGCGTGCTCCGTCAAAGGCTCCTTTTTATGAGCTTGCAGACGTTACAAGGGATATTTCTTTTGCGCTTGAAGACTCCTCCAGGCACGGGCAGAAAATGCCTCTTGTAATCCTGGTGGACAACGGGTCAACCGAAGAAGATGTTCCCTCTATGCGCCAGGCCAAAGTTTATGGCATCGGTATGCTTGTAATTGACCACCATCATCCGGACGAAATCGTTGATCAGTACCTGATAGGGCACGTAAACCCTGCACACGTGGGAGGAGATTTCGGGGTTACAGCAGGTATGCTATGTGCTGAGGTCGCTCGTATGATCAATCCCAGCGTCAGTGATACAATAAAGCATCTTCCTGCAGTTTCAGCAGTAGGGGACCGCTCGGAGGCTCCAGAGGCTGGAAGGTATATATCGCTTGCCTCGGACCGCTATACTCTTGAAGAATTGAAGGAAATGGCTCTGGCTCTGGATTATGAACAGTTCTGGCTTAGGTTTAGCAGTGGAAAGGGCATTATCGACGATATACTGGATCTGGGTGATCACGATATCCATACAAATTTGGTTTCCCTGCTCTGCGAACAGGCAAATACAATGATCAGGGAGCAGCTTGAGATCTGTCTCTTTAACGTCAAGTCTCAGAATCTGGCAAATGGGGTTATCATGAATGTGATAGACGTCGAAAACTACGCCCAGAAATTCACCTTCCCGCCACCAGGAAAGACCTCTGGAGAAGTTCACGATGTACTTACCAAAAGGAATCCGAACAAACCATTGGTCACTCTGGGATACGGTCCTGACTTTGCTGTCATTCGTTCCAAAGGTGTTCTTATGAATATCCCGATGATTGTCAGGGAGCTCAGGGAAGAAATGAAAGGTGCAGGCGTCAGTGGAGGAGGGCATCTTGTCGTTGGCAGTATCAAGTTTGTAGAAGGAATGAGGACCGAAGTGTTGTCAAAGCTTACAGAAAAGATAGCATCTACGGAAGTTGAGTATTAAAAGGCTTTAACAAGCCTCTTTTTCCTTAGCTCCCTTTACCGTGACTCCTGCGGATGAAGGAAGAGATCTCTTTTTTATGCGAAGCTTCGTGCAGCTTTTTACGAATTTAAAATCTTATTTTATTATGCTGTGAAACTCTGTCTATCAAAAACATGAAAAAGCTTCCGTTAAGGGATAAAAGAATATATCAAATTATTTTAATTGATTTTATATCTTTAAAAATAGCTTAAAAACAGCTTTAAAAATAGCTTACAAATAGCTTAAAAACAGCTTTAAATTTTAGAAAGCCTTCCCCTCGGAAAGGCTTTCAGTACAAGTAAATCGTTTTTACTTTTTGTCCATATTTTATCTTTTCAGTCCAAACGTACAATTTTTACAAGAGACTGAATCGGAACATTAGCGATTGTATCTGCACCTTTTTTGTCCACCAAAACCACTACAACTCTTGGTTTTGCATCCATTTCTCTCAGCTGTTCAATGACTTCCATGGTGGTTGAACCGGTGGTAATAACATCGTCCACGATTACGCAGTTTTTACCGGCAACGGTTCCAAAATTTCTGCTTATGGTCCCTTTCTGGCCCGGCTGGATTGTATCCTGCCCTTTACGGGAATGATAGAGGGCGAAGTCTGCACCCAGTTCATTTGCCATCATGCTTGCCAGGGGAATACCACTGGCGGCAACTCCAACGACCACGTCTACTTCAGCGTTTGTTTTTTTCAGGGTCTCCTTCACCATGTCGCAGAGTGCAAGCGAGATGTAGTGGAGACGTATAGCACTTTTCCCTATACTGCTCCAGTTTACAGAAATATCTTTTGGAGCAGGTGCTGTTACTTCTTTTTTTGAACGGGTTAAAAGCCAGGTAACCGTTTCTCTTGAAACGTTGAGTTCATCGGCAATCTGGCCGGTAACAAGCCCGTTACTCTGCAGTTCTACAGCTTTCTGGATTAAATCTTCTATATTCTTCATGCCTCCATTCCCACCTGATATTTTTATCCGGCTGTATTTCCGGCGCAGTATTACAGTTCTACAGTTACAATTATACTTATGATTCTTGCCTGGAATACTGCCTGAAAAACTTTATTCAAGTTTATGTTTTCTCAATTAAGACAGTATAATACTATCAAGCGTTATATCTTTTTCTTCAGTTTAAGATTGAATCTTTTCTTTTATAATTTTTTTCCTCTTTTTCTTAAGAGCAGAGCCGCAGATGAGGCAGACATCCCCCTTATCAAACGTTTTTCTGCATCCAGTACACTGCTTTTGCCAGATAATGATGTCCCTAATCTTTTTCTGGGCAATAGGCTTAACCTGAATCCCAAGCTGTACGGCAACATTCTGGACTGCATAATCATCCGTAAGCAGTATTCCCCTGTCCCTGTGCTCAAGAGCTTTTGCAAGGATTTCTATATCTGTTTTTGAGAGCTCTTCTGAGTCCCGGGTCTGCTCAGCCTTTTTCCTAACCTCTTTTACCATTTCAGGTTCTGGCCATTCCACACGTAAGCCTGCTTCTTTTGCAAGATCAAAACGAAGCACGGCGTCCCTGCTCTTTAATTCATCCGCAACAGAAGGGACGGTAATCATCAGCGAACAATCTAAATTGCAGTTCCCCATTATAAAAACTGCAGAGTCTGTTATGTAACAGGTCATTTTCCTTCTCTTATCTTTTTTAGTATATAATCCATTGGCTTCTCAATCCCGAATTGTGCCTCACCCGAGTTTCGCTACCCGAGTTTCGCTTCGGGATCACAGAAAATCGGAGATTTCTGGGAGTTGCACTGCAAGTGCAACAGCACGAGGTCCTTTTCGCTTCGCTCAAGAGGACTAATTACAGTTTACAGTTTATTTCCATGCTTTACGCGTTTTCTGTGATTATAAAGTCTGAAGTGAACTTGTCCATTTTTTCCGTAGTTACAGAAACCAGTGTTATTTAAGTGTAAATATTTCTGTTTGAAATCGTAATTCATATCAGGTTTTGTCTTCTTTTTCGGAATTGCCAGCGGTGGCGCTAACATACCATGTGCTCGCAGAGGAGGGGGAGCCAGAGCAACTTTTATTTTTGAAAACCGCTGAAAACACGGAAGACACAGAATTAAGAAACCAAGGGTACAATTATTTCCGCGTTTTCCGCGTTTTCCGCGGTTATGGTTTCTTGATTAGGCTTTTCCGTTCCCGACCTTGCTGGCGGGGCTTATAGAGCCTCGGGTAATTTTAATGGAGATATTTTAGTTCAAAACTAAAAGTATCTACAGAATTATGCGTTTATTTTGGAATCGAAGCACTCGGGTCGCTTTAACCAAGAAACTGCGTATGAAATCGATTATAATCATTCACAATTATTAAATACTTGGCAATTGACGCGACACTAGTTTCTGGCTGACTTTTTACAGAGATACGATACAATCATTACAAAAATCAAAGAATTGAATCCGCCAGGGATCTTTGGGGGAGCACCTTGTACTATTATTTCGCTTGTATTTGTATCCTTTCTACCGGCATTGCTTGCTGTAAGCTTTACTGTGTAATTTCCTGCTGCAGAGTATGTATGCATTGGATTCTGCTCTGTTGAATTATTTCCTTCTCCAAATTCCTAGACCAACAAGTAGGTGATCCAGTGTTTTTATCGGTAAATATCACTTTTAATGGTGCTTCCCTTGAAATGTAGATTGAAAAAGCGGTAAATATTATCATATTTTCTGGTGCTGAATTGAATATATAATTGTCCGAAGGCATAGGATTTGTTCCTACGCTCACCCTTGACTATAATATTGTTTTCGGTTATGTCAATCACATAAAACTCAGTAAAAAGTTAAATAAGTCAGTTTTTGAGAAAAATATAAAAAGAGATATACATATAAACATATACAAATAATGAAAACTTATAAACGTGGATCTAGCAGGAAACCCGATTTTGAAGAATTTATTTTACCTTGATGAATTGATTTTGATTAAAAAATAAGGTTAATCATGATGCTTATGCTGAATTTATTATGTCATGGCAACTTTAAGAAATTTGTGAAAACCTGATTTTGTAGGAAGATGAGTGAAAAATAAAATAATGGAAAATTTGAATGTTAACACCGAAAATAAACCATTACCCTCTGAAAATCTACGTTTACGGCAGAAGGAGTTCATAGTATGAAAAAAAGTAGCTGTGCATTGATTCTTGGAGGGAACGTCAATGGATATTCGATAATTCAGGAATTGCATGAGAAAAAAGTGGAAGAAATAATTCTTTTTGGATGTTGCAGAGAATCAGCTTCATACAGCAATAAAATAAAAAAATTTGTGCTTATCAACGATACCCCAGAAAGCTTGTATGGAGAGATTAAAAGACTTCATGAAGAGTATGAAAAAATTGTGGTATTTCCAACAAATGACCTTCAGCTTGAGAATCTGCATAAACTCTATAATAAGATAAGTTCATTCTGCTTTTTGCCTTTTAACCAAGAAAACCTGCTAGTATGCCTAGATAAATTTGTTCAGTACTCTTATTGCGAGCAGCTAGGCATTCCCTATCCTAAAACAATATATATTCAAGAAAAAAAAGACCTGGAAAAAATTGGATTAATTCAATTTCCCATACTATTGAAGCCAGCACAAAGGGAGGACCTGAAGATTAGGATCTTCAGGAATATGAAGATAAACAAGCCGGAAGAATTAAGGAATATAAAAAGTAAGATAGAAAATTATCTGGATGCAGGAATTAAATTTCTAGCTTCCGAAATTATCCCCGGGGATGAAAGTTGCTTATATGCTTATGTTGCTTACAGAGATCTGAAAGGGAGAATCCTGAATGAGTGGACAGGAAAAAAACTGGCTCAATATCCTGATAGTTTCGGAGTTTTTTCAAGTGCCTCAAATAAAGCTCCAGAGGAAGTTCGGATACAGGGAAGAGCCCTCCTTAATGGAATGGATATAAAAGGGATTGCTGAGCCAGAATTCAAATACGATTCACGGGACAAAAAATACAAGCTTATGGAGATAAACCTGCGTTCAATGATGTGGCACAGAGTAGGGAATCTTTCAGGGGTTAATCTACAGTACGCCCAGTACCTTGATGCTCTAGGGAAAAATGTAAATCCTCAGATTCAGGTCAAGAATAAAGATATCCATTTTATTTATCTAAATCATGAAATTATAAATTTAATACTGCGCAGAAAATATCTCCCTATATTTATGAAAAATATATGGAGTTCCACTGAAAGCTACATTGCAGTCTACGATAAAAGAGACATAAAACCATTTTTAAAAGACAGTATTGATATGCCCATAATAATTTTCAGAAGGTTCATGAGAGCATCAGGGGCAATACAGAGACTCCAGAAAATTAGGGGGCATATAGCTGGAGGGCAAAAAAGTATAAATGACTCCGTATAAATCCTCAATTTAAGTGAAAATAAGCTCTCAGGCTTGCCATCCTCTTTTTTAGTCCGTCCTGAAACTCAAAATTACATCTCATATCTCGTATTATGAATGAATTCGGCCAAAACTTCATTTCATCTCATAATTGATGCTAACATTTACACTACATGTATGATATTTCTTTTATTGAGCTACTCCCAAAACTCAAAATTAAATCTTTGAATTTTCAAGCTCAGAATGATCAATCGAGTTTTATGATCGCGAAAGTTGTTCTGAAACTCTTATTAATGTGAAAACTCAGATAAAAATAAATTCTCGGTTTTGTAAAAATGATCTCCATTTTTGGTGATGGTCCAGATGTCAGAAAGACCAGGTATTCCACAATTGACTCCAAGCAAGAAGTGGAGATAACAAAATTTTGAGTTAATTTATAAGTTCAAGTCACAGAGTAACTAATGAAGGTAGTAGGCAGGAGGAAACAGAATTTGAGTAGTTTCAGGGATTCTTTTGAGTTATCCAGCTTGGTCACTGTTGGACAACTTTTGTCTGTGACCACTATACACGCGGGTGCGAGGGAAAGTCGGCAACTAGATCCTCAGATACCTTCGAAGCAAAGCTATACACGCGGGTGCACGGGAAAGTCAGTGATACAGTTACACCTCAAACAAACTCCTTATATAAATCACATCTCATACAATCGGCACATTGCTCTTTATCCCTATCCCGATATCTACGGAGATCGGCTGCAGATTGCACCATCTCTGCACGAGTTTTGTCGTGAAGATCTTCCAATACTTTAAATCGCCTCGACTTAAGCTCGTAGCAGTTTGGATTTTTAGCAATTTCAAGATCGAGATTTCGTAGTTTCAAAGCAACATCGACAATATACTTACTCTGGTCAACAATATGTTCATCTATAACACTCATAATTTCCCCTATTTTATAATATAACTCTTTGAAAAGAAAGGCTCAACTGTCTGCAGTTCTATCCTCTTTTCTGTCTGTGCTCCAATTTGTAGTCTTCAAGTTCGTTCTACCTTCACCTGTATTTTTCGCCTTGTTATTTCTCCCATATATTAAAAGAATATAATTATATTATGTATGAAATATATAATGGTTTCTGATCCGAGTGTATAGGAATCCTTGAAGACCAATCAAAGTTGCGGTGGCATACCCCGCAGTAGCTATGGGGTATGTTCGCGCTGCCGCAAACGATATATTCCTGTGATTGCAGAATTAATCCCACAGAGCTTGTGCAAATCGAGCGGATTGTTCCGACTGCGAGCAATTGTTTTAATCACAGCCTGAAATCATCATGAATAGTAACACAAAAGGAGGATGTGTCTTGAAAATTGCAGTTGTGGAAAACAATAACCAAAAAACGAGTTCAATATTTGAACCGGGATTCGTTGCAATATATGAGGACGAGGGCGGGGAATGGAAAGTTCTGAACCGTTTTGAAAATATAGTTTGCAACGCGAAGGGTATTGCCGCGGTACGCATGGCTGTGAGGAATACCGTAAAGCAGCTTGATTATGTAAAAATAGTGGTTGCAAGTGAAATCCCAGGGATAGCGTTCGGCACTTTTCAAGCAGCGGGCTTTGAAATATTCCTTGTAGAAAATAGCGCATTGGATGTTCTTGATTCAGTCAAAAAAGAGATGCTTGAGCTAATTGAAGAGCGGAAGGAGAAACCCCAAAAATTCGATATCATACAATTTTTGAAACCTGGTATGAATAAAGGTGATTTTTGTCTTAATATGGAAGAAATCCTTTCAAAAAATCCGGAGTTGACTTCAAAGAAAATTCTGATTCCCTATCTGAAAAATGGAGAATTCAACAGGCTGGATGTCACTTGCAGTCATATTCCAAAATGGTTTAACATAGATATAGGTGTCTTAGGTTTTGAGTATGAAACTGTGAATGAATTGCCAAATAAAAAGACCATTAGAATAGTGCATGTGCAAACTCTTTAAAAGGCAGTAATTATTTGGAAACGGAAAATACAAATATGGTGTTTTAGAGGATATTGCTTTTGCGGAATACCATGATAACGGAATGCTCAAAAGCTGCGTTCTAAATTCCAAAATACTATAAACATTCCTTGCGGCAGGCAGTGTTGCGAATTTGTGTAAATTCAAAGAAAAGGCAAAATACTTGAGTATAGTCTTCTAACAGCTCACAAAGAGCCTCTATACTTGATTGAAAACAGATTCCTTAATCCATAGCCCCTTGAGATACTTATATTACATGAATTAAGGTAACTATTCAGGGTATAGTTACCTACATTCGGCAGCAAATACATTCTCACATATGAATATTTTTGATCGTTGTTTTTTGTGAATATAATTAAAAATCAGTGTCAAGAGAACGAAGCCTCTAACAGGATTTGTTATTTCTTCTGCTTACAATAAATATATATTGACGAGGATATTGTCAACATTTAGAAGTTATTAATATTAATTTAATTTTAAAAGTTTTGAAAAACCGATATCAGTAGAAAAATAAAATGGGTTTTTACGTTCACCTGCCGAATGTAGGTAGTTACATTCAATTAATTATTTTAGGGCTGGCGCTGATGCTTGTTTATTTTTCTCTGTTACAGTGAACCTCATAGTGAACTCCGTCCCATTATTCCTTTTCAGTTTAAATTCTCCATCTAGCTGGTCTACAAGTGTGGTTACCAGCTGAAACCCAAGACTGTCAAGGTCTCCGATATTAAGGTTCTCAGGAATGCCTACACCGTTATCTGAAATAGTCAGAATGAAATTGGTACTCTTTCCTTCATTTCTGCTTTCTTCTCGATGGAGTTTGATTCTAATTTCTCCTTTATCTCTCCCTATAAATGCATGTTTGAGGGAGTTGGAAACTAGTTCGTTAACGACCATCCCCAATGGGACTCTGGTATCCATATCAAATAAAATGGTCTCTTCCACATACATGTTTAAGCTGATATCGGTATTTCCGAGCCTGTATGTCTTGAAAAGGTTCTCAACGAGTTTTTCAATGTATGGTGAGAAATTCACTTCATTGTCTCCTCCACCTTCATGCAGTTCCTCATGTATAAGAGCCATAGATACCACTCTGTCTTGGCTCTCCCTGAAGGCTTCTAGAACTTCTGAATCCTTAATATCCTTTCTACCCTTGAACTGTTCAGCCTGAAGGTCAAGAAGGGAAGATATTACCTGCAAATTATTCTTGATCCTGTGGTGAATTTCCTTTTTACGGGCAGTCTCAATATTTGCCAGAGCTTCTTCAGCTTTTTTTCGCTCGGTGATGTCAGTGAGCATGCTTATCGAGCCCATAAACTTTCCATCTTTATCAAAAAGGGATTTATCATTTATAAATGCCCATAAGGATGAGCCATCTTTACATATTAATTCCAACTCGTAACTTTCATTGACACCGTTCCGCCCATTTTCCATAGTTTTTTTGATTATAGTCTTGCCTTCTTCACTAATGAATTCCCATATTGATCTGCCAATACCCTCTACTTGATTGTATCCGAGCATATCCATCAGTTTTTTATTATAGTAAGTAATCCTGAGTTCAGCGTCAACTACCAATATACCTTCATTTGCTATCTCTACAATATTGCGGTACTTTTCTTCACTTTCCTGAAGTTTTTCTTCAGACTTTTTACGTTCAGTAATATCCTGAACCGTTACTCTCATACTAACAGGAGTATAATTCTCATCAAAAATAGCTTCAGATTTTGCATGGACTACTCGCTCAGAATCGTCAGCTAGGATGATTCTATAATCAATGTCAAGGGGTTCTCCATTTAAAGCTTTTTTAACGGCATTATCTACATAGTCTCGATCATTTGGGTGTACATAAGTTAAAAATAAGTTATAAGTAACTTCAAATTCTTGAGGCTTAAGTCCATAAATACTATACATTTCGTCTGACCAGTATGCTTCATCTGTAATAATATCCCATTTCCAGTTTCCTATGTGAGCCAATTTTTGAGCTTCACTAAGACTTTGTTCGCTTTCTTTCAATGAATTGAAAGCTGTTTTAAGCTCTTCTGTACGCTCTTCAACCAGTTTCTCCAAATTGTCTAGTGTTTCCTTAAGCATGATCTCAGCTTTTTTTCGCTCGGTGATGTTTATGAATGCAGCAACGGCTCCGCGTGGGTTGCCCTGATCGTCACGCAAGGGTATGGCGTCGCCCAATAAATGCCGCATCGTGCCGTCAGAATAGACAATGTCGAACTCGTAGTCGTGTACCTCTTTGCCTGAAGCCGCTATCCTCACGGGCATATCTGCAAGTGGGATCTCCAATCCGCCTTTGAACAGCTTATAGGTCTCAGGTCTCTCCCCCTCCGGTGCGGCTTTGGACAAGTTTGCTCTCTCCGGAAGTTGGAGCCATTCACATGAGATCCGGTTACCAGTCATCTTAAGCGCCCCGGGATCATGTGTTATCAACACAACGGCAGGCACGGCATCCAATACTACTGTTAGTTCATCCGAACGAACTCGCTCACGTTTCTCGCTCTCGCGAAGCGCATCCATCAGGGCATCGCGTTCCGCCAGCGACTGGCCTAGCTTGATATTGCTGTAGCTTAGCTGCGAGAGCATGTTGGCAAATGTCATGAAGAATGCCATGCTTGTGTCCACAGCATTCCTGCTAAACCGTGGAACTTTTTCAAGAGCTGCTATGTATTCTTTCTCATTGAAGCCGTATTTTTTAGCCTGGGATCGGAAAAGCTCATAGTCTAGAGGCTCATCCTCAAAAAAGAACTGTCCTGAGAAGATATTTCCAGTGTGCTGGCCATTCACTATTATGGGAGTTGCTATGTCCCACATGTTGTTCTTGCACTTGTATAACTTATATTCTCCCGGGGGGATGCCTGAAGATAATTGTACTCTGCTTTCTATGCAGTGCTTGCAGGCTTCGGGATGAACCCTGTGAAATCTAGTGCAAATATCCTGCCATCCAACATTTACCAGAACATTACCTTTGAGATCGTTTAGACCAATTGGAATATGGGTAAGTTTATAGAAATCGTCCATCAAAGACTGGATTTCCTTGACGTCAATTATTCCGGCAAGCCCTACATCAGCCATTTTCTGAACTTTTTCTTCAAATGTGTTCTGGTCACTTTTAGCGGGTCCAGAGATATACACAAGTTTTTCCTCCATATGTGAAATAACCATCCCAAAAGACTGCACAAACGATGAGCACATTATTAAATAATAATTACCATGGCAATTAAAAGAATAAATACATAAAAGATAAACTCTCAAAAATGATTATAATACTTATTAAAAATTATAATAATATTATAAATACTTTTTCAGCATGCTCTGTTAGTCTTCGAGACTTGGATTATTTGGCTCTTCGTCGCAGACTATTGGTAAGTTATTATAATAAAAATAGAATATAAATTAGTATTCATTTGTATTCGGTTAAGACAGTGTGTAGATTTTTCTGTAAAATCGTAAATCTTAAGAAGTAAATGGGTAGAAAATTCCACAGCGGAAGAACAAAATAAAAGCAGCATGAAATAATTTGGCTTTGAATTTACAGCAAATTCGCAACACTGCCCTTTACAGAACCGAAATACATAATCCTAATATAACAAAAACTCATTATTTTTTCAACTGGTGACATAAACATGCAATGCGACCAACTTAAATCGGACAAAAATCCCAAAAGAGCAAAATACAAATGTGGAATCGACAAAACAGAATTGAAATCCGCTGATTTAAAAATACTCTGCGAGACAGATAAATATGATAAATGCCTCAAATATCAAAAAAATAAGGAAAAACAAGTAAAGAAACTTTAAAACCAACTTTTATTCAAATATATTCTGCAAATCAGCCTAAAGTTCAGGAAACTCAATTTACCTTCGCGCCTATTCCAGAGAAGATGCGCCAATATATTTTCCTGAATCTGGCTTTAAAGCCCGCTACGAGCGTGTGACTAGCTTATAGGATGTGAAAAAAGCCTATTCTTTTGGATCTAATCTTCAGGTATAGGGTTTGAAAAGAGGCAGTGGGGGTTCCCAAGAAAGAGTTATAGTATGTGGAAACATCAGTAACTCTTTCATAACTGAGTAGAACTTTTACAAACGCAATATGCAAAACCGGAAAGGATACTTTGATATTATGGACCTATTGTGACTTTTCAACATGCATTACTAACTTTTCGGATAGGCTCTAAGTCCGTTTTCGAGACTTTTTAATATCTTCTGGGGTCGCCAAAATTTTCCATCAATTCCGCTAGGAGAAATTAATTGCAACTGATTTGAAAACTCGTTAGAGATTGAAACTTACTATAATGTTCAAGATCCACATAGCACAAGCTATTGAAATTGATTTGAAAACTCGTTAGAGATTGAAACTTACTATAATGTTCAAGATCCACATAGCACAAGCTATTGAAATTGATTTGAAAACTCGTTAGAGATTGAAACTTACTATAATGTTCAAGATCCACATAGCACAAGCTATTGAAATTGATTTAAAAACTCGTTAGAGATTGAAACCGAATAGGATAAAGTCGGGCAGCGGGTTCTTTAGTAGCCTGTACTTGCTGTTTTACTTCTTCTTCTTAACTAAATCTGATGCTGTCGAATCATTAAATTGAGGATAGGGATTATCACTAGCTTCATCCTTTTTTTTAAGATAAGTTGCCACATCTTTTAATTTTGAGCAATTAATCACTTTCTTTGTACTCATGCTATTGCACCTTCTGTTTTCTGTTTTTATCTCAGGGTCTTATGCCCATTATTACAGTTAACAAGCTTCATTACAGGTATCTGGAACCATGCTTTACATTTACCACATTTGTAAAGTCTTACTCTTCTTGTTCTCGTTAAACTCATGCTTCCGCATTCTTTGGCATAATATTCCTAACTAAAATATTATCTAGATCTACCTAAGTCTGAGTAGATCGGTCCTCATTAGACGCGCTGGAATAAATATAGAGAGCAATTAGAGGTAACCAGAGATCACCTATATAAATTCCAAAAATTGCCATGAGAATAGCAACAAGCTTTCCGACGGAAGCTGCACTATGAGTAGCCTTTACATAAGACATTTTCCTAGCAAAAAATGAACGGAGCATCCTACCCCCGTCCATAGGAAAAGCAGGTAATAAATTAAAGATCCCAAGCATTAAGTTCATCGATCCAAGAATCCAGATAACAAGATATACAGAGTTTTGAGAAAGCGCAGGGTTAGGGGAGATTATGTAACTGTATGTGAACAGGCAGATAAAACCTATAATGAGGCTCGTTAAAGGCCCTGCAAAAGCCATCTTTGCTTCTTGTCCAGGTTTCTTTGGGATTTCTTCCATAGAGGCTACACCTCCAAAAAGGAAGAGAGTGATGCTAATAATATTGGCCCCGTAACGCTTTGCAAAATAGGAGTGAGCAAGTTCATGTAAAAGCACTGAGGCAAAAAGGAAGATGGCAGAAAGTGCAGAAAGAGCATATCTAACTATAGGTGGCTCAACTTCCGCAAAACCAAATGGCTGTGAATTGATCGCAGAAAAATACGCAGCTATTGGAAGTGCAAGAAGAAAAGATGTGTCCAGTTTGATAGGTATACCCATTATACTTCCTATTTTCAAAGATGACTGCATAAATGAAAAAACTCCGTCTTATTTCTATAAAATTAAACAATTAAAATTTTAAACTTGAGTTCTAAAGGATTTCAAAAATTTAGATCTTTATCCGACATGTACAAACATGTAGAATTTATTTCCAATTCGTTCACCATTAGAGGTTTTAAGTGCTTTCTTTTTGTTATCTTTTTACCCTAAAATTGAATTGTCTGACAGCCTGTAAAGGACGGGGTATTCGTGACCCTCCGCACTCCCGAAGTAATAAAGGTAAGGACTGGAGTCCAACCTTCATTTCTTTCGCTTATGTGGTCTCAAGGCCTAAAGCCTCTGCGACAAGCTCAATGACGTCCTCGACAACGAGGTCAGTAGCTTTGATTGAGTCTCGGCCATCCGACAGGTTTCTCTTACAGAATGGACAAGCGCTGGACAATATATCCGCATCGGTTTCAAGGGCGTCCTT
>MDTP02000065.1 GCA_001714685.2 Methanosarcina sp. Ant1 | reverse complement strand
AATTTTTCGCAAAATAAGCATTATTATCAAGTATTATTGAAAAATAAGGAATATTGTGGAGATTGGCAAAACCTCAATTTATACTTTTATTTTGCAGCCATATTTATCAAATCATGTGCAAGGAATCGCTCAACTACACTGACATTGACAATATTTTATAAAAGACGATATATATAATAATTTTGCAAAAGTTTAGTAATGTTTGGTAAATTAGATAGTAAACTAACATGTGTGTTATTTATCTGGTGGAACTTCACTTTGATGGAACTTTACTTGATGGAACCTCACTTTGATGGAACTTCGCTTTGATGGAACTTTGACCTCCGGTGTACTAGCTGCAAAGTATATATGCCCAAACTTGTGAAGCCATGAAACGATAATCTGCAAAAACGAAATTATAAAGCTCTATGAAGTCTGAGAATATGGCGGTTTGAGTCTGGAACTGATGAAGGATTCTTTGGTGCTGTATAACTAGCCAGAGCCAGAGATTGAGTCAAAAGAATACTTTTAGGACTTACGCATTTTAAATACAAAATCAAGCGCAATAGATGCTGTGGTCAAATTCGCTTTTTAGACGATAGAAGCTTTGGTGTTATTGTTTTCTCAGTTCAATTGCGTAAGTCCTAACTTTGAGGGAATGTTAAAGGTTGATGATTGAGCTCGTTAATAGGTTATTAACCTAAATTTTGCTTGTTGTTATCATAATTACTAACTGCAATTTTTAATTTCTCTGCATAACTATATATGTCGTGTAGATCTTCAATAGGAACCTTTTCTTCATTTTTCTTACGTCTGAATGACTTAACATTTATGAATATATTAGATTAATGTTAGCCTTATTTTATTATTTTTATCCTTGTATTATGTTGATTATTATAATTTTTTCATAATTGAAAACATCCAAATAATTATAAACTATCAATTATTAACATTTTTTATATGAAAAATAAACGGAAGAAAAGGAGTAGAACGAATGGAGTATAAAAGTAAATCATCTTCTGTAGCCTTAGCTGCAGCAGCCCTCATTATATTTCTAATTCTCGTATCATCTGCGGCATCTGCAGCTCCGCTAACGATCACAGAAACCAGGATCACCACCAGCGGAAATTCAACTAACGCTGATATCTACGGTAACACCATTGTGTGGCAGGATGCGCGCAACGGTGGAAATGATGTATATATATACGATAGTTCCACTAAGAAGGAAACCCGTATTACCAAAAGTGGATCCGCAGTAAACCCAGCTATCTATGGTAATTTGATAGTATGGAGTGATGGGCGTAACAAAAATGAGGGAGATATTTACATGTACGATCTTTCCGCTAAAAAGGAAACTCGTATAACCAAGAGTGGAAACGCTTTCAGCCCTGACATCTACGGTAATAAGATAGTATGGTATGGGGGCGGAATCTTTCTTTATGATCTATCTACTAAGAGGGTAACTAAAATTGCTGAAGATGATATCCCAGTTAATGATGGTTCTGATTATCCTAGTGAGTACAGCTTAATTAATACAAATCCTGCTATCTACGGTAACAGGATAGTATGGTTAATAGCGGGTTCTTATAGTGCTGCTGAGCCATTTGCTAGAATTGGTATATTTGACCTCTCCACTAAAAAGGTAACGGAGATGGGAGGGAATGGATATGGAGAAAATTATGTGGATGTCAAGTCGCCTGATATTTATAATAATAGGGTAGTATGGCATAAGTGGATTCCAGAATATGGAGCGCCTGCTTATGTCTGCATGTATGATTTTTCCACTAAGAGTGAAACCCTGATCCCCAGTAGCGCTACAGATCCTCATATTTACGGGGACAGAATAGTTTGGACTGAATATGGTCAATATGGATGGCAATATCCAGATATCTATGTTTACGATCTAACCACCAAGAATAAAACTCGGATTACCACAAATGGATCAGCATCTAATCCTCGTATCTACGGTGATAGGATAGTTTGGCAGGATAGTCGCAGTGGAAGAAGTATTGACGAGTATGGAAATCCCAATGGATGGGATATCTATATGGGCACTCTTACCCCTCCTTTTGCTGCTGGTTTTTCTGCATCTCCAACCTCAGGAAAAGTCCCGTTAACAGTGAAATTCACGGATAAAAGTACAGGATCACCTACTTCCTGGTACTGGAACTTTGGTGATAAATACACATCAAAAGTCAAGAATCCTGTACATAAATACACAAAAGCAGGAAAGTACAGCGTTAGCTTAACAGTAACTAATGCAGCAGGTAGTAATACTGTCACAAAGTCTAGCTATATAACTGTTCTAAACCCTCCAGTTGCTGCATTCTCTGCATATCCAATGACTGGGAAAATTGTTAAGTTCACTGATAAAAGTACGAACAACCCAACTTCCTGGTACTGGAACTTTGGCGATAAAACCACTTCAAAATTGCAGAATCCTCCTGTGCATAAATACCCTCAAGCAGGTAAAAAATACACTGTCAGTTTAACAGTGAAAAATGCAGCGGGCACGAGTACTGCGAAAAAGACTATAACTACATTAAGATGAAGTAATTGATCTTCTTAAATTGAAAACGTAAAACGATGAAGAATAAAGGTTGTGGAGTCATTTATTAAATTTTCAGGTTGGACTCTCACGACCTACTTTTTTGTACTATTCGCATAGCCGCTACAAAACAAGAATTTTTCAAGCTGGGATATTAATCATAGGAAATTAAACCCAGACTTTTAGAGGATTGATTACGGTTGCTCTTGATTTTAAGGGATATTATTAGAACCTAATCGAAAGTGCAGTTTAATGTGATAATTCTCTTATGCTGTCACGCCCGCCAGAGCATCAGAGCGAGGAGAAAAAGTAATTCTGAGAATTGTAAGTAGTTATTCATGAGACCCTCACGACGGCTGTAATGAGCCCGCATGTGATCGGTTTACTGAGAAAACGAGTGGTTTATGTTGGTTGAATTTGAATTGGAAACCTTTGTAGTAAACTTACCTTAACTTTACCTTAAGATTTCCTATGTGCTGCCACGCCACCCAGAAGCCCCGGAATAGGAAAAAAGAATTTCTAACGGAAGCTTAGGGTTGAATTCTGGAACTCTTAGAAGGGCGCTCTTTTGCTCTGGTCGTTCTAACATACCAAGATAAAACTATAATCTTTCAGGGCAATTCAATCTTGTATGAAACAAGAGCAGGGAAGTGAAACTCTCATTGAGGAAATGAAGCAATACTTACCTATTCCAGCTCGCTTCACCGAAGATTCATATCAATACCTTAAGCAAAAAGAAATATATACCGATTCGAATCGGGAGATAAATATAAGTAATGTATTTTATTCTGGAGATACAGGAGGTATAATTTGCACTATAGAGGGAGATGAAAAAGAGGTTCTTATTATTTCATTAACTCATCTTATAATAAAGCCGGATCACCCTTTAAGTGACAAGATCGTGGCTTATCAAAAAAAGAGGATAAAAAGATTAAGAAGGTATAGGTAATTAAAAGTCATAAAATACTCTCTGCGCATATGCCATTAACTCACATATTGATGGTTATAGGCTTGCAAAATTCCTGAATTGTCAACAAATGCAACGATTCTTAAATAATAAACTGCAAAAATATCATACATGAAAGATGAAGCATCATGTGATATTTCGTATGCTAAAGTTTTTACAGATTTACCGACGGATGGAATGCCGACAATGATGTGTAATTGGCGTGAGTATGTAGTTAATGCGTTCACTGTCGATTGCAAACCTGATGATTTGCGAGAGCTACTAACTAATGGAGATATTATAGAGATTGGAGCCTATAGTGATGGCGAAAAAGTGTATTTTCTTGAAATAAATCTTCATAGAATCATGAATGACTTTCTATTTAGATAAAAATGATGTAAAACAAGGGATTAAAGAACTCTACCGGTCTTTTTTGTCTACTTCTCATTTGGTCTATTCCTTTATTTGCTAATATATCAGCTCGTTCATTTCCCGGATTCTCATTATAACCTCTTATACCCACCGTCATGATGTATTATGTGCACCACATAGTTCATCCAAACGCTTCCATAGGTCAATGTTCTTTACAGGCTCTCCCTTAGAGTTCTTCCAACCTTTCTTCTTCCATCCTTTAATCTATTCAGTAATTCCTTTCATGAGATATTGTGAATCCGTATAAACAAGAATAGCTGAAGGATGCTAGGACATTTTTCTATCGCTTTAATAGCAGCTGTTAATTCCATGCGATTATTTGTGGTATTGTTTTCGCATCCATATAACTCGCTACTGCCATTTTTACATACAAGTTTAACACCCCAACCACCTATACCTGGATTGCCCTTACAAGCTCCATCTGTATACGCATCACATCAAAATCTTCCATTGTATCACCACAACACCGCACCAAGTCATACACAATTAACACACGTCAAGATGCAAAAGTAGTGTTCTTTTTTATCCTAATTGTCTCCATCAAGTTAGAAAATCACTATATACAGTATTTGAAGTTATACCTACAGTATTTGAAGTTATACCTAAAAACTAGCTAACCGGTGATAATGAAGGATTATTCATTGGTCATCGGTAAGGAGCTCACGATGCTCCAAGCATAGAAAATGTAGGCTCTTCATTATTTCGAGTGGGTAACTCCATTCATCGCCTTTCAAGCATGGCATTTTTCATTATGGACTGACAACTGTCTAAATAACTAATCATTTTCAACCATACAAAACAGCGAAGAGCCAAAATGTACTTACGTATATTGTGACGTAACATTAGAGCAATATAAACAAATAAAGAAAAACTTGATAAAAAAGTGAAAAAATAGAGGTGTATCTATGGGTGGAGTTAAAAGGATGTGCAAAACAGCTGAAAAAATAGCGTTTAGTGTTGTTGTAGGGGTCGGTTTAATTGGTTTTGTTAAAGGCGTATTTGTAGGCTATTTAATTGGTCATTACAAAGATAAGTGCAGTTGGCATAACATAAAATTTACTGATAAGACAGACGAAGAGCAAAAACAATAGATGTGTTTTATGCGGGCGTTAAAATAGTATCTCTTCTGCCACTGTTATGACATTTATTCATAACTTGAGTATCCATATATGATTTTCCAACGTACTTCTTAGATATTAGCATAAGAAAGAACACTTTTATAAGTATTGAATCTTAACTGAATCTTGTTCTCACTTCAGTAAGGCTAAACAGACTGCTTCACTGCATAAAAACTACCTGACATGTCGATTCACAGGATATACGCCGGATTACAAGCTATGCAGTCGTCGTACTTCCTGTGAATCGTCTTTGCTTCCAATTTTAATCTTCTTCCGTATGAGCCACTGTTGCAAGATATTCCTTATTGCACATAGTACAGACCATTTGTCCAGTAGGGTCTTTGCTGAAGTTAGTCGTTCCACAGTGTGTACATTCGCTCTCATAACCTTCAGGTGTGCGTTTCAAAGTTGCTTTCTTTACCATACCATTCACTCCGATCTATATGAAAGATTATTGATTTTTTATCTTCAACACTAATTAATTTGTTTCTTTTGCAATATACAGCTTTCTCAGTTAGATCTTGTGAGATTGTTTTAGGATTTCTTTGGTGCGGCCACGCCAGCCAGAAGCCCCAGACAAAGCCAGCAGGAAATTCTTAGGTTATTTTACAAGGGTTGAAGTTTGAAGCTCGTCAAAAGGCTTTAATGAGCCAAATAATCATTCTATTGAACATGATTATCCCACAAAAGCTATTTTCAGGTAGCTCAAAATAATTACGATTATTGCACCGATACTCCCGCCGAATGCACAAATAAGAATTGTCCATATCGATATCGCTACGTTTAAGCCGAATAAGTTTGCGATGTACAGAATTGCCAGACCAATTATGGCATGAATTACAAGATGAATCAGATTGTTAAACAATTTAAACAAAACAACCGCCACTATTACAGCGACACCCAGCACTACGATTTCAGTTAATACCATGTTTACTATATTGTTTTATTAGTATTTATTTCGTATGATATTTATTAGATTTATATATTATTAACATGGAAGAATTATCCATCTCCTTATATGCTTGTGTTTTTGAAATCTGTCTGTTCTTATACTATTAACTTTGCAGTAATTCCTGAAAAAACAATGATCACTTTATTAACAGCATGGTTTGTTGCAGTTTGTTATTGGTATGGATGAAATCACCAGCAAAGAAAAAGGAAGTGCGCACTACATCGCTAAAAAGCAATCTAAAGCACTCTAAAGTCGGAGAAGATGGCTATTTGTAAACGGTGTTTCTGCACTGGAAAATGGGCAGGATTCTCACCCTTGATGAGGGCGAGATTCCAGTATGGATAAATAAAGTGTGAATAGAAAATTAATTTAAATTGAAATTTTATAGCGATTGCTATCGAATAATTATGGCAAAATCACACGTTTATCTGAAAACTTTAGATCTTAGTGGACAAACTATCCAAAATGAGAACGGGAGTTTAGTGAATTTGGATGAAATTCTATTGTTTTTTTGAAATTGGAGAAGAACCAGAAAAATCAAAAAGACTCATAATTGAAGATTTATTGAAGATTTGACTCTGCAAAAGCCTGGGATTATAACATAAAAAATCTCTAACTGAATTTGCAGCGTTAAGCTTCAGTATTCAAATTTAACCTGATCATTTCAATTTAGAGAGGATTTACACAAAGCCTAAAAAGCACAGCACATAAGGAAAAAATAGAAAACATAGAAAGTAAAAAGTAAAAATGAAGAGAAAAGCAAATATAAAAAAATAAAAAAATGAAGTAAAAATTCAGAACAGATAGTTATGTAGAAAGTGTGGATTCATTCAAAACCCACTCAGTCATCAGTTCTCTGCTGCAACCGGAATTGCCCCTGAATTCTCCAGGTTCCTGTAAATGAACGCTGAAGTGTAAGCAAGCAACATGAATTTTAAGCCCTGCCCAAAATCCATCTCGATAAACTTAAAGATCATATATACAAAGAAGGCAAACTGTACAGCACACAGTACCATTCCGGCTACTGTGAGTATTTTCTGACGACTGCTACTACTACTATCACTACTGTCTGGATCATCGGATTCTTCTGACATTTTATTTCAAACCCCGCAAATAAAGGTGCTAAAGGTATCCTTGTTTTAATTTTTATATTTAGTTTGTTTTTATGTTTTTGATTCAATTCAGTTTTTACGGCAGGCATTTTATATCCAGCTTTAAATTTAAATAATGTCCCCGGCTTTAAAGCATATAGGCTAGCTTCTGTAAAGCCCTTAAAAATGAGACAAAAAGCTGAAAAGTTCAATAGATGCATCTGAAGGTTAGGCGGTATTCATCCTCTGGTGCAACATTTTGTTAAAAAACACTCTCCAATTAAGTTAGAGACTCTTATACAATCTTCCTATTTATCGTGTATAGTATATAAAACTTACGAGGGGCGGCGGAGCACAAGTGAGCATGTAGCCGTTTTTCATGATCGAATAGAATCTCTACGAATCAGAAAGTTTTTGGCTCTTCACCATTTTGTGTAGGTCGAAAATAACTGCTTTTTGTAAAGTTGCCAAACCAAAAAAGAAAGATCGAGCAATAAATTTGATTTTCAACAACAAATGCTTCTATTCATACTTCATCCAGGTCAACGACCCGGCATTCGGGGAACCTTTCTGAAAGCATCTGTACGGTTTCGGGATGACAGGTGAAGTAAAATATCTGGTTGGTTGATGCCAGGTCTTTTATGGCTTCACAGGTGCTGTTGCAGCGCTCAGGATCAAAGTTCACCAGCACATCATCGAAAACTACGGGCAGTGGCTCCGAATGTCTCTCGAACTCTCGGATAAAACCAAAGCGCAGCGAGAGATAAAGTTGTTCGGCCGTCCCCCGACTGAGTTCCGTGACACTCTTCTGGCGCCCTTCACGGTCTTCAACGTAAATTTTGGAAGAGTTCAGGGGAGAATAAATCCGCGTGTACCTGCCTCCGGTAATTGTTGAAAAAAAAGCCTGGGCTTCCACGATCACTGCAGGCTGCCTTTCCTTTTCGTAAACTTCAACCGCCTTTTCAAGGATCTTCCTGGCAAGAACCAGAACAGCCCATTCCCTTGATTTCTCGCGGAGGTCTTCCTGCAGGCCCTCCCTCATAAGCCTGGTTAGAGAACCTCCATCTTCATGTTCAAGCTGTTCAATCTGATTTCGGATTGCTCCGCGGCTGTCGATTCCTTCGGAGATACCCTGGTCTAGATTTTTGAGGCATTTCTCTAGCCTCTGGCATTCTTCTTTCAGAGTAATAGGGTCTGCATTTTGAAGCTCTTCTACAAAAGCATCATATTTTGCCCCGTCTCCTGAAACCCTCCGGATTTGCTGTTCTGCCTCGTAAACCCTGCTTTTGAATCCGGTACGCTGGTCCCAGATCCTCGCATTTTCGCAGAACTTTTCTTCCGTATCTGCAAAACCGGTAGCCAGAAGAGTTGAAAGCTCTTCTTCAGCCTCTTTGTACTTGCAAAGGGCAATCCTGAGTTCAATATCCAGCTCTTCAGATCTTGTTTTGAGCTGCTCCAGATTCCTTAATTTTTCAGATTCAAGTTCAAAGTCTGAACGAAGTTTTTCGACTTCCGTGTCGGAAGAAATCCCTGAAACCGGACGGTTGCATTCCTTCAAAACCCCGGACACCTTTGCTTCATAATCTTTTATCGAAGCTCTGCTGGAACTTATCTGTTCTTCAAGCTTTCTGACCGTTCTCTGCTTGTCAAAACAGGTCCTGATTACCGAAAAGATTTCAAGGACACTTTCTACGGAAAGAGAGGGATCTAGCTCGCGGGATACAAGCCACTGACTCCACCTCTCGGAAAGATCGTTTCTCGTCTTCTCTTCCTGCAGGAGTCGGACTTCCAGTTCCTCTCTTTTACGTTCCAGGCTTTCTACCTCAACTTCAAGTTTTTTCATTCTTTCGGCCTGGTTAAATACAACACTTACTTCCTCTCGGAGCTTTGCTATTTCACTTTCAAATCCTGCTCTTGTAACTGGTTTTCCACAGGCTTTCAGGATATCCTGTGCTTCCTTTTCATACCTCTCAACAGCTGCTTCTTTGAGCCTTACCTGCTTTTCAAGCTCTTTGACAGTTTTTTGCTTTTCCAGGCATGCCCTGATCGAGGAAAAAATCTCAAGCACATTCTCCGGGGAGAGTGCCGGATTCAGTCCAAGTGAAACAAGCCACTGTTTCCATTCCTGAAGGATTTCCTTTTGCCTGGCCTGATCGGCCCTGAATGTGATCTCAAGCGATGAATAATTGGAAGTTAACCTTTCCAGCTTCTTTTGAAGTTTATCCTGCCGGAGCCGCAATTCATCGGCAGTTCTCAGCTCCTCCTTTGAATTTTGCAGCTCATCGGCTTTCCTCTCCAGCACAGAGGGATCAGGGACTTCTTCAAAACCGCATTTTTTTGCCCTTACCTTCATGTCTTCCTTTAGGGCTGCAAGCTCTTTTGAAAGCTGCTCTTTCAGGCCCAGCGCTTCTCTTTTTTCTGAAACACTTTCCTGTTGCTGTGTCGGCAGGGGAGAAGAGGCCGGAGAGTTTCTCCTGGCTGTCAGGATGTATGCTGCAGAGGTTGCAAAAAGGAGGAGGAATATGGCAACCCCCGAAAGCAGGGAACCGTTCATATACTCATAAATTAACCCGATGCCGCCTGCAATCAGAATCATTCCTGCAGGCCAGAGGGGAAGCTTTGTATCATTTTCAGCTTCTCTGGGCCTGAACGCTGCAAAGAGCATTGCTTCCTTTTCGAGGTCTTTTTCAAGGTTTTTGAGCTCAGCTTCTTTTTCCCTCAGCAGAGGATATTTCACCCGTAGATAGCTCACTGCCTCAAGCCCTTGCTTCACGTTTTCATAATCTGGAAGGGAAGAGTACACTTTCAGTTTCTCCTCCATAGACTCCATTTCTTCGCGGAGTTCTTCGATTTCCTTAAGGGCTGCTCCTAACCTTTCCCGTATTCTCTCAATTATTTTTTCGCTTTCTTCTATTTCCTTCCGCTTATGGATCGCGTTTTCTCTTGCAGGAATGGAACGGTCAAAACTGTTCAGAGCCTCTTCATCCCAGCCTTCGCCCAGCCCATCTAGTGTTTCCCGGAATTCAGTCCTTTTGCCCTGAAGTTCCTGTTCTCCGGATAGGAGGAAATCCCTGTCAGCCCGGTATTTTGCAATCCCGTTTCCACGTTCCATAACCGCATCCTTATGCATAAGGAGCCTGTCGTCAAAACCGCTGTTTTCCTGCAGGCCCCTCTCTATGCTGTTGAGGATCTGATCCAGTTCGGACCTGGTTTCTTTAATTTTACTTTCAGCTTCTTCAATAGCTCTTCGCATCTGGATTATAGTCTCTCTGGCAGGGATAGAGCGATCAAAATGGTTCAGTACATCTTCATCCCATGAAGGGCCCAGTTCCAGAAGGAGTTCTGAAAATCTGGCTTCTTCCTCCCTGAGGTTAATTTCCAGCACAGGAAGCATTTTACATTCTGACCTGTATTTCTCAATCCCACCCCCCAGTTCCAGTACCTCATTTTTTTTCCCAAGGAGCTTTTCGTCAATGGAGATGGCTCTCTCTCTTATGGCATTTTTCTCAAATTCCTGCTGAAAGCCCGAAATATTTTCTCTGAGATCTTTGATCCTTTCCTGAAGCCTTAAAATCTTTTCTTCTCCTTTTTCAGGAAAACTCTCAAGCTCAGGTAGCTCTTTTAGGGAGGCTCCTGCCTCCTGCAAGGCCCTCCAATCTTCCCATACGGAAAGCAAGCTATGTATACGGTCTGACTTTCTTTTGACATTCTGGTATTTTTCTTTTAATTGCTCAATAAGCCTTGATTTCTGTTCCAGTTCAAAATGGAATGAATCGTATTTCTTTTGGACTCCTTCCAGTTCGGCAATTTTTTCATTGGTTTGTACAATTTCCCTGAACAGCTCATTTATCCGGGGTTTGCTTCCATGTACTTTGAATAGGTTATTTTCCCTGCTGCTAATGGATTCTAACACTTTGGAAATGGAAACCCCAACTCCGGTGCCTGCACAGTAGAGTTTGCTGTTGATGCTCTGGTCGTTCAGGGTTTCAAAACTCTGCAGTTCTTCCAAGCCAAATGCATAAATATTTTCAAAAACGCTTCTATCAGCATGATCAAGGAGTTTTAGGAGTTCGGCCTTGCCTCCCTCGACCCCGTCTGGGAGTCTCACTTTTACATCGTCTTTTCGGCCAGTATTCCTTTCGATAACACAGCGCTCCCCGGAAGAATTGTTGACTACCAACCTTCCCCCATGCTTTCCTCCTTTCAATGGCGGATAGAGGTTGCAGAACCTGCTGTTCGGGATACCAAAAAACATTCGCCGAATGAAAGTAAATAATGTGGATTTTCCGGCTTCATTTGCCCCTTTGTAAACGACCAGGCCCGGAGGCAGGTCTTCTATGGACAGTCCGGAAAACTTACCGAACCCGTCGATGTGGAGGGCACTAATTTTCATTTTTTTCCTCAATCAGAAGAGCATCAAGCAGGATGTTTTCTGCACGTTGAAGCAAGGAATCCAGCTCTTCATTATCAATTTTTGAAATGAATTTCCTCCCGTTCTTTGAATTAAAAAGAGAGATAAGGCTTTCATGAAACTGATTCCGAACTTTCTCATCGGTCTTCAAGCATTCGACGATCTTAACCACATCTCCCACAAAATCTTCCCTTTTAAGAAGAAGGTCCCTTTCGATCGGAAAACGTGTCTCATCTTCAATGCGTTCTACCCAGACAAACTGCTGGTCCCGGATTTCGTCCTCTCTGAGCAGCTGGAGAATATCTTCAAGAAAACCTTCATTCCTGAGGATGCGGTGAAGAGGGCCCCTTCCTCTGAGGACCAGCCTGCAAATAGCAGATCTCCCTCCTGAATTTTCTCTGATCTCCTCAAGTTGGCTGAAAAGGCTTTCCATAAGTTTCCCTTCGTCTTCCAGGCCTTCGATGAAAATGTCCCTGGTGTGCCACCGGATGGAGTCGGTCTCAACGAACTCTGTGAATGTTATCTCCCCTTGGGTAACTTTTACAAAGTAGCAACCCCTTGCCCCTGTTTCTCCGGGATGCCGACCCTGTGGATTTCCTGGGTATATTGTAAGTGGAGCTTCTTTGCAAATTACAGAAGGAGTATGGATATGTCCCAGAGCCCAGTAATCATAATTTAGTTCCCTGAGATCCTGCAGGGTGCAGGGTGAGTATGGGTCATGTCCTGAACAGTTTCCCACGCTGCAGTGCAGCAGCCCTATGGTAAAAGGCCAGTTTTCTTTTTTCCCCGGGAAATTTTTAACTAGATTTGCCATGATGTGCTGTGTGGGATAACTCCTTCCAACGACAAGAGCAGCAGTTTCCCCCATTTTTTCAAATTCCACGACCTCAGCGCTTCTTCCACCCATGATATGCACATTTTCCGGCCATTGAAGACTTGCAGACCATCCGTCCAGTGGGTCGTGGTTCCCGTGGCAAATATATGCTCGGATCCCGGCAGCATTAAGCTTTCGAAGTCCCTCTATGAATCTGACCTGTGCATAAAGGCTTTTGTCAGCACTATCATACACATCTCCAGCGATAAGAAGAAAATCAACCTCTCTCTCGATACAAAGTTCGATAATAGTTTCATAAGCCTGAATTGTGGCTTTTGCAAGCCTCTCTCCCAGTTTCGGGTCAACCCCGGTAATTCCGATAAAAGGACTGTCAAGGTGCAGGTCTGCAGTATGGACAAAGCTCAACGTACTAATCTCATCACTTTCTGCCAACATTTGTCTTATTTTCATAAAAAGAACCCCAACTTGCAGATTATGCATACACGCTATCAGTGCAGTATAAAAGCAGTTTAATATTTTTAAATGCAGTTAAATATTTTGGTAAGAATCAGGCAAGATCAATAACTTTGAGACTTTTTATAATTTTATGGGTTTTTGATTGATTGCAGTCAATTGCAAGTTGAATTAAAGTAAATCTTGGCGATCCTAGAATATTTAAAAAGTCTCTAAGTTTCCAATTTAACAATTGCTTGCGTTTTCATGTGCCAAAGCCGGTCTGCCTCGTTAATCTCACTGAAGTGCGGGGTAAAAAAGACTGAAAAAAGGTATTTAGAGCCTATCCGAAAATTCAGTAATGCATGTTGAAAAGTCACAATAGGTCTATAATATCAAAGTATCAGTTCCGGTTTTGCATATTGCGTATTGTAAAAGTTACAGCAGGTAACCACTTTTCGGATAGGCTCTTAGTTCGCCTGGAAATAACATCAACCAAATAATGCAGAACGACCAAAAAACAGGTCGCCCATTTTTATCCTGTTGATTTTTTAAAAGATCTAATGTCAGTAGTCTTAGAGTAAGTCCTAAAAATTAAAAATACTTCAATCTAATTCCGTTTATGGATATCGAAAAGAAAATGAAAGAGCCCCGATTTTCAGGGCATATAAGGAAAACTATATTCACTCTATTTTTTCTATTCTCTCTTTCTTGACAAAGGGCTTACTGATTTTTTCCGGCATCCACGCAGGCCTATTTTTTGGGGCTTTGACAACGTGTTTCCATGCCTTGAAAACGTGCACTTTCTTTGTCCCGCGTTCCCTTAGTCGGATAATCTCAGGTTTGGATTTAGTCCCTTCGCCTCGATTTGCAGCTTTAAGGGCAGCCTGACGAGGCTGTTTTCCAGTGAAAACTCCGTGCTCATTACCTTCTTCATCTCGTAAAACAAAATTTCTCATGTCTGTTATAAAGGTCACCTCACAAATAGATTGCTAGATATTGATTAAATTTAAAGTATATAATATTTTTCTTTGGATGTTGTCTATAGTTGTTGATTTATGCAGAATTCCCCTCAATTCATAAAGGCTATATAAACTGAATTTGTAACTATTCAGCCCACCAAAAATTAGTTGGATGATATTGATTATGATGCAATAAATACGTCTGATTACTAGCTGATTAAAAAGAAAAACATAATCATAGCCAACAATTAAAGAAAAAAGCTCACTGAAATTTGCTCATTGAATCTTAATAAAGATGGCTAATAGTGTTATTTTGTCCAGGCTGGATAGTTCCAATTTATTTAGTCAATTCCCCATTCCCTTCTAACATTTAGAAAACTAATTCATAAAGGAACCTTTTTTGGGATTCCAGCATCTCGATTCTACGCGTTGCCTGTCTATGAGGTTTCCTGTTGGTTGGGAGACAGTATAAATTATATAAGATTAAACCGTATAATCATTACAAATATTTTAAACGGATTATATCGAGGTTATGAACTTGTTGACTAAGAAACAGCTAGCAGTAGAAGAAACAAAGGAGATAGAGGCAATTACCAACTCCCTGGCAAAAGAACTCGATGTGCTAAAAAAGAAAGTAGCAATGCTTAAAGAATGCTTAAAAGAAGATGAACATATTATAAAATAAAATGGGTAGTGAAAAGAGGAGACCTTGTTGCCTTCTATCACGGTTTTGTTACCGTTGGTAATCCTTATAGAACTTACGCGCTTGAAGTCTAAAATCAAGTACAATAGCCATTGTAGTTAAATATGTATTTTAATCAGTTAAAGGTTTATGCTCTTCGTCATTCTCTATGGATAAGATGATTTTCAATTCAAGACCGCGTTGGTTTTTATGAGGATATCCACACAAAACAACGAAGACCCAAGGTTTATGCTATTGATTATTCAGTTCAATTGCGTAAGTCCTCAAAAAAGAAAAAATAAGAGGAATTAAAAAATTAGATAGTAATCTCTGAAATTCATATTTGGATTCCCGAGATAATTTTTAACTTCTTATTCAAATATTGAGTCCCTTTTTTGCTTCATACCAGTCGAAAAAGTCGTCATCGTCTCCAGGTTCTCCAGAATCAATTTTTCCATAAAAAGGTCTGAGTCCATCATATTTTTTCTCGAAATTTTCACAAATTCCCGAACACTTTTTTATCTTATATATAGCCCACGCTCACTCAGCTCAAGCGTATCACGGATGACCTCACTTACCTCCTGGGGTGTGAAATCACCTTTTATACCCAAATGAGAGTCGTGTTTGTGTCACAGATGGAAATCGTGCTTCGTTTTATTAGAGATGATCACCGAACTGGCATTTTAGTGAGAGATATGGAATTATTTCCTGAGGCCGGAAGCCTGAAAGCTTCGGAATATTTGTGATATTGGGGAGTCCTCAGGCGGCCAGGGATATTTAAGGAATTATTTCTATTTTTTGGCAGTGGCGGGCTGATGGAACTTAACCGGAACTGCAGCAGTAATTTACACGAAAAATCAGGACTTGGGCAGGAAATTATGGGTCGTGTCCCTAAATCATTGACTCATTTTTATATATTTTTGAATCTATTATTAGTAGGGGGCATTGGAATCACTTCTAAAATCGATTTTTCACAATTTTTTTGCTGGAACAAAGATTGTTCTGATTATGGAATTAAAAATCAAGGGAATATAGTCTTTAAAGAGATATACGGTAAAAATAACCAAGCACTTCTTAAATTTAAAACTTGTATGCATTACTTTTGTGAAACAAAAGGTACAATATTTTTCGGACTCGACACTCCTGAGGAAGCAGTTCTAAGGACGAGCTATGATTCCTGAAATAGGTGGTATTCGTGGAGTAGCAAGAGCTACTTGACATAGTAAAAACACAATTTGCAGATGGCTCGAGATTGCAGGAACTCATTCAAAAGAAGTTACAACTTATTTTCTCAGAAATATTAATCTTAATAATCTTAAGAGACTAGAGGTTGATAAAGAGACTAGAGGTTGATAAAGAGACTAGAGGTTGATAAAGAGACTAGAGGTTGATAAGATCTGGTCATATGTGGAGTTTAAAGGAATTATTAGGGTTTAGAGTTCCTGTTCAATAACTTGGGGACATAACCCAATATTTTAATTATTATGTTCCATTATATAACATAACATGAGCACAAAAAGAAACAACTTCGAATATGCTGTAGGATTAATCACGTTCATCATAGTAACTTTATTTATGACCGAAGTATTATTTTATTTAAAATTATTTACAGCACATATATACGTCTTAACCTTAATTTCACTCAGTGTCGGACTATTAGCAGGATTCCTAGTAAGAAATGCAGTCAATAGACTCTAATTCATAAGTATTTTTTAGCTCTCCAATTTTGGGTCGTGGGTATAAATGATTGAAAACCGTAAGCATAGAATCTCTCTACACTTACCTCAAATACAGGAGATGTACTCGCTTTTTCTGAATTGATCAATAACTCTTGTACACGGCCATAATTAAAACATTGGCTTTTTTATGATCGATTGTTTATCCATTTATTTACAAAGATCAATAATAGCCTCAATAGTATCAAAAAAGTACAACAAATTGTTCACTTAAGGACGTGTCACATAATAAACTATGCACATCTACGGTTGTACTTCTTGATTTTCACGATCAAGGTAGCCAATCGAAATTCCAAGAACTAATAAGTTGCATAGGTTATTTCGTTGCTGGCACTAAGTAAAGGAAGAGAATTTTCGAGGGAATGTTTATGACCTTAGTTCCGCTTTTTTAAGACCATAAGCTTCTTATGATATCGAATTATGTGCTCAAAAATTAAACACATTAACTGCAGGCTCTAATTTCAAAATCACAATCACTGACTCATCATACTTGTGGAATTGGGCTTATGTGCTTAAGATTTGGGAACCTAGGTTTTAGTCATAGTTATCAAACACCCTATTCTCCGGAAAGAACCCACGAAGCTCTATTGAGGGAGGTGGCTGAAAGAGCCGGATAGTTTCGGGCCGGGTTCCAAGGAAGGAGTTTTCTTCCGGTCACGAGATTCTCCTTGCTTCGGGTTTTACGCTTTTCTCCATAGAATGTTCCAAAAACTTACGAAGGTTCCTGAACGAAAACTATAACTAACGCCTGAAGAAAGTAGGGTTAACTTACTTTATGTACGGTATTGGAATAATCGCACAGAGAGTGCCTTAACCACGGTACAGCCTGAAGAACACCTAATCGAAAACGAGGCATACCATTGACGAAAGTTGTAGAAATCTCTCCAACCACGAGACATGAAGGCCACTCCAAGCTCACCCTGAAGGTTAATGATCAGGGTATCGTCGAGCGAGGAGACTGGCTCTCCATTACCCCGGTCAGGGGTATTGAGAAGCTCGCCATAGGTAAGACGATGGAACAGGTCCCGAAGATTGCCTCTCGGGTCTGCGGTATCTGCCCCATCGCCCACACCCTGGCTAGCGTCGAGGCTATGGAGGCTTCGATCGGCTGCGAGATTCCCACGGACGCAAAGCTCCTGCGGGTCATTCTCCATGCTGCGAACCGTCTCCACAGCCACGCCCTGCACAACATCCTGATCCTCCCTGACTTTTACATCCCGGGGACAGAGACGAAGATCAATCCGTTCGCCAAGGAGCAGCCTTTCAGGAGCGTTGCGGCGAGGATCATCCGCATCCGAGAGATTGCACAAACCATTGGAGCCATCGCAGGCGGCGAGGCGATCCACCCCTCCAACCCGAGAATCGGCGGGATGTACCGCAACGTAAGTCCTCTGGCAAAGCAGAAGATGGCCGACCTGACGAAGGAAGGCCTTGTCCTTGCCCACGAGCAGATGGAGTTCATGCTCGATGTTATCAGGAACATGCAGAACCGGGGGTTCACCGAAGTCGCAGGTAAGCAAATCCCGATTCCAAAGACGCTCGGGTACCACAACCAGGGGGTCATGGCCACATCCCCGATGTACGGATCATCCAGTCTGGACGAGAAGCCCATGTGGGACTTCGCCCGGTGGAAGGAGACCAGGCCATGGGAATGGTACATGGGTGAGGTAACCATCGATCTTGAAGACCCGAGCTATCCGATCGGCGGCACCACGAAGGTCGGCACCAAAGCCAACCCCCAGATGGAGGCCTGCAACGGTGTTCCGACCTACGACGGTCAGCCGATTGAGGTCGGCCCGAGGGCAAGACTCGCCACCTTCAAGAACTTCAACGAGAAGGGCACCTTCGCCCAGCACATCGCCAGGCAGCTGGAGTACCCCGACTGCTGCTATACTATCCTCAAGTGCCTTGACAACCTGGATACCTCGGGCAAGGTCCTCGCCGACCACATCCCTCAGGGAGATGGATCCATGGGATGGGCCGCGAACGAGGCCCCGCGAGGGACCGATGTCCACCTCGCACGGGTGAAGGACGGGCGGGTGCTGTGGTATGAGATGCTTGTACCCACTACCTGGAACCTCCCCACCTGCAGCCGCGGTCTGACGGGAGCGCCCTGGCAGATTGCCGAGATGGTCGTCCGGGCCTATGACCCGTGCGTCTCGTGCGCAACCCACATGATTGTGGTGGACGAGGAGAACAAGATAGTCGCCAAGCAGATCCTCCAGTGGTGAAGGGAATGGAAACGCTGTACTCCGAGATCGTTGTGGCAGGCTGCGGCAACCCGCTATATGCGGACGACGGCTTCGGACCCGCCGTAGTGGAGAGTCTAAAGGACCTCGAGCTTCCCGAGAACGTCACGGTCGTTGATGCGGGGCTCGGAGGCCCCCATTTCGTCTTTACCCTCCTCAATCCCGAGTCCACGAAGACTCTTATTATCGTGGACATCGCGGACTTCGGGGGGGAACCCGGCGAGCTCAGGTGGCTCGCCGTTGACGAGCTCCCTGTGGGGAGCTACCGGGACGCCCACTCATGGGATCTTACCGAGCCGCTCCAGTGCATCAAGGACGATATCCGGATCCGGATCCTTGCATGCCAGAAGAAGTACGTTTCTGCCCCCGATATGGTCATCGGGATTACAGACGAGGTACAGAGAGCCATTCCCGGAGCTGTTTCCGAGATACTGAAGGAAATCGGGATGAACTATGGAACTGCTTAACTCCATCAAGAAAACCATGGGCGGGGAATCCAAGCCCCCTCAGGTTGCGACAGAGAAGAAGGTGGAAGCTACAAAGGAGACAAAACCAGTGGCAAACAAGATCAAGCTCGGGCATGTACACATGAGCGGCTGTACCGGCTGCCTCGTGTCCGTGGCCGACAACTACCTGGGATTCATCAAGATCCTGGACGACTACGCCGACCTCGTCTACAGCCTCACGCTCGCGGACGTCCGGCATATCCCAGAGATGGACGTGGCGCTCGTCGAGGGATCGGTCTGCATCCAGGACCATGAATCGGTGGAAGATATCAAGGAGACGCGGAAGAAGGCCAAGGTCGTGGTAGCCCTTGGCTCCTGCGCGAGCTACGGGAACATCACCCGGTTCTGCCGCGGCGGGCAGCACAACCAGCCCCAGCACGAGTCCTTCCTCCCCATAGGGGATCTCATCGACGTGGATGTCTACATCCCCGGATGCCCCCCGAGCCCGGAGCTCATAAGGAACGTCACTGTGATGGCGTACCTGCTCCTGCAGGGGAATGAGGAACAGAAGGCCCTTGCGGGCAGGTACTTAAAGCCCCTCATGGACCTTGCGAAGCGCAGCACGACCGGATGCTTCTGCGACCTGATGAATGACGTAATCAACCAGGGCCTCTGCATCGGCTGCGGCACCTGCGCTGCATCCTGTCCCGTGCGGGCGATCACCCACGAGTTCGGGAAGCCGCAGGGTCAGCGTGACCTCTGCATCAAGTGCGGCTCCTGCTACGGCGCCTGTCCGAGGTCGTTCTTCAACTTCGACGTGATTCCTGAATTCGAGGCCATCAGCGAGATGATCGCTGGAGTGCTTAAGTGAGGTGAAGAGATGATTGAAGATCCATATCTTGGCAAATACATGACCTGCATCTCGGCACGGAGCACGGACAAGGAAATCCTCCAGAAAGCACAGGACGGCGGCATCGCCACCACCCTCATGACCTTTGCCCTCGAGCAGGGAATAATCGACGGGACAATTGTGGCAGTCGAGGGCGACCGGCCCTGGGAGCCAAAGCCGTTCGTCGCGATGAGCCGCGAGGACATCCTCAAGGCACGAGGGACGAAGTACAGCATCAGCCCCCAGATTTCCTGGCTCAAAGAGGCGACCCGGTCCTTCGGCCTCGACAAGGTCGGGGTCACCGGCGTCTGCTGCCAGATGCAGGCGGTCAGGAAGGCTCAGCTCTATCCCATCAACATGCGGGATGTCCCGGGAAAGGTTGCCCTAACAGTTGGGCTCTTCTGCATGGAGAATTTTCCGTACAAGTCCATGCAGACCATCGTCGAGGACCACGCGAATCAGAACCTCAGCTCCGTGAAGAAGATGGAGATCGGGAAGGGAAAATTCTGGGTCTACACCGAGCGCGGGAACGTTTCGACCCTGCCGCTAAAGGCGACCCACAAGTACGAACAGCCCGGCTGCCACGTCTGCCTCGACTATGTCTCCAACCTCGCCGACATCTCGACAGGCTCGGTCGGAAGCCCTGACGGCTGGTCCACAGTCTTCATCCGCACCAAGAAGGGAAATGAAGTCTGGTCCAAAGCGGTCGCTGCAGGCATGTTCGAGACGAAGCCCATCGAGGATGTCAAGCCCGGTCTCGAGCTCGTCATGAAGCTCTCAAAGGAGAAGATCGATAAGAACCGGAAGACGGTTGAGGAGCGCAAGACCTTCGGCGTCAACAAGGCTCTGCGGGACCCCTACGCCTAAAAACTATCTTTTTTTCATCATCGAAACTATTCGCGTTATCTACGCAGAATACGGGGATGGGAAGGTTCTCATCCCCATTTATGATTCACTAAAAGCGTACCGAAATTTTTGTAAAATTTAGATTGATTCTGTAGTCTTTTTCTTTACTATAAAAATAGAGTTTATCGTTTTTAATAAACACGTTTTTATTTTTATTTTCGTACTATTAGTATGGGCTAAAAACCAACATCAACAGGCACTGAGAAAAGTGCCTATTGTTTTTTACACTTTTTTTGCATTTGATACCGGGATTATCGAAGGATACAAGCATATTCTTATAAACGTTGGAATAATCGAGAAAACAAACACATAGGCATTTGTGGGAAAATCTTCATTGAAATAGTAATTTTCGTTATAATAATCAGTCGATAAAAAAGAAATAACATTTTTAGTATTACGATTCTTATCAAATGTTATGTCAGTTCTGTATACTAGAGGTATTTTGTAGTTTTTCATTAAACTGAACTCTTTAGAATATCCATATGTTGTACCATGAAACTCCTGGACAAACTTAAAAATAAATTTACAGATTATTCAGTACACTACCCCTATGACTATAACAGAATCACACTTAATAAAACGTTTATACAGGTGAAGTAATTATAATTTATTTGTATGGCACCAAACAAGAAACAACATTATGTTCCAAAACTTTTTCTTAGAAAATTTTCCGATGGCACTGATTTTGTTTATGCATATAATCTGAAACATTGCGAAACATTTAGGTTAAATATCTCAGATATATGTCAAGAGAAATATTTCTATAGCAAAGAAATAAAATTCGAACAAAACTTAGGATTAATTGAGGGAAAACAGGCCTCAATTCTTAATAAATTAATTGAGAGTCTCTCAATTGACTCTCTTGACGAAAATGAATTATATTATTTGTTTTTATTTATTTTAATGCAGTTTACACGGACAAAAGGTTTAGCCGATTTATACAAAAAATTGGTAGATAACTTTTATAATGAAAAAATTAAGCCAATACTAAAAGAAAGCCCCGAGTTAAAACAAAAAGGGATCACTCCCGCATTCATAGACTCAACAAACTTAATTATAGGTCAACCTCTAGGTTATACAATGACTATTGGAATGATGGGGGCAGAACTAATATCAGATTTATTTCCTATATTTCTTATTAATAATACAGATAAACCTTTTTTAGCGAGTGATGATTTCATTTGCTTATATAATTCTGTTAAATTAAAAAAATATAATACCTTAGGACTTCAATGTCCTGGTCTTCAAATATATTGTCCGTTAAATCAAAATATTATCCTTTTATTAGTTGACCAAGAGTTCTATCATATTGAATTAAATAAAAATCAAAACAGAACTGGCATTATCTATATCAATAAGACATCTGATATTGATGCGATTAATAAATTACAAATCTTAAATTGTGATCAACATATTATTTTTTCTTCTCAAATATATGAGACCTATATAAGAGAACTGCATTCAGAAGTTAAACAATTATTAGATGAGAAAAGTATTAAACGTGATCAAGTTTTTCGAAAAATACCAAGAAATTATCGACTACAATTATCTTTCATCCGATTAAATCGTGAGATGTACAAAAAATTAAAAAGACGTACTAAAAAAGCTGAGAAAATTAATCCAACAGTTAAACATCCAAAACTGTGTCGAGATTTCGAAATATGTAAAATTGTATATGAACGAGTAAATAAATCATATCAAGAGGCAATAGAGGAATTAAAAAAAGAAGGAAAGAGCCCACTTGAACTTAATTCCTTTTTTTTACTTAAATCTCTATATGACTTTTTTTAGCTTAGAGATAAGAAGACGCACAGGTTTTATAGTACAACCTGTGCATTTATGTGATTTTTAGATGGATAGGTTTTAGAAAAAGGGTAATCGTAATTTAGAACCTATCTTTAAGATAGGTTCTAAGAGTTAAGCATTTTTCTCTTAATTGTGGGGTTGAATCACATAATTGGGAGTCAAATCAAAGGTGGCAAAAGGCTCCAAATTAGACCCGTCTAATAATTTATAATATAAATAGTTTTCTTTTTGGTATAATTAATTATATATCGTCTTTTTTTTATATCTTTGACATACAGATGCAAAACTTCTGGGTCTCTTTCACAAGCTTTTAGGGTATTTTATAGCTCTGAGTATACACAGTTTTTATTTAAACATGTGTATTTTAGGCATTTTTTGCCCCATTTTTGGGTTAAAATTGGGTTAAAAAGGGTCAAAATGCACAGGTTATACTATAGAACCTGTGCATCTGCAGAGCTTGTCTTTGTTCAATCTGCGGCTGGTGACAGCTTACGTAGCTCTACCCCTAATACGGAAGAATATTGTATTTAAATTCAGAAAATACAGAAAAAAGAGTTAGATTGTTATTGTTTTCACAAATTTCCAGCACTCAATTAAGAAGGCAAAAAAGAAAATAACCTCTATTATTAAGTATTTTATATTATTCAAGTTGTCAGTGATGTCTTTGATAATCTCTTTTAGGCTTCGCATTCATTATCCTCCGTTTTTTAAAAAATTTAAACCTATGTGAAAAACTTGAAATTTCCGGAGTCTGAGACTGATCAACGTTTCCATATATAGTAAAATGTTAGAGGAGTATAAATATGTTTGCCTTTTTGATTGCATTGTAGTGCCTATTGATGATGCAATTAATTGCATAAAGCTTATGTATAAATAGGTATATTGTAGGTATATGGACGAAAAAGGAAATTATCACTTTGAAAAAAATGAAATCAAGATAAACGCAATTATATTCATTCTTGAAAACGAAGGAAAGATAAGTGAATCTGATATATTAGCTAAATTCAAGGAAAAAGACAGATTTAAAGAAATCAATCAAAGTACTGTGAATAGACATTTAAAAAGTTTGTTTGAACTGGGATGTATTGAGAAGCTTTCAAATGTTACAAAAAATAGGTCTAATTATTGGGATATTTCTAAAATCGAACAGTTAAAAAATATTAGACGTGAATTTCCAAACATCGGACGCGAATTTCCAGATAAGAGAATAAATTCATATGAAAGGTCTATAATGATTGTTTTTAACGAGAGGGGATATGATATCAACAAAATGGAAGGTTTAGGTTTTTTTATAGAGTTGCTTTTATCGGCTTCTCTGTTTGATGCATTTCTCGATGAAGATTATTATGGATTAAGGAAAAAAGCCATGAAAATTTACCTTAAAGGCGAAGGATATATAAAAACTGTAAATTATGAACATCATTTTGAGAATTTTTTAAAAATGTCTGAAGAAGTAAACCCTGGTTACAAAATATCGCCCTTTTTTGAGATATATCAAAGACATCTATCTAAAGAAGTTTTCTTTAAGTTATTTGAAGATTTTCAAATAAAGACAGATGAAATGATAAAGGAATTAGAGGAAGCATATAAAATATATAAAAAAATTGATGAAGATTTAGATATAAAACCTGATAATATTTTATTGGAACATTTCATAAACCACGACATATTTAAAGAACTCGAATCCCCTGACGAAAGAAGATTTTTTACAGATAGTAAAGAATGTAGAAGTAAAGCCTTTAAGATATGGAAAGAAGAAGATCCTAGTTTCAAAAACGTTGATAGATACATAGAATTAATCAACCTTGAAGAATTAAAAGTATACAGCGAGATTATACAAAAATACAAAAAGCCTTCTATGTTTTATTTATCCGAAAATCCGGACACAATTTTTGATATGTTGAAAATAGCTTATAAGGATCAAATATAAGAAATTTATTCTAATTATTTCTTCTTTAGATGTCCCGCCCCTCTCTTAAATCGTTAGTGTGCTGAAATTTCTGTAAATTTGCTTTCTAGTTTATCCATATGTTTCATGGTATAATCTATGGATATTCTAAAAAGTTTCTGATTTCTGAAAAATTACAAAATGCCTCTAGTATGCAAAAATAACATAACTTTGCTAAAAGTCGTAATATAAAAAATGTTATTTATGTTTTATTGACTGATTATTATAATGAAAATTGCCCTTTTCAGACAAAATTTCTCACAATTGCCTATGTGTTTGTTTTCTCGATCATTCTAAAGTATATAAGAATATGCTTGTTTCCTTCGATAACCCCGGCCATCAAATGCAAAAAAAATACTTGGAAACACATAGGTACTTTCGTAATGTCCCTTGGTAGCGAATAAATACAGTAGTTTTGAATTTTATAAAATTTATTCATATGGAATGTACTAAAAGTTTCAAAGTGAAATAATTTTATGATAAAACAGCGTCAAATAGAAAATAATAAGAATATAAGTAAGTTAGAAACATTAATATTTTTTGTATAAACAATAAATGGAAGATTATGGAGTAGGATAATGAAAACTAACAAAAATTTGTATATCTTATCTTTTGTTTCTGCAATTGTGATTTTATTGTTAAGTTGTGGAATAAGCTCAGCTTTGACTGAGACTCGAATAACAACCAATACAGCTGATCAGGTAAACCCCTCCATCTGGAGCAATTACATTGTATGGCAGGATGCTAGGAATGGTGGAAATGATATTTACCTGCAGAACATGGCAACAAAAGTACAGACAAGAGTTACTAAAGGGGTTGATGCTGAATATCCAATGGTATCCGGCAATCGGATTGTTTGGCAGGACAAGAGAAATGGAAATTGGGATATCTACATGTATGAAATCTCAAGTAAGAAGATGACCAGAATAACCACTAATACATCCGACCAAACAAATCCAGCAGTATATGGAAATCTAATAGTTTGGGAAGATACTCGTAATGGTGGTCACGATATCTACCTACAAGATCTTTCTACGAAGAAGCAAACTCGATTGACCGCTAATGAACGTAGTTGGTCACCTGCAATTTATGGCAAGAAGATAGTTTGGTGCGCTGAAAACAATATAGGAAATCTTTACAAAATTATGTCGTATGACATCTCCACGAAAAAGACAACTGTATTGATTGGCGTTCAAATGGGTGCAATGATGCCATTTGACCTTTCAATATACAGTACTCGAATACTGTATAACGTGCAATACGAAAGAATATCTACTTGCCTGTATGATTTTAGTACTAAGAAATGGTTCTCATTACCAACATTTGAATTCAGTCATGCTGAATCTCCTGTCCTCTACAGTAACAAAATAGTATATACTGACTGGCGCAATGGAAATGCTGATATTTACATAGGTACCATTTAGGCCTCTTAGGTTGCTGATTTTACTGCGTCTCCAACTACTGGAAAGCATCCTTTGAATGTGAAGTTTACTGATGAGAGCACAGGATCACCTACTTCCGTGTACGTCAGAATAAATTAAGTCCCCGGAAAGGTCACTCCATTTGGGAAAAAAACTGCTGCTTGATACAGAAAAGGTTATAGAACGCTTGAGCCGGATGCATTGAAAGGTGCACGTCCGGTTCTTAGAAGAGGGAGAGCGAGTAATCGCTCTTTCTTATTCAACAATCACAATATCAATATCCTTGTATAGAAAAGTCGAACACTGCTAAAATCCAAAGAATAGCTACATTTTACCATAGAATGTTCGTATTTTTGGAGAAAACCGCTTATTTTTCTATCAAAATTTAGAATATTCTTTGCTAAACACGAACTTTTTAATATTTTGTTCGTATATATTTCTCATGGATAATGGACTTGTTACCTCTGATGGAACAAAGGTTCTCACAGTTGCAGAATTCTAGATACCCGCCAGGCTATTACAACTGCCAGGCATACTTTACTAGGGCAAAAAGGAAAGACACCCGAATAATTTATTAAAGACTGTTTTATGCATTCTCTTTAACTTGATATACAATATCGCCTAGATCCCCACTATCCTTAACTTTCCTTATTCCGTCACTACTGATAGCATAATTTTCAGTTTCGTAAATGTCTATAGCGTGATTTCTGATAGCTTTAATTGCATCACCAATTGTGATAGGTTCGTTTGCATTACCCTGAATCTGAATCAGTGTATCTAGTCCGTTTTTTGCTATTAATGCAAGTTTTTCTAGTGCTTCGATTAAAGTAATTTCAGTCATGTATCCCATTCTCCTTTTATTAATCCTTTAATCTTCTCTGCTGCTAGATAATTTGTCTTAGTAATATGTGCTCCTATGCATACTTAGGAAAGCTCAATTTTATAAAATTATTTTCCTAGCTTTTAAAATTTATAAAATAGTTTGTTTTTAAAAAAGCAATGCACTAAAAGTTATGTAAAATCTAATCTACGATGCATAGATTTTAATGTAAAACCTATGCACTTTAGCGGTTTAAGCTACTAATTTGAGAGCATTTTTGCCTAAAAATCGGAAAAAATACAGAGCTTTTACTAAAACCTATGTAAAACCAAATTGTTACTTTCTCTTCGGTAAATTGGTCTAGTTCTTTCACTATTTCTTGTTTCTCAATAATATTCAGAAGAATGTCTTATACAAGTTTTATAGAATAGTAGTTCATAGTTAATTGCAAATAAATTCTTTATGTTTGTGCTCGCAGGGAGCTCGTGGCTAGCTTCCTGCAATTCAAAATCTTCTTTTATTAGTATGCAATAAATATTATGCAGCTTCTGTTCTAATGTTTCTTTGTGAAACTTCCATTTTCAATTTGGATATACGTGATCTTCATTGCTCCTTGGCTTTACTAGGCGAGTTTATTAACCTAATTACAAGCATAGATGCTGCTAACAATGTTCCAGCTATAACATGCTTTTTATGGCAGCTGCCGATTATACTTCCCTTCTTTTTGCCAGTGACCGCCTGATGTCTACTCACTTCGTGAGCATTCGGGCGTGGAGGGAAGTTGTCCTAGACGATTTTAAATACTCATAGATTAAATGATATTGTGGTAACGATGGAAGGCAAGAACTTGAATTATACGGTCCTGATCGAACAGGATGAAGATGGCATATATATTGCAAAAGTTCCTGATATACCAGGTTGTTACACTCAGGGAAAAAATGTTGAACAGGCCATGGAGCGTGTAAAAGAGGCAATCCAAGTATGCCTTGAAGCAGAGGAACTTGAAGATATTCTGCCGTTGAAATTTATAGGAATTCAGCAGGTCGAGATAAAGGTATGAGCAGGCTCCTTCCAGTGAGTGGGAGAGAAATGTGTAAAATACTTGAAATGATTGGTTTTCAAAAGATCCATCAAGTAGGAAGCCATGTTAGATATGCTCATCCTGACGGCAGGAAAACAGTTGTGCCTGTGCATGGGAATGAAGAGTTGGGTACTGGCCTGATAAATGAAATCCTTAAGCAGATTAGGATTTCACGCGAAACTTATGAAGAGCTCCGGAAAAAAGTTTAAGTTATCTGCAGACGTAGTTTTTCTCGTCTCAAGTTTTCTGTTTAGCAAAATTAGGATAGCTACGTTTTCTGATAAAAGGTAGCTATATTTCATTATTAACAGTCCTAACGGCCTTAAAAGTCCTACAGCTGTAATGATCAGACAAATACAGAGGGCAGTGCATCGAATTTGCTGTAAATTCTAAATTATTATACATAGGTTTTGCTGTAAAACCTATGCATTTTAGCGGTTTCAGCTACTAATTTGAGAGCATTTTTGCCTAAAAATGAGAAAATCTTAAAAAACGTTAATAAAGAAAGTGTGAATATTTTAAAATCGAACGCTAAGAACTCGAATCGATCGTACCTGACCTTAAATTATCTATTCCTATTTTTGTGAATTGTTATCTCACTGAAAGTAAATTGAACTGTGTTTATACTAAAGTATACCCAAAAAAGGTACAAATTAGTTATATTCGCATGAGTACATTAAATCAAAATCCTTAACGTAAATTTTTTCCGAAATTTAGGCACACTTTTCCTGCGAAACTTACGCACTCGATATACGAAATCAAATGCAGTATCCATCTTTATTTGAAATTGCACTTTAGATATTTAATGGCTTAATGCTACTATTTTTCAGTTCTAGTGTGTAAGTCCTATCCTAATTATAGAACCAAATTTAATTTTAAGACACGCTCTAAGGCAATGGACTTAAGATCTGGCAAAGAATTTCGTGGGTTCGAGTCGCACCCCTCGCATTAGGTTTTGCAGAATGAAAATGGGCAAAACCTATCTATTCTCAATCCGTGTCCGTAATTATGAGGCGAGTGACTCCGGTCGGTATTTATTTGACGGTTGATACTAACCCTGAGGAAAAAACTGATCTGGCAACCTTAAGCACCCAGATTGTTGCTCCAACAAGAGAGCACGTGTACCAAATTTTGCTTTCTCGCAGTTGCTTCACTCGCCTCAAGGAGTTTACATATTGATCTACCTATCCCAGCCTGAGAGCCCTGCAGGCATCGGCTTTCTTCAGCTATACTCCAGTTTATGGCCCTTCTCCAGCTGCTGAATCTGTTCTTCGCTTTTGGCGGCCAATTCCTTGAACTGATTGATAGTATCCCGCATTTTGGGCAGAGCTTCCTGCTTATAGGTGCTGATGGAATCCAATGCTTCCATGACATCGGCAAAGGCAGTCTTTAGCGTCTCGACAGAGATATTGGCTTCCATTGATTGTTTCTGGATTTCCACTCCATGTTCCTTCAGCATTTGCGAGGTGCTGCTGATAATATTATTCGTGATCTCATTGAGCATTTGAATCTTCTTCAGGACAATCTTCTGGTTATATAGAGCCCCGGCAACCATCACTGAGGTCTTCAAAGCGGAAATAGTCACATTTTTGGCCCTTTCTACCCCACGCATCAGTTCCTTGTTATTTCTGATCACAACCTCTATCGCCATTACTCCCTGCTGATTGACGACGATCATCTGCTGCATATCCATAATCCGCTGCCGCAGCGGAAATAGGACTTCTTCAGTAACAAATTTAACTTTTCCCGGGTCCTCGTTACTGACTTTGGCCGCTTCGATCTGCATTTCAATCGATTTGTCCATCAGGGTACCGAGCTGGATCTCCTTCATCAGCTTTTTAGTCAAATTGCGCAATGCCTGCTGTTCGATCTCCAGAGTAGTATTATCATTTTTCAGAATTGTTTTCCCTTTGTCCAGAGAGACAATGATATCCGCAATTGCCGAATCTGCTTTCTGGTATCTGGCAAAATAGCTCCTAACCGGGTTGAACAGCGTGCCTAAGATGCTGGTCTTGGTGAAATCAATAAGACTGGGGTCCAGGTCTTTTAATTCTCGGTTCAAATCCATTAAACCTTTTGCCACAACACCGCCTTCATCGCCGTTTTTGGACAGGTTCCCGACTGTCACCTGCAGCAAAGAATTTTTAGCTGCCGAGCTTTTCATCGAGGTAGCCCCAAAAGACTCGATCGACTGGAGGATATACTTTTTTTTGGCAAATTCATCGATATCCAGGGTCAGAATTTCCGCAACATTTTTCTCCGCTACAGCCTGAAGCTGGGCTACTTCCTCCGATACCGGTTTGACTTGCTCCTCTACCTCACTCTTGATCGCCGCTTCATCAGGCACTTCCATATTAAAAGCCATCTTAGTCTCTCCTGTATTTACATTTCAGCATTGAACAGGTTGCGCAGCTTATAAACAACGTCATCAGTATCGGCGTTAATGCTGGCAGCCTCATTGATGCTGGAGATAGCTTGCAGGGCCGGGATATTCGCATTATAACCAATTGTGTATATAGGTATTCCAAGATCCTCCACGATGTCTTTAATATCGTTCAACGAATTGCCTTCATTGGTCTCGCCGTCGCTGAGAACGAAGATAATCGGTCTCAGATTGGGATCTGCAACCCGCTGATCTTGGATCATCTTCATGGCGACAGCAATCCCATCGAAGGTTGCCGTGCCGCCGCCGGCCTGCAAATCATTAACCGCTCCCGCAAATGAGGCTCTCTGGTTCAGATCGAATTTGGCAATCGGCAGATCGATATTGACATCGTTGGAATATGATACCAGGCCAACCATATTGTCCTCGCCGATGTAGTATTGACCTTTAAGCAATGAATCTTTCAAATTGTTCAGCGGCTCGCCCATCATGCTACCGGAGACATCGGCCACAAATACTGCGCAAATAGGTTTTTTCTTTTCTTTCCAGAGTTTTTGGGCCTGGATGATCACATCGCCGCTGACGGGTCCAGCTTCGGATTGGTATTCATTAAAACCATTAAAACCATAATCCTTAGCCAGGGTATGGTACTTTTCCTGCTGGGAGAATTCAACGAATTCGTTCAGGATTTTCATTTTCTCTGCCGATAGTTCGCCGATCGCATACATCGGGCTGTCATGTCTGAACCCAAAGGGAGTAAATTCGTAGTACCTGATATCCGGTGTATTCACATAGGTCTGGTATTCCAGGACAAAACCGTCCAGAACACCTGATTTGGCAGATTCCCTCATTTGCAGAGTAGTATAGGCAACCAAGGGAATATTGGTCTGGAAGCTCTCAAATCCTGCTTTTGCTTTATCGCTCAATAAGTTGCTGCTGTCAAAGGTGTATAAAGCTGAGATCAGGAAGTTCAGCCCGGTTGAACTGGCAAAAGGATTGGTGTAGCCCATCGCCAGTTCCCTTTTCGCGACAGCATTGCTAATCGTCTTGGTATTGATTGCCCCGTATTTGTTTACCAGCTCGTCTTTCTTGGATTTAGTGAGCAGGATCCCAGCCACATTGCCAGCAAGTCTTTTTCGCACTAACTCGGCTTTAACCCCTTTGGAGGTGATCATCTCGCCCCATAGCTCATTGGACGGTGTATAGGCATCCGGCAAATACTTCCCGGAAGTAATATAATCGGCGCCTTCCCCGGAGGGAATCCCTCTAAGCCTTACCGATACCTGTTTGCCATCAATCGTTATTGACGCGTTATTGAAGTCTCTGGCCACTTCTGTCAGCCAGCCATCAGTACCGCTGCCAGCTTTTTCCGGTGAGGAAAATATTTCGATGTAGCTGGGTGTGCTGTTATTAACCTGCGGCGGGTATTTGGAGATCTCAGGCAAGATTTCAGTCAAGGAGCCATTCAGGTCTGGGGGAACGAAAACCTGGCCCATAGGATGCGGGACTGTATTTACATTGATGTCTTTAATGACGTCATCCAGCGATCCCTCACCGGGTCCGATTATAATAATTGCCAGGTAAACTAAGATAAATACTACAACTGCTGCTCCGATTATCTTCAAAATTACTTTTTTGTTGCTTTCGTTCAGCATGCCGATGCTTCCCTCTTCAATTCTTATAGTATTTTGCCTGTTTAATCAGATTATCGATCTCGATCATCCCGGCCATTTGATCCAGTTGACCACTCTCTACGCTGTTTAAGCCTGAAATCTCCAGCAGCAGCTTATCAAGCTTTAGCAGGATCTGCTCATTATCTTCAGTAGCAGCTTTCACAAAATTGATATACTCATTAAAAATTTTAAGCTTTTCTTCCATAGTTTGCTGCGAAAAGGCCCCTTCTTCGTATTTCTTCCTAACGAAATTGTAGTCTTCTTCATCGAATGCATCCAATTTATTGAGGATGCTGCGGATATTCATAAAGAATATCTTCTCCACCTCGGCGATGACCACATCAAATTTCTTGTAGCTCATCTCTGAGGCACTGAAGATCTGCAGAAGGATATCCCGGATAGTTTTATTTTTTTTCTGCAGCCGCTCAATCTGATCGAGCAGCAAGTCAACGGTTTTTTCGAATGTTTTGAGCCCTCTTTGAATATTCAGTGCTTCAATATAATCTTCCGCCGTCCTGGTTTTATTGGTTTGATCATCTTTCTCCTGTCCGGTATGGATCTTATAATTGCTGTGGATGAACCCGGCGCCGCTTAAGAAGATGAATGTGATGCCAAGGGCTGTTTCCAATGCACTGGCCCCGAACAACTCTAGTCCGATCAATCTTGGAGAGAAGGTAATTATGTTGGCGGCGGCAATGCCTAAACTCAGGCCCGATAGTTTAATCAGCTTTTTTCTGTCCATTCACATGCTCGCCCCAGATTTTACTTTAATATCTTTCTCTTCAGATTCATGTGTGAAACCACTATATCATTTTTGTTAAATTATCTTATAACCCTCCATAAATGGACCCGTCTATAATAAACAGGCACTTAATGTTTGTACATGTACTGCCTGATTCTGGCTTGCACCAACCACAATGGAATTGAATATAAATGTTCAATCTGTATATTGACATACTTGACTTTTGAAGTTGCAGCAAAATGCTATAATTCTTTTTTCTTCACAGCAAGGGTGTAATAGCCATGTGTGGAGCGTATGGATTTTCAGTCAAAAACATAAAAGATGTGTATAAGCGATTATCCAGAAGTTATTGAGCTACTAAAAATCAACAGGCCTGCAGCAGATAACTAACACAAAAAGGAAAGTAATTTACTGCAAGTCCTCACGGATCTGAGGCAACTCAACCAGGTCAAAGGCGCCAGGTTCAGAGTATATTCTCGTAGTAGTTCGTGCGTTCGAATCGCACCTCTCGCATTCAAACTATTTTACAAGTGATCTTTTTTAGTCCATTATATCCCTTTTCTCAAGCGCTCTAGGAAACGTCTTTTATTACCTCTAATAGAAATATATCTAAAATTTGAGACTTTTTAGAGGTTCTGTAAAGTCTATGTGGGACGGACAATTTATAGGTTGAAGCGAACGGAAAAAACTCTGATCCTGTGGATTTTAAGAAGTCAAAAAAATAAGAAGTAAATCTGAATATTGGAACTGTTCATTCACCCTTTCCTGCAGCTATTAGATTTCTGAAAAAGTTTTTTCTTTACATGGCTTTCCTGTAAATCTCGACAATATCTTCTTTTGAGAGTCCTCTGGGATTTGTGAGCCTGCATATATCCTGCATGGCATTCTCAGCCATAAGTACAAAATCTTCTTCCCTTGCTCCAAGATCTTTCAGACCCGAGGGAATTCCAATGTCTGCTGCAAGCTTTATAATGGCATCTATGGCTTTATTTGCAGCTTCTTCCGGGCTCAATCCGTCTATTTTTTTCTCCCATTGCCTTTGCAATATCTGCAAAACGCTCAGGGCAGACCTGTTTGTTATACATCTCCACATAGGGAAGGAGAATCGCATTGCAAACTCCGTGAGGAAGATCATAAAGGCCTCCGCGCTGGTGGGCCACAGAATGCACATAGCCAAGGAAGGCACTATTGAAAGCAACTCCTGCGAGATATTCAGCATGTGCCATCATATCCCTTGCTCTAATATTATCTCCATGAGCAACAGCTTCACGCAGGTATTTTGAGACAAGCTCAATTGCCTTAATAGCGGCTGCATCAGTAGTCGGGGTAGCCATGGTGGAGACGTAGGCATCAACTGCATGGGTTAAAGCGTCCATTCCGGTTGCAGCCGTTAAATCTGGCGGCATACTTACCATAAGTTCAGGATCGTTAACCGCTACGTCAGCTGTGATGAGTAGGTCACAAATTGGCATTTTGATACGTCTCTCTGTATCTGTGATAACTGAAAAACACGTCATCTCACTTGCAGTACCCGCAGTCGTGTTTACAGTAATTAGCGGGGGAATTCCTTTTGTAACCTTTCCGGCTCCTTCGTAATCATTAATTATTCCGCCGTTATATGCTACAATTCCAACTGCCTTTGCACAGTCCATTGGGCTCCCTCCTCCGAGAGCAACGATCATATTACAATTCTCTTTCCTGTAAATCTCTGCTCCTTCCATAACTGAAATATCAGTTGGGTTAGGGTCTGCTCCTGCAAAGATTACTGCTTTCAGTCTTGCGTTTTCAAGAATTTTCGATATCTTCTGCAAGCTTTTCTCCGTGCTTGCTTTTGCCGGAGACTATCAGGGCTTTTGTAGCCCCAAGATTCTTTGCCTGGATGCCGATTTCTTTTACACAACCAGCCCCCATAAGGGCTATTTTTGGATTTAAAAACATATATGTCATTCTTTTAGCTCCTTTGAGAATAAAAGTTCGAACAACTCCAAAATCAATTCTTGATATGTCACATTATATTGTGTTTTAGCCTTCTATGTGTAGTCTGAAAGGTATCGATTTTTCCAACTATAGTCTAACCTATTAACGTTTAGTCTTCCGGGACCAAATAGAGTCTAAAGATGCGCTTTCTATCTGATGTTATACTCTCATTCTAATCTTAGGATTAAATTTTTAGACTTATAACAAAAAATATTATAAGTCCATAAATTATACATGACCATAGTTAGTAAAATTTTCCAATTAAAAAATATATTTTTGAATTTATCGACTCAGTTCCAAAATCCAGTGATAAAAGTAAGTGTAACACCATTACATAAAATTTATAATTCTATATTTATGTAAT
>MDTP02000064.1 GCA_001714685.2 Methanosarcina sp. Ant1 | reverse complement strand
TACAGAAATTACAGCTTCAGGACCAGCTTCATAGATAACAAAAATCTCTTCACGTGTAAGCATAATAACGAAACAAATAGGATTCAATTTATATGCAATTTTTCCTCGAAACGAGAAAAAATTGTAGCCTTTGAAAGGCTATCTGAATAGTTACAAATAAAGATCCAATGAAGTGGCTGTACTTAATAAATTTTATTAAAAACTTGTTTTTTCCACCTTATTAAATTGTTATAATCTCTTAATTTAAATCTACTGTGTTAAGTGCTTCTATCGTCTATATAATATTAGATAGTTCATATCTATATTTTATGACATGCTGGTCTATCTATACTAAATTTATTTTCTTTAAAGCACATTCATCTGCCACTTTTACAGCATTCTCTTTATATCTAATTTTTTGTGCATAATTTTATCTTGCGAGCAAATAGCCTCAAATTATTTATATAGTTGTATCGCATAACTAGCAATGGGCTTTCAGACTACAAGGGAATAGAGGTGTGTTACTCACAATCGATGCCAAACAAATGAAAGCAAAGGGGATACGATATATGGAACAGATAAAAAATGTTATAGTAGATTATTTGAAAGCTAACTCTTTTATGGACAAGGGCACCAACTTGGAAGATAATGACTCCCTTACTCAGAAGGGTGTCATAGATTCCATTGGTCTGCTTGAACTCATGGACTATATCAGTGAGAAATATTCTATTGAAATTCCTGAAGAGATGCTGACACCGGAAAATTTTGACTCATTGCAGGGAATTACTAATATGGTAAAAAAACTGGCGAAGTGAAAAAGTATGCGAATTGATGCGTATATCACGGAATACGCCAGAAAAACTCCTCAAAACATTGCCCTGGAGGAGGGCAAAAATTCAATTTCTTATGGTTGTCTTGACAGGGATATAAATATCATTGCCTCACCCCTGATGGATTTTAAACATTGCAGATTTGCAATACTGGCAGAAACAGGTATACAGTACATAAAATTACTAATGGCTGTATATAGGTCAGCTAACATCGCAATCCCTCTGCCTATAGAGTTTCCTAAGTTCAGTCTTGAGTTAATCCTTGATGCTGCCAATGTCAATAATATAATTGTAACAGATACGCAGTATTCAAGATTTGGGGAGAATTTTTTTGAGCGTTTTGGAACCGTAATCGTTGTTTCCAACGATACTTCATTAAATATTCTGCGTAAGAAAATCGAATCTGAGACAAATAATCCGGAACTGCGATTGGTTATGTACACTTCGGGAACAACAGGTACTCCAAAAGGGGTTATGTTGAGTGACAGAAACCTGGTAGCAAATGCAGAATCGATAATAGAAGTACTTTGCATAACTTCTAAAGATAAAGGGGCACTGGTAATATCCCCTCACCATGCTTTTGGGAATTCCATTATCGATTCCCATATTATGGCTGGAGGCTCAATCAGAATCGGAAACATGAATTTTATTGATTCGGTTTTCAATCTGATAGGGTCAGGAGTATCCATATTCTATGGAGTGCCCAGTACCTATCGTATACTTCTCCGATATCCAGATAGATTCAAAAAATCTTTTACTAATGTCAGAACTGCCGCATCCGCAGGCGGAGGCATGGATAGGGGAATTGTAAAAGATATCCTTGATTTAGCTCCTGATCTAAAGATTCTGCCAATGTATGGCCAGACCGAAGCCACAGCACGGCTTGCCTACCTGCCATCAGAAGATGTGGACAAATTCGTTGACACTATAGGAAAATCAATTCCCGGGGTTACGCTGGAAGTCTTCGATTCTGAGTGCAGATCAGTAGAGCCAAACATAACAGGTGAACTGGTTGCCAGGGGAGACAATATCCTGCTAGGTTATCTGGATGATGAAATCGCTACTAAGAAGAGGATCATAAATGGGTGGCTGCATACAGGAGATCTTGCACAAAAATTGCCCAATGGATATATCAGACTTCTGGGGCGCAAGGATGATCTTATTAAAATCGGGGACCATCGTGTGAACCCAAGAGAAATTGAAAGGCATATAGAGGAGAACAATAAGGTTTCCAAGGTTTTTGTTGTGCCTGTACCCCATGAGCTTATGGGAACTGCGATCAGCCTCATGGTGATACCTATAGAAGGAACAGAAACCGATGATCTTTTTGCATTCTGCCGGAAGAGCCTTCCAGGTTACCTGTGCCCAAGAGAGATACTGCTCATAGATCATCTCCCATTGAGCGAGAACGGGAAAATATCCAATCGATCCATCATAGAGGAATACAAACATGTCAAAGCTAGTGTGTAAAAAATGTGTTCTGGATTCGGATATTCCAGGCATAGACATTAATAAGGAAACTGGTCTCTGTCATTTTTGTGAGACATACACCCCTCTTTCCTCACAGGAAAAGAGTGAATATCTGAGCAAAATTGATAAGCTTTTTAAAAATTACAGCGGGAAGGGCAATTATGACGTGATTTATGCACTTTCCGGTGGGAAGGATTCTTCATACACGCTTTACAAACTCAAAAAAGAATATCCTTTCCTGAAGGTGTTGGCTGTCCAGTTCGATAACGGATTTACTTCTGAAGATGCAATAAAAAATGCCAGAAAGATGTGCAAGATCACGGGCTGCGATTATTTCCAGCTGACAATGGAAAAGGAGATACTGTACGATACATTCCGAAATGCGGCCGAATCATACGATGCATTTCCTAAGTTTGCCAAATATAGAGCCAGTGATATATGTAATGTCTGTATTACTATCATCAAACAGAAGCTGATAGAGCAGGCCATTATTCAGAAAGCACCTTTTATTGTATTTGCTTTCACAGCCGGACAATCTCCTAACCCCATAATTGAGCTCTCAACCAGTTTTGTACGGTGGTCCAGGACCCTATTTGAGAAACAGCTTCAAAAAATAGGTGTTGACGATAAAGATGAGTTGTTCCTCATAAAAAGTGAGGTAATTAAAGATATGGGTGAGAATGCTCCAAGTATCCTGCATCCTCTTTGCCTATGGGATTATAGTGAAGATAAAGTACTGGAGACATTGTTGAAAATCGGGTGGGAATTACCGGGCATCAATGACAGCAATTCGACCAATTGTACATTGAACTCCTTTGCCTGCTATAACCATCTGGAGAAATATGGATTCCATCCTTATGCCTTTGATACAGCAGGGCTTGTCCGAAGTGGGGAAATGTCTAGAGAAGAAGGATTTGAAAAAATTAACCAGGAGCTATCTAAGCAGCTGATAGAGGAAGCTGCAAAGAAGCTCAAAATGAATGTGAAAAATTCTCAAAAAATATTAACTGCTATTTAATGCTAAAAACAGTCAAATCATTAAGGGGGAAATGCTATGCAGGTAGTGGAAGAACTTAATGTTCAGATAATGGAAAAATTGAACAGAGATATTGAAAATCTGGCCTTAAATATAAGAAGTTTTATTAAAAGTCAAATATCGAGTTTTAAGAAAAAAGGGGTAGTATTAGGGGTTTCAGGGGGAATTGATTCAGCTGTAGCTCTTACCCTGTGCGTACAGGAGTTGGGGAAGGAAAAAGTATATGGTATTCTTCTTCCTGAAAAAGAATCTGCTCCTTCCAGTAGAACTCTGGGCACAGAAATCTGTGAAAGCCTGGGTGTGCAGTATGAGGAGGTTCCTATCTCTCCAATCCTGGAATCGCTTAACATTTATGAAAAGAAGGAACAGATTATAAAGAGAACCTGTCCAGAATATGATCCCAGAATCCACAAAACTTCATTAGTACTGCCTGATTTTCTTAACCAGGGGCTTTTGAACGTCCCTTATATTCGGTTAATAAAGGATGGCGAAACGGTTGCAAAATACAGGCTGAAGGCGAATGATTACTTGGAATTAATCGGGTTGCAGGGTGTTAAGCAGCGATCCAGAATGGTAATCCAGTACATGTATGCAGAAAAGCTGAACTATGTGGTGTGCGGAACAACTAACAAAACTGAACTTGTCCTTGGTCAGTTTGTAAAATATGGAGATGGAGGTGTAGACCTCGAACCTCTTGCAGACTGCTATAAGACTCAGATCTATGCTCTGGGGAAATTTTTGAATGTCAACGAAGAGATTATGAAACGCCCACCAAGTGCTGATACGTGGAGTCATTACACGACTGATGAAGAGTTCTACTGGCGCATGCCTATTCACGTCATGGACCAGTTGTTGTATTCTCAGGAACATCATTTACCTCTACACATAATTGAAAAGAACACGGGGCTTCCCAGAGACAAGATAGAAAAAGCTCAAAGGCACATTAATAAAATAAGAGATACCACCGAATATGTGCGAGCCACCCCGCCTATCTACTACCTTAACAGATAAACTGCAGAAAGACAAATTCTTGGTGGCAAAAGCTTAGCTGAAGTCTTAAATTTTACAGCTTTGCCTGACGCAGAAAATCACCATAACCATAAAAATAATCTTACAGGTCGATATTAAGGAAGATATTGCAAAATAATATTATTTTTTAAGCTCGGTCCTTCAGGGCTATATTAGAGAGTCTATTGAGATATATGAATGTCAGAAGATATGGTTATGGTAAAAACAAACTTACTAAGTATATCAAATGTGTGATTATGAATACCAGGGTTTCTATTATTCACTGCAGCGATTATTCGAACGCAAAAGACGCTATCAAAGAGTCGCTTAACCTGATAGGCGGCCTTGAAAAGATTATATCTCCCGGCAACCGCGTACTGCTCAAACCCAATGTACTTGCCATTCGACCTCCAGAGGACGCTGTCACAACTCACCCGGCGGTAGTAGCTGCAATGTGTGAACTGGTTTCAGAGGCGGGGGGTATTCCAATTATAGGAGACGGATCCGGCATCGTAAAACCCGGGTCTACTACCACTTCTCAGGCATTTAAGGCATCGGGTATTGAAGATGTAGCTTCAAGTTGCGGGGTAGGGCTAATCAATTTCGAAACCTATGGTTATGTTGAGGTTGATGTTCCCGGTGCCACTCAGTTCTCGCGTATCCATATCTCAAGAGCCATACTCGAGGTAGATGTAATAATCTCGCTTCCAAAGCTCAAAACCCATGAACTCACTCTCTATACAGGAGCGGTCAAAAACTTCTTTGGTACAATACCTCAGAAAAACAGAAAGCAGGCTCACTTCCTGGAAGACCGTAATCGTTTCGGAGAGGCGGTTGTTGATATCTATTCCATCGTAAAGCCTCATCTTGCAATTATGGACGGTGTGGTAGGAATGGAAGGGAATGGTCCTGCAAACGGTACACCTATCTTTACAGGCGTGATCATGGCAAGCTATGACTGCGTAGCCCTGGATGTCGTAGCCTCTGAGCTCATAGGAATCGATCCTTTAAAGGTTCCCACAAACAAAGCTGCACTCTCAAGGGGGTTTGGGACTGAACATCCGGAGATTGTAGGAATACCATTGGAAGAAGTGAAGATCAGGTTCAAAAGACCAGAAGGCGGAATTACTGCCATGATGCCCTCCTTTCTTATGAGGATCCTTCGAAAGCAGTTAACTGTAAAGCCCTTCATCAACATTTCAAGTTGTGCATTTTGTAAAGCATGCGTTTCGAACTGTTCGGCACATGCAATTGAAGAAGTAGGCAGGTCGCTCAAAATCAACGAGGAAAAATGCATCCAGTGTTATTGTTGCCGTGAACTTTGCCCAAAGGATGCGGTAGAAATTAAGAAATCATTGCTTCTGAAGCTTATAACCAGAAGTAAAAGCTAAAAAAAGTCCAATTAAAAATCACTGCCTCTTAATAACTCATTCTAGGAAGGGGTTAACTATAGAAATATATTTATTCATTAAGGAATGATGGAAACTGAAAGATTTCATTGAAAATGGGGGTCATACTATGACTGCAGTAGTATCTAACAGAGATAAAGTAACCTTTCGCGAAATTGCTGATCATTACCACAGTAACAAACTCCTGTTTGGAATTAAATATTTTAAGAACTGGATTTTGGAACGACTCGCCTCAAGCGTTCCTGTTCCTTCATGGAGAGCAAAATTGCATAGAATGAGGGGTGTAAATATCGGGGAGAATGTATACGTTGGTTACGATGTAGTTTTTGATAGGATACACCCCGAATTAATTACAATAGGAGATTATGCTGAGATCGGAGATCGATGCATACTATCTGCACATTCAAGAGGCAGTTTAACTACAAGACAGGCATATCCAAGAAGCATGGGTCCCATAACAATCGGACGTGGAGTTTCTGTAAATCCAGGGTGTATAATCACTCAGGGGGTTGAAATTGGAGAAAATTCCATAATAGGAGTAGGGTCCGTAGTCAACCGTGATATCTCTCCAAATAGTCTAGCTCTGGGCTACCCGGCTAGAGTTGTTAAGAAACTTGATGGTGTAGGGGAGCTTCAAACCTGATCTTCATATCTTTTTTTACTATTTTTTGGACCTGTATTTGAACTCGAAACCCAGTTGATTCAGGGCAAACAGTGCCATCATTATTACAAAGCAAAAGAAAAAGACCGATAGAAAGGATTTTATAAGATAATTAAATAGGCCATTTTCATAAAAACTTACATTCATTAACGAGAATACGCTGATACTTTTGTTGTATATCGGATACAAGTAAGTACAACTTCCTTCGTGAGCATCATCCAGCAGCAGATGCGAAAGGAAAGCAGCTTCTGCAAAAATACCCAGATATATTGCCTTGCTAAATTTTCCGTATGCAATTAGTCCTGCAAGCGTTCCGTACATGAAGGCAGAGAAACTAAATAGAAATGAATGTGTTGGGACAGGGCCAATCCAGCAGTGTCCTGAACCGCCGTTTACGATCAGGTTATAAATTGCCGGGACATCCGGGAGCAGCGCAGACAAACTGCCTATAGATAGCAGCAATAGGATCTGTATCGAATCCCTTAATGAAAGCTCCCTGCGAAAAATCGATCTGATTATAGCATAAACTGCTGCTGCACTAATACAGAACACAAAGAACAGAACATGTGCAACTGGATATGGCATGATAAAGCACTTTCTTTGAAATAAAAATATTTTAAAACCAAGAAGGACTTGTTTCTAAAGTATTTAATACTTATTGCAAATATTAAATAAGAATGGTACTCAAGAAGTATATATCTTAACAATATTGTCTGGTAACTTGAACTTAAAGTGGGGTCAATTCGACAACCATCCCATCTTCAAACGGATACCTCTCGATAATGGAAAGCTTGGTTCCAAGGGGTTCCAATTCTTCTTTAATCGCTTCTTTTAGCTCTTCAAGTACCCACCAGGCGATTTCGATTTTCCCGTCTTTTACTTCAAACAATTCTGAAGGGACTTCCATATCCTGCAGGATTTCTTCTGCAAGTTTTTGATCTCCACACTCAATAACCCCATAGACAAGAGTACCGTCTTCTGTGGTGTCATCAAACCCTCTTGCCGTGTTCTTTGCGATCCGCTGAAACCTTTTACGAAGCTGAACTGCATCCTTATAGGTTGAGGAGCAAAAATGAGCTCTTTTACATGCAGAAAAGGCAGTTTCAGCATATTTACAGGAGCCTTCAGCCGCGCTGGATATGTCTGACTTGAGGGAAAAGCCACTTTTCAGGAGGGCCTTTGAGTTGTTATCTGAAAACTCCAGTTCATTCAGGTTAAGAAAAACTTCCATCTCTTCAGCAAAAGCTGCAACCTTTTCAGCTCCTTCAAGGGCAGGAATTTCGATTCCTGCCTCTATTCCCAGTTTTTTTGCATTTTGAAGGGCATCTGCATACGGACTGTGCTTGAGATCTCCCCAGCTTTCCTGCGATGGGTGTAGACGAATTTCATCAAGGCCTGCCTCGGCGAGTCTTTCAAGTACTTGCCTATCTGGAGCCAGAGATGTATAAAGATGTATATGGTGTTTTTTTCCGAAAGAGGATTTCAGCATCCTGATATAATGCAGGACTCTTTCTATTTTCAGGAGGGGCTCTCCGCCTGTAATCCCCGTTCCAAGGGCATCCATAAGCTCAGCTTCCTTTAGTAAATCTTCATCGTTTTTTACAGACCTTTCATTTGCAAAAATAAGGTCTTTTCCGCTTCTTTCATCAGAAAGTGGACAGTAAAAGCAACTTTTAGGGCAAAGACCTGTTACGAAAAGTACCATTTTCGCCCCTTCCTGGCAGAGCCTGCAACCTTCTGAAAGGTAACTGCTAAAAGAGCCAGTCTTGTCTTCAGTGAAGTTTTCCATACCTGAACCTGCATATCCTTTTTTTATATATAAGGCTTGTTTCCGGGTATCGCTACACTCATGATCAGGAAATTTAATGAAAACGGAATTTTTCCCAGAGACTAATATATCATAAGTACTAAAGGTTCATTGATGTCAGAGAAGACTGGATACGTAGTGGTTTTCGGCTGCAAAAGGTGCGGGAAATGTAAGGATGTTTGTCCCGTGGGCGCAATTTACGAAGAAAACGAGCTTTCAAAAATCGACCAGAAAAAATGCACTCTATGCATGGAGTGTATAGATGCGTGCACAAACAGATCAATTATCTATATGGAATAAGGCGTTTAATATGGAATAAGGCGTTTAATATGAAATAAGCGTTTAATGTGGAAAAAGGTGTTTAATGTGGAAAAAAATCCATTTAAGGGAAAAATCATAGACATTACAACCCCGATTTCTCTTTTTACGCGGGTCTTTCCAGGAGACCCGAAACCTGCAATTGAGAAAGTCTGTACCTTTGAAAAGGAAGGCTGTGCAGTATCCAGATTAACTTTCGGAAGCCATACCGGCACTCATGTTGATGCTCCTTCTCATGTCCTGAACAATGGACTGTCTGTTGACAAACTGGAACTCGCAAGCCTGATGGGCATAGCACTTCTTCTCGATTTTTCTTCACTGACAGGCGCACTGACTGCCGATATTCTTGAGAAAGCCTTCCTGAATACAGAGGTCTCTGAAAATATCTCTATTCTCCTCCTGAAAACGGAAGATTCTTCCCTAAAACGAAAAGGCGCAGAAGATATAAACTCTCAGAACGAGGAATTTGGGGGAGAGGAGTTCGATCCCGCATACCTTGATGAAAGTGCAGCGTCTTGGATTGTCGAAAAAAGATTCAAAACCATCGGAATAGACAACTTTTCTGTGGATATTCTTCATTCTGAAGTTCTACCTGCCCACCACATACTTCTTTCAGGCAACGTAAATATTGTGGAATGCCTTGAATTCAGTTCCGTGGATGCGGGGGTCTATTTCTTCCTGTGCTTGCCTCTTAAAATTGAAGGTTGTGATGGAGCGCCTGCAAGAGCGTTATTGATCTCTTACTCCTGATTTTTACCCTTGATTCCTATATCCTTGATTCCGATGCCCCTGATTTTACTATCTTCAGAAATAAGACATAGTATATCTTACGCTATTCCGTGTAACCATCTCGAATAAAAACTCTCCTGAAACCGGATACTCTATTACCACTCCCGTCTTTTCAAGAGCTAAAATTGTTTTATTGTCCTCCTCATCTTCTAGAGGAGTCCATATCCCTTCTGAGTTGCGCTCGCCTTTTACAAAATGGACCGGTTTTCCTTCAAGAAATACTCTTTTTTTCACTCCGTTTTTATACTGGTAGATAATGGTATTGTTTTCCAGGGTCCAATTAGAGTCGTTCAGCTGCCCGTTGCATTCAGGGTCAGGGTCTACTCCAAAGCTGATGTACCTGACTGAAGCAGGAAAAGAAAAATCAAGGGAACACTTACTCCCTTCAGGACTGTAGGTATCTACAGGGTTTCGGGCATACCCTCCCTGAATTGAACGAATAGACAGAGAAGCAGTTTCTGCCTGGTCTTTGATTGCCGCATCTTCCAGAATTGGAATTGCCGTGTGCCAGGCCTGAGCCAATAGGATAAAGACTGCCGCAAGTAACCCGAGATATACAACGAGTTTTAGCGGGATAGTATCTGCAGCCATTGTGTCGGAGAAAAACTGTCTCATATAGAATTAATAGGACAACATTGTAAATAATTTTATGTTTGGTCAAAACAAATGACCTTTGATAATCAAAAACTAAAAGGAAAACTTGAAGGACAAAGAAAAGACTAAAGGATAAATACGAGATTAAAGGTTAAAAGAAAGCTTGAATAAAGGGCAGATTAGTGAAAAAACTCAGGCTTACATAAAGCAAAGATTCAAATCTGTACTGTCCAGATTAAAGAATAAAATAAGCTAAAAGATATAATGAAACTTGAAAGTACCTGGAGGGTTTAGGATAAGCGAAGAAAGCGGCGAAAATTTGCTCTGTATACCTTTTTCGGAAGAGCAGCTTGAGGAAATCAAAAAGTATGCAGCTATAAATAAGATGGAAGTTGAAGATTTTCTAAAAAACGTTTGCCTTACTCACTGCCTTCAGCAAATGGAGTATACCTATGGGCAAAAGCCTGAAGCATCTGAATACGGAGGAGGAGCTGCAAAATCCGAAAACGGGTCAAAAGCCGAGCCAAGGAAAATTGAAATTAAAGGTAAGCCTACCTCAAAAGATCTGCTTGATAGTCCTCTCGTCCTGGATCAGCAGTGCATAATGGATTTATTTGCAATCAAAAAACATTTCTGTAATACTTCGAATACCAAAATCATTACTGTCGCCCTTAAACTGGGTCTGAATCAGCTAAGTGTATCCCTTGATATGCTCAAGCACAAGCTGGAAGAATGAAGTAAAGTGGAAAAAGAGAAGAAGTTATGTAATTAGTCTTTTGCAGGCAGTTTTTCTGCGGATGCAGGTTTTTAGGTCTTACTATTAAACCATTCCAGAAACTTATCAATGGCCCTGCGTCGATGGGAAACCTTGTTCTTCTCGGCATCCCCTAGTTCCCCGAAGGTCATGCCCTCATACTCGAAGATAGGGTCGTACCCAAAACCGCCTGTGCCTCGCTCTTCATATGCTATCTTCCCTTCCACAATGCCTGGAAAAACAAGAGGCTCTTTTCCGGGCTCGCAGTATCCGATTACTGTCTTAAAGTAGGCTGTTCTGTCTTTTTCTTCTTCCATCAGTTTGAGTACTTTCGGGTTTCCGAGTCTATCTTCAACAAAACGGGAGTAGGGGCCAGGAAAGCCGTTTAAGGCTTTTATGAATATTCCGGAATCGTCTACCATCACAGGCATGTTAAGTTTATTTGCAACATGCTGCGCCCCATAGGCTGCAATAGGCTCAAGCTCATCCTCTTGAAGTTCAGGATAGCCATTTTTATCCTGGATTACTTCGATTCCAAAAGTTTTGAGGATATCCCTTACCTCGGCAAACTTGCCCTTATTTCCCGTAACAAAGACTATTTTATGCATAGCGACCCCTCTTTTTTATCTCTTCAACGCGCTTGAGAACATCCTGTGAATCTATAAAAGTACTTTGATACCCTTTTTTGAAAGCCTCGATGAGGGCTTCATGGGCGCTGTGAGTACTCTCAAAAGTCTGGAAAAGCACATGGACATCTACGCCTCTGTCTTCCAGGCCTTTATCGAAATAAGCTAGTCCGAAGTCCAGGAGATAAAGTCTCTCACCTGCAAGCAGAAGATTTGATGTGGTCAGGTCTCCATGAATTATACCTGAACTGTGGAGTTTTCCGACAAGTTCTCCAACTTTTTCAGAAATCTCAGGGGTGATAAGGTATTTTATGGGAACCCCTTCAATATACTGCATTTTGAGCTTGAAATCTTCTACATCATAGATAATCGGCGTCGAAACCCCACTGCGCCGGGCTTCAGACATCAGTCTGGCTTCTGTCCGATTTCTATCTTTCCTGATCACTTCGTCGATCTCTTTATGCCTGTAAACCTTCGGGACCCTTTCCTTAACAAGCAATTTCTTTCCTTCATGTCCTTCTTCCAGATATACAACAGCTTCAGCCCCGTTGTCCAGCATTTCTCCTGGAGGCATGCTGAGGAAGGTTTCAGGGGAAATTTCAGGGACTTTTTTCATTTCTTCTTCCTTGATCCAGGTCACGTTTACATCGTCAGTCCTGAAACTCGGGTTTACACGGGAGTCTTCAAGGGAGAGAGTGTTTCCTGACTTATACATCAGAAGCCCGGTATATGCAATCATGGTTCCATTGTCTCCCATAAAGCGTTTTTCGGGCACGTAGAATTTTGCGTCCCTGGCTTCGCACATATCGTTTAACATTTCCCGAAGTCTTGTGTTTGCCCCGACCCCTCCTGCTAGTAGCACTTCTTTTTTCCCTGTGTGGGCGAGGGCTCGCTCTGCAACCTCTACAACCATTGCAAAAGCCGTTTCCTGATAAGAATAGCAGACATCTTCAAGAGAAGCTTTTTTCAGAGCTTCGCTGGAAGCCGTTGAAAGCCCGGAGAAGGAAAGGTCCATTCCTTTCACCACGTAAGGGAGAGGAATATACTTTTTTGCATTCTTTGCATATGCCTCAATCTTGGGCCCTCCTGGATGCGGCAAGCCAGCTCCCCGCGCAAATTTATCAAGCGCATTCCCAAGTCCTATATCCAGAGTCTCCCCAAAAACCCTGTACCGTCCTCCCATATAGGAGATAACCTGGGAATTGGCTCCGCTTACATAAAGAACAACTGGATCTTTCGCCGGCGTTCTCCAGATTCCTATTTCAATATGGGCTATGCAGTGGTTGACCCCTATAAGGGGAACTCCCAGGGAAAGGGAAAGCATTCTGGCTGCTGTTGCAACCGTTCTCAAGCATGGCCCTAGTCCAGGTCCCTGGGAAAAAGCTATCCCGTCAATATCTGAAGCTTCAACTCCTTTTTCTTTTGCTTCTGCAAGGAGTTTTTTGATAACGCTCGCTGCATATTTTGCATGGTGCTGGGCAGCTTCCCTGGGATGGATTCCTCCAGTTTCGGGTTTATAGGTCTCTGTGACCTCGGCAATAATCTCGGTCTCGTTTACGATTGCGGCACTAAGGTTCCAGGCAGTGCCTTCGATTCCAAGAATAAACGTGTTTTTCAAGGCTTACAGTCTCCTTTCAGTCCTTCTCCTCTGCTTGCTGTCACTGCCTTCGATAATACAGGATAGAACTTATATACATTTGCTTTTCTGACATCCCGAGGAGAACTTTTTGATGTTTTTTCACGGCTTCAAAACTTTCCAAGCTTTTGTACTCTTTCTTTCATGGGTCTGGGGGAACAGTTTTTTCAATCTTTTCCGTAAATTCATCAAGATTAGACGCAGGAATGTCCAAATCCGGAGTTTCAGGGTCAAAGGATTTAAAGAGATTTACGGAAAGCTTGAATAAGAGAGGACAGAATGTACTGAATTATGCAAAAGAAAAGTCTTGAGAAATTCTCCTATCGAGGAGAACCTGAACGAAAAGAACCACAGGAAAACTCCTGTGGTCAGGATTGAAAAATAAGTTAGACTAGTTCGTAAAAAGGATTATTTCTTGAATTCGGTATAGCCGCACTTTCCGCATGCAAGGCGGTTTTTGTGATCGGCAAGGAATATCCCGGGTCCGCATCTGGGACAGAACTGTTTGAGTCTAGTTATGGAGTCGCCCTGGACTTTGTAGTAGTCTTTTACTGTCATTTGTATGCACCTCTGTTAAGGCTTAAGCCTCTTCTCCCTCAGTTTCTGTTCCAGGGACTGCGTTTCTCTTCAGGACGTATTCCAGTTCCACTTCTTTCATGCGGTTTGCATCTTCGTAGAGTTTGGCATAGCCTTTTGATTCCTGCATTCCGTATTCTGTTTTGATTCTCTGGATTACCAGCAGTTCAAGAGGGGCATTCAACATTGCAGCAATTTTATTCCTGATGTCATTTCTGGAAGGAGTAGGACCTTCATATTTCACAACGAAATCCAGTTCCCTTCTGTTTAAAAGTGAATTTTTCTTGTCTTTAAGGATCTTTATGTCCATCTAAAATTCTCCGTATCTTATCCAATTCATAATTCTGATTTTTGCTGATGAGCTTTTCAAATAAGGTTCTTATCTCTCTTCTTTTTTCCTCAGTGACCTTCACAAAAACAACACCTTCATCGGGTTGTCCGTACAGGACCACAGCTCCAAGGGGAGCCAGCAGGATTACCGGAAGGGTTGCCAGATCTTCTTCTCCCCTTACAAATATCCTGAGAGGTTTTTCAGAGGCAAACGCTTCGCAAAGGGCTTTAATTAACTCATCAGTAATAATCCCTGCAGGGTTGTCCACAGAAACTTCTTCATAGACCTTGTCCATGTTCCGGGTCGACACATGTATGGCAACGGGCTTCCTTTTGGTGCGGTTGTCTACAATACAGATGTCTGGAATAATCCCGGCCTCGAGCAGGTGGAAGGTAGTAACATCCCCTACGGATATAAGTTTTGTGGAGCTTGCAAGCTCTCCTACAAACTTTTCTATGGTATCGCTACCTTTCCCCACATATAGTGTACCCAGGGGTTTTTTCATAAGTGGGCGAAGTTCTTTAGGAAGCTCGATATGAATACTCAACTCAGCGCACCTTCAGGGCAAATCTATCCGGGATGTCAACCCCGAGCTTTTTTGCGATTTCTGAGCGCTCTGCGTCCAGAATAATTACAAGCCCACTCCATCCTTCTGCAAGATCCGAAGTCCCGCAGATAGGGCAGTTTTGTCCTTCCAGGACCCTCATGCAGTGTCTACACGCTTTTTCTGCCATTGTAAATCCTCATCTTTATTTTTTTCAGGCAGTTCCTTCATTAACGACTTCGTGAGGCTGCTTCTTTTTGCGAGCTTCTTCGATCCACTGAAGCTTTCCAAGGGCAGTCTGGCGCATGGTAAGTCCAATTTTGCTTTCTTTTGGCTCTCTTTCGTTGATGCTTACTGCAACAACTCTGGCTCTTACATGGTCCCCTTCAGCAATGGACTTGCCTCCGGTTTTTGCTATAAGCCTTGCGTTCTTGGCATCATATGACATAAAATCATCAGTAATCTGGCTGACGTGAAGTAAACCGTCCATCGGCCCCATCCCTACGAAAACTCCGAAACCAACGGCTTCCACGACTTCACCTTCAATGATTTCCTGGAGCTCAGGCACAAACATGACTGCTTCGAATGTCACATCGTAATATACTGCCCCGTCTCCTACGAGGATGTGCCCTTCCCCAATCTCGTCGATCTTGCAAACAGCGACGAGGGAACCCAGTTTTTTGTCCACCTGTCCCTCGAGTTTTTCCCTTAACGCATTTTTAACAGTTGGCATCACCTGTTCCCCTAGTAGGGTAGGAGGGATACGAACAGTATCAACGAGTTTCATCATTTTATACATCTGCTAATCACCCATAAACACAATTAATTGCAATACTATCCGGAAAATCCGGTGGCCTTCATACAAGGTCCAGTTTGTTTTTCTGACGCAGGGATACAATCTGGATCCCTTTTTCGGCAAGCCTGCGTTTCAACACTATATCGTTCGTTAGAACAGCGGTTCCCATATCTGTTGCCAGCCTGAGAATCACATCATCCGCAGGCCCTGTAACAGCTATGCGTTCGCACATGTTCATCATGGACCTGGCGACCTTTGCGGCTGTTCTGTCCGAACCTTTTTCCCGCTTTATGAGTCTTTCTATCTCGAATACTACAGCTTCAGGCACAAAAAATTCGTTAAATCCTAGCCTTTTCAGTTCTTCGAAAATATCCACTCCGAACTGGACAGGAATCATGAATCCGTTAGTATCAATTATGATTTTCAACTCTTAATTACCCCTACTCCGATGAGACGCCAGCGAGAGTCAATTCTCCTGCTGATAGCAACCCTTGACCCGATGGCTGCACTGATTGGGCGTTTGAGTGCCACCTGTGCTTCATTTTTCCGGGCACTTGTGACCACTCCTACAGTCGTTGCGGTTCCTATGTTAAGCATAAGGGGTTCACTGGTCTTTATTTCGTTAATCTTTTCTTCCCTTGTAACTCCCACAACTCTATCTAGCAGGTGTAACTCCATGACAAATTGGTGTCTGGTATCAGGAAGAGTACCTGGTGCGCCTGCAATCTGTCCAGTTAAAGAGTCACCTTTTGTGAGGGTGGGGTCAAGATAAGTTCCGACAGCCAGAAGTCCCCCTGGGGTTGCTTCTTCTACCATTGTCGCGCCTGCAAAGATAGATGACACAACTGTCAGAATGGGAACCCATTTTGTGCTGCCTTCGGTTGTGATCTTAATTCCGGGCCTTATCTCGAGCTCGTCTCCAGGATGAAGTACGCCCTCTGTCAGGGTACCTCCTATAACTCCTCCACGGATTTCGTCGATTGAAGCACCTGGCCTGTTAATATCAAAAGACCGTGCAATCAGCATACTGGCAGGCTTATCAACTTTGTGGATAGGAGCAGGAATCTGGGTTTCCATAGCATCGATCAATATATCGATGTTAATATTCTGCTGGGCGGAGATCGGGATTATAGGTGCGTTCTCAGCGACAGTGCCTTTGACAAATTCCTTTATCTGGTGGTAGTGCTCAATAAGGCGTTCTCTGGATACAAGGTCTATCTTATTCTGCACTATAACAATATTTTCAATCCCTATTATATCCAGAGCCATCAGGTGCTCCTTTGTCTGGGGCTGCGGGCAGTCTTCGTTTGCGGCAATTACCAGCACTGCCCCGTCCATAATTGCAGCTCCTGAGAGCATGGTTGCCATCAGGGTTTCGTGTCCTGGGGCATCTACAAAAGACACAGTCCTGTGTTCTTCCGTCTTTTCTCCGCAGTTAGGGCAGACCTTTTCTACAGTGTAGCACTGAGGCGAAGGGCACTTAGGACATTTCATAAATGGGGAGTCCGCATACCCCAACCTGATAGAAATTCCTCTTTTTACTTCTTCACTATGCGTATCTGTCCACACGCCTGATAAGGCTTTAACAAGTGTGGTTTTTCCATGGTCGACATGGCCTACCATGCCAATATTAACACAAGGCTGACTCAAGTTGTAATTTCCTCCAGTAAAGTGAAGCTAATCTGATAGAAGGCAGATGTTTATCCTAAATCTGTAGCATAAGAATTTGTATTGCTTTTTTCCAGTGAGTCCGCTGATTCCAACCCTAAACTCATCTGATCCGCAATTTAAACTGCAACTTAGAAGTTAAAGCGGGATTTTTGCTGGATGAGGGCTTAAAATGAGCCCGAAATTCTCCCCCGGTCCCCAGAGTAGATTCTGGATTTCCTTAATCGGAAACCTGGGCAAATTCTTCATTAAATTTTTTATCGCAGCATGAATCTTGCAGATTCCGGCGATACTATTAAAGTTTACGGTATCCTGCATAATTCATATCTACTAATGCCGGAAAGCCTTAATAAATTTATGTGACGATCATATCGAGTTTCTCGAGCTCCAGAGCGCGCCTTATCTCAAAGGCTAGCCTTCTGCCTGTACTCATTTGCCTTCTCCAGAGTGAATTGCCGTAAGAGTGTCCAATTGACATGTGTACATTGGTTCCGCCTCCCACTCTTGGGGCAACATCGTATATATAAAAGTTCAGGTCCTTATCCACACAGGTCTGCAGGCAGAAAGGTCCTATAATCCCTGGAGCGTAATGTTCCTGGGTAGCTTTTACATACTTTTCCCCCATTTCAAACACTTTTTCGAGAAGGGACTCACGAAGTGTTGCAGAGTTATGTCCACAGACCGTGTATTCAGGGGTTAACTGGTGTTCGGCCAGGGCCATCTGCTGTGGAGCAGGTAGTCTTACGTGCCCGTCAAGGCTGGTCTCAAATCGCCAGTCAACTCCCAGAAGTTCCAGCTTGCTCATTTCAGGCTCAATTGGAGAGTAAAACATATCAAGGTTGAACACAGGACCTATGACATAACGCTCTATCCTGGCGTTTTCCAGTGCTTCCCGTGTAATAACCCCCTGTTTTATGAGGGCTTCGGATTTCTCCAGGTATTCCCTGTAGCTTGAAGCGGTAAAAAATCCCCTTTCCAGTTTCTTTACTGCATGTGGAAGCTTAACCATTACCAGCTCGGTAATATCCTCCGGGGATTCTATTTTTTCGGGAAAAGGAAGCCCTGCCTTTTCAAGAATCCAGTAATAGCTCTGCTGCTCACTTCGTTCTTCGCTCCGAAGGATATTTCTGCTTCCTACAAGAGGCACCCTGAAGTTTTCTTCTATCTCATCTATACTGCAGTAAGAGGTGAAAGAACGGTTAGGAACAAAGAGCACTTTCTCATCAACCAGCTTCTTCTGGTTTTCAGGCAGGAGGATGTCGCTATACTTATTAAAAACAATTGCTTCGTCAACGACTCCTCGTTTTACTCTTCCAGAAGGGCTTCTCTGGGCCCGTAAGTATTCGCTGTAGGTCTTTTCCCTGCCAGCCTGGCAAATTGCGAGAGTTCGGAATTCTTCTTCAACTGCCCCGTCGCAAATGTCAAGCCCTGAGTGGGAGGCTATAGTCCCTACTTTGATCTTATCAGCTTGTGTATAATAACCTTCAACTATTTCCTTAATTTCTTTCCTGTCAATCATATCTGATGTTCCTTGGTTGGAAATGTTTTTTTCTATGAGATAGCATATGTGTGATTTTCAAACCTAATTTCGAGTAAATAAAACCTGATTTTGAGTAAAAATTTCCCACAGTACAGGCATGGAGACGAATGCCACATTTTATGAAATAGAAGCCCGAATCTAATTTTTTTCCATTAACAGCTTTACCTATTAAAACCCTTTCTAATAGAAGTAATCATTTATATAATGGAGGGTAGGCTAGGATAGACCAGAAAAGGTGATCTGCTTCTTATCCAGTTACCTCCTAATTTTTCAGCCCCTCAAATTAAACTCAGAATAAGAGGCGTAACAAAAGTCTCAATTATTGCTGCAACGAAAAGAAGAGGCACGATCCAGATGAAATAAAACTTGAGCCCCTTCTTGAATTCTCTTTTTACCTCGGTCGGCCTGCCTATAAGGAAGAGAAATACATGGTGTCCGAGCCGGAGCCCTATGCTTGCAGACAGGAATACCATAGGCAGCTCTACTACCCCGTGAGGGAGAAGAGCGAGAAGAATAAAGAGAAAGCCTCTTTGCTGGCCTATTATATACGAGATCACTCCCACAAGATATCCGTTGGAGGCGATAAATAGTATTGGAAAAACTCCTAAAGCTAGCCCGAGTACCAGGGAAACCAGGCTTACGAAGGCATTATTGAGAAAGATCGCAAGCATTATGTAAAGAGGGCTCATTGTCAGGAGCGGCCCGAAGCGGGAACTAAAATTTTTCATCATGGTATTAGCCATATCAGGGAAACTTGCTGCTGAGGCATAACCTGTAAGTAAAGATCCGAAAAATACAAAGACTATGATAATTAGGTAAGGCCAGAGAATCCGAATATATCCGGTAAACTCGGCTTTTCTTGATTTTTTTCTGCTCTCCGGCCAGGTTTTTGCTTCCGTGTTCGAGGTAGAAAAGTCCTTCTCTGTTGCAGCATATCCTTTATTTTCCATCTCCCCCTCCGGAGTTCCTATTGGCACTCCTTCTCTTTTCTCCTGTAAATCATAATCCCCCTCTCTTTCCATACTTATCCCCACCAAATTTTCTTATCGCTTAATATTGATTCAAAATGCAGGTACCTGTACACCCAGTTTTATCTCAGATTCCCAACATCATTCGGATTGTGTTCCGGGTTGCAGGGGAAAGCCCAAGAATCAAAATAACCATTTTAATTAGCATTTTCATATTTGAGGACTGTTTATCATCTTCAAACTGAGTGTCAAGCAAGTAAAGAACTCCTATGAAGATAATAAGTTTCAATGGATACATAACCAATGCGGTACCAGTAAGCTGGATAAGATAATCGGGTACTACATGTTTTTCATAGTACCCTAGTTTGTCTACCCCTATGTACGTTGAAGAAGCGTCCATCAGATGGGCCAGGAGGATGGAAAGGTTCAGGGGATCGGTAAATATCGAGGATTTGAAATGACGGGCTACCAGGTAAAAAGCAAAGGTAAGTCCTGTTCCTGCTCCAATTACGAATAAAGGGACGTAACCAGCTAGCACTTCCTGGAAATGCAGCAGGATGATGAGGTTTGCAAAAAACCATGCGAGTCCGAAACCTGCAAAGATGAGATGAAAATCCTTTACCAGCCCTGTCTTCTGTAGCCTGATGGAAAGCCAAAGGCAGCCTATGGTTACTGCAAACACTAGAAAGTAGATGTTAGGGGTTATTAACAAATAGCTGAGTGGTGGGTGAATAATATCTGCAGGGGAATCTTCAATCACGCGCAGGGAAGAGCCTGCAAGCACGAAAGGCAGGACAGAAATAATAAAGCGAGGTGTGATCTTTACCTCCAGCTTTTCGAGAAGCCTGAAGACTCCGAATATGCAAATCCCCAGTACTATTGCCCACGTGAAGGTATTTACAAGGTTATATCCTTCATCAGTTCGTATGGGGTCGAGATAATAGGTATTAATAAATTGTGAAATCTTATCTATTAAAAAACTCATCTTATCACTCGTTTAAAATGGCAATATCCTAATACAATTAATACTTACTGTGCTAAGCGAACTTAACTTCTTGAATTAAGAAAGTAATACTCTATCTCCAGTGTGTTGTTCGCTTTAATGGCAGATAATGGCAGATATTTCTTTCCGGAAGTTTTTATCTCAAGTAAAGGCTAATGGTATCATTAATATATTTTTATAATTATCGGCCTTCCTCTAACTTAATAATACAGATAATTTATGGAGTGAGCATTAATAGTGAAGTAATAGTGAAATCTGAATTACTTCTGAATAAAAGAACTCTGAACAAATTAATCTTGAAGCATGTGCCAGATTTAAGCTAATCAAGAATTAAGTTAATGAATTAAGTTAATGAATTAAATTAACATATTAAATTATGTCTCATGAAATGCGGTAGTTTGCTGGTAATCGAATGTCTTTATAAGTATCAGCCTGGTAATCAGGATATCTGTTATAAAGATTGATATATGTTAATCTCCCAGTAAGCAAATGACTGTAACATCTGGATTACGTGTGATCTCTAACGTATATTCGGGTTTATAAAACATAATTTGTCATTTATCACGATCGAATATTGATGCGGGTATGAAATTGACTATAAACAAAAACAGCGCAAAATGGATGCAGCTTCCAAGAGATGTGCTTGTCGGGCACGGAGTGCTTAATGAAGTTGGAGATGTCTGCAGAGATCTGAATTTGAAAGGAAACGCGCTGATCGTAACCGGCAGTACCACATGGGATGTTGCAGGCAAGAGAGTTTGTGACATCCTCCGCAGCATGGGCAGCAATGCGGAGACAATTCTGACGTGCGAAGCTACCATGAAGGAGGTTGAAAAGGTCATGGAGAAGGTTCTCGAAATAGAGGCTAATTTCCTTCTCGGGGTAGGAAGCGGCAGGTCTATTGACCTTGCAAAACTTGCATCAACCCGGCTTGAACTTCCCTTTATCAGCATTCCGACTGCAGCTTCTCATGACGGCATTGCGTCTTCCCACGCCTCAATTGTGGACAACGGGAAAAGTACTTCTGTAAAAGCGCAGGCTCCAATTGCAGTCATTGCAGACACAGAAATTATTTCCGCAGCTCCTTTCCGTTTCCTTGCAGCGGGTTGTGGAGATATAATTTCCAATTACACGGCAGTTCTGGACTGGGAATTTGCAAGCAGACTGAGAAACGAGTATTTTGGAGAATACGCTGCAGCCCTTTCTCGCATGGCTGCTCGAGTGATTATAGAGTATGCAGATTCGATTAAGCCAGAGCATGAGACATCGGCAAGGCTTGTAGTGAAGGCTCTGGTCTCTAACGGCGTTGCAATGAGTATTGCAGGCTCTTCAAGACCTGCTTCCGGATCGGAACATATGTTTAGCCATGCTCTTGATAGGATAGCCCCGAAACACGCGCTCCATGGTGAGCAGTGTGGAGTTGGCACAATTATGATGATGTACCTTCATGGGGGGAACTGGCAGGAGATAAGGGACGCCTTAAAAAAGATAGGGGCTCCGACAACTGCAGAAGATCTGGGCATAGAAGATAAATATATAGTTGAAGCCCTGTTACATGCACATAGCATCCGTCCGGAACGTTATACAATTCTAGGGAACGGGCTTACTCCATCGGCTGCCGAGAAAGTTGCAAGAATCACAAAGGTCATAAGTTGAAAAGTTGTTCTTATTCAGGCTGAAGCAAAAAAATCAGTCCCTGTTTAGGGTCCGGTGATTAAGGCTGGAATTAAGTTTAGATTTATAAATTTCGTTACTCATACCCGGTTAAAATGGGTTCGGTTAATCCTGAGTCACTGAATGTCCAATTAGAAATTATTTCAAATTGATTCCAATATTGAATCTCAAATTATTTCGGGATAATTTCCAGGCAAACATTATAATCCGGATGAAGGCCCGAAAACAATTAAATGGAAGAGCTATTATGACAGAAAGCGATATTAAAATAACACTTATCGGATCACGGCTTGCAAGGGAAGGGCTGGAGTTCATATTTAAAGGTGAGATGCCTGAATGCAAGAAATGCCGGCTAAAAAATACCTGCCTGAACCTTGAACCCGGACGCAGGTACAGGGTCGAGGGAGTCAGGAGCAATGACATCCATGAATGTTTCCTGCACGACAGTGGCGTACTTGCCGTTGACGTGCGCAAGGCTCCTATTCTGACCACAATGGAATCAAGAAAAGCAGTCGACGGGGCGAAAACCATGTACGAACCCCCAAGGTGCGGTAAAAAGGAGTGCGAAACATATGAGATTTGCCATCCTGAAGGACTTTCAAGAGGAGATAAATGTAAAATTGTAGAGGTGCTCGAAAGCCCTGACTCCAAGTGTGAAGCCGGCCATTCCCTGAAAAAGGTGAAATTGGCCTGGTAAATGTAAACGAACACATTTTAGTAATATTAGGATTGATTATTAATAAATAAAAAAGGTTGAAGCGGTGTTATAAGTGCCTGAACAGGAAATGAACCAGGTCCCCTATGAGTTTTACACCCAAAAGCGCTGGGAAAACTGGCTCGGAAGGGCAAAAGAAAGCGGTTTCCAAATAAAGGAACCGGAAGAAGAAGCCGGAAAAGAAAGTGCCATATTCGTCAATATGGTTGATGATGTTATCCTTGCATGCCTGAAAGTGACTGCACGTTTTGACAAAGGTATGCTTTCCAGAGAAAAGGCTCTACAAATCACAGGGGAGATCAGGGACATAGTACTTTCCGAGGTCGAACCAATTTCCGAAGATGTCGATCTTATGATCGATTCGATCCAGACCTCTCTCATGGGGGTGTTTATCGCCTTTGAATGCTATATTATGGGTGACTATGACGAAGGAGCAAATATCGAGGAACTTATAAAAGTAGCTGTTGAGGCTGAAGCCTCGGACGACCTTGAACTTGCCCTTGATTATACTGCACAATGCGGTGCAATCGTGCTCAAAGGGAAAAGCTTGCCTGAAGAGATTATGGCCGAACTTCCCTATGGCATTGTTGCGGAATGGCTTGATGGGATTGATTCCATCGCGGCTGCAATGGTAGGAAGCGACAGTTACAAGGAGTTTGATGAAAAGGACGATGAGGATACCACTTAAATAATTTCTTCCATAAGCAGGGATTTCCTTTCCAAACTTTTTTGACTTTGGAAATCCTTTAAAAATTTATACAAAGCAAATTTCCGTTTAAATCCTGGATATTTGGTTTGAATCACTTCGGGGGGCGAGTTACTGGGAAACGTAAGCACGAGAATATCTCTTAACGTTTTCCAAAAAAGGGGATGCTCGTTTTTTTAGATTTAATCAAGGACTCACCCCCATATCAAATAGGAGCCTACTTACTTACAAGTGTCCAAAATGCCTTTCTTTTTCCCTCCCCTTTTTTCAGAGGGGTGTATGGGTTCAACGTGAGCTTCTTCTTCTTTCTTCGGTTCTGCCTTCTTTTCCTCGTTATGATGGGTCATAGATACAACTCCTTTATCAGCTTACACCTTTGAAAAACAATATTTTTATCTTAGGTTTCAATCTCATGTCCAGGGATCCGTTTAACCTTCAAAGGATTCCCAGTTTTCAGGTCTTATTAAGATTGCTTTAGAAAACTTCCTGTTTTACTGGGCTTAAAGAAGGATTATCTGATCCTTTCGCAGCTAACAAATGATACCTCGTTGACGTCTTACTTTACGATACATGAGTCTCTGAGCCTCAAGGGGCCGATTCTCAGTATTAATCAGCTTCTCTCTTCCATCCCCTCCTTTCTACCAATCCCATCTCAAATTTAACGGATTAAATCGGATTGGGGATTTGCCTTATTAGAAACTTTTAATATCTTCTGGGAGAGTCAAAAATAGTTATTGTTTTCCAAATTAAGTGACTGCGATCAATCAAAAACCCAGAAAACGAACATGAAATTCTTCGAATAACAGGCTCAAATAAATGAAAGTACTTTTCACCTTACCTTTTTTGACTATTGATTTCATCATTACCTTGGTCAGGAAGGTTGTAATTATTTTGGTTTTTAAAAACCGTACCAAAACTAATCAGTGAATTGCCATCGAAGGCTCAAATGTGACTTTGATCACGGATGCCAAATTGCCTTTGAGTCAATTCCACTGCCCAAACAAATTGGGTGATCTAAATTGTCAGAAATCGTAAACAAATCTTGTGGTTTAGACATTCACAAACATTTTTTCATCGCTACAATCCTCAGTATATCCGGTGAAAAACAACAACAACGTTTCGCTAGAGATGATGATGGAATTTTAGCCCTTAAGAATTGGGTTATATCTGAAAAATGTGATGTTGTTACATGTGAATCAACAAGTGACTTCTGGGTTCCTATTTATGATTCAGTGATAAAGCATCTACCTGTTATAATTGGAAATGCGCGAGATATGAAGGCGTTTACACACAAAAAACAGATAAGATAGATTCAGAAGTCATTGCACAACTTGCATTGAATAAGATGATTCAGCCATCAAGAGTTTTCCCAAAAGATCATAGAGAATTTCGTTCATATGTTCGGCTTCGTCACAAACTTGTGCAAAAAAGAACGGATATAAAAAATGAGGCTCATGCTATTCTCGCACCTGAAATGTTTAATCTAAATGATGTGCTGGCAGATATTTTTGGCAAGAATGGTATATCAATTTTATCAGGAATTACTTCAGGTAAGAGTACTGACCAGATCATAGAAAGCTTTTCCCCAAATGTTCGTAAAAAAGGTATTCTGATAAGAGAGATTCTGGACAGAGAAATATCTCAAAGTGCTGCAGTCAGGCTTCAGGTCTGCCTGGATCTTATAAAGCATCTTGACGACGAAGTTAAATCTTTGGAGAGGGAAATTTTCAATTATGCTTATGGAGAGCATAAGCGGGAAATGGAAATTTTAATGTCAGTTCATCGAATTGGGGAACTTGGTGCAGCAACTCTAATTGCTGAAATAGAGAATTTCAAGGATTTTTCCTCTGGAGATAAGCTTGCTTCATGGCTTGGAGTAGTTCCGAATGTATACCAATCAGCGGATAAATTCTATAACGGCAGAATTACAAAGAGAGGATCTAAGGAAGCAAGGTGGATTCTAACACAGATTGCTCAAGCAGCAGCAAGAAAGAAAAATAGCAAGTTAAAAGAGTTTTTTAACAGGAAAAAGAAATCAATTGGACATTCAAAGGCAATTATTGCACTGGCAAGGAAAATTGCAACAATAATATGGCATCTTATTACAAATGATGAGATGTACGAAGATGAAACGGGGTATCAAAAGGGAGAAATTCAAAAGAGGAAGATTGTTGAAACTGAGATCTTTTCGGTTGATGAGCGCATAAAAATAATTAGTGGAATAATAGCAATCATGGGAAAAGAGGAAGGAGAGAGCACATGAGGGAGATATCCTCATGTACTTTCATGCCAAATCCAGTGATTTTTGCATTTCTTGATTGAAAATCTGAATTCGTAAGAAGAATTCAATCTCTAATCAAAATTAACATTCGATATATAAAGACTTCAACAAATAAGTATAATCACAAGGATTGTAAGCAATTACAAAATCTAATGATTTTTAATTTTATGTTCATCACTGGATTTTGGCACTTAAGGTGAAGCTGGAATATGAATTTAACATACTGATGAAACTAATTTGAGGAAAGTCATGATCAAGTGAAAAGAAAATAGTGAAATCACTGGATTATGGAATTGAGTCGAATAAGAAGTGATTATATATTCTTTGAAAAAACATATTTTAAATATAGCCGGAAGGTGGTATCCAGTTTTTATTTCAGAAAATCCTGGCTTTTTGCCTATGCCGGTTGCCAGTAATTTACGGGGTGAAAACATTATTTCCCTATCTATATCAGAAGACTCAGGGCCTGAAGACCTTGAAGCAATAGCAGTCGCAGTACACTCGCTTATTGGGCTTCCTACAACCATTCGCAGTCTCAAACGAAAAGGGCTTCGCCTTGAAAAAGGGGAAATTCTTGACAGGGACTACACAGGACCTGTGCTCGAAGAAGTATTGAAGATCAACAAAGTTGTCCATGCAGTTCCAACTGAAGGTATGTACAGGGGAAAATCTGTGGTTGTTGCTCCCATTCGCGCAAAGGACGGGAAAGTTATTGCAGCTCTCGGGATTGTAGATCTGCTGACTACCATTGACCTCCCATCCGTTTTTCAGGAATACGTTTGCGTAATGGAAGAAGTAGAGGATGCAAAGAAGTAAATTAATTATGACATATGCACTTGATGCATAAAATCAAGTTCAACAGACATACAGTTAAATTTACATTTTAGACAGTTAGACGTTTAATGCTATCGGTTTCTTAGTTCAACCGAATAAGTCCATTTTTACACCGCAACAGCAAGAAACCTTTTGACGAGATTGCTAGAAGATTTCTCGGGTTTATTATATAGTTGTCCTTCTTATGGCCTTAGGCATAGATTCCGCCAGCCTGAAGTGATACCGAGCCTTGAGATAAGTTTTTCATTAGTAGCTGTGCGTTTTTTGTGCTTTACCAGAAAGTACCGCTTGATAAAATTCCATGGAATAGCGAGACACCCCAGGATTCGCTTTTTGGGCTGGTTCAAAATGGAAAAGTCCGTTCCTGCAGGACCATTGATCTCGGTTGCGGCGCCGGCAACTTGCTATATACCTGGCAGACCAGGGATTTGAGGTAATCGGTGTCGATAGTTCTCCTACAGCAATAAAGATCGCTACTGAAAATGCACAAAAACGGGGAGTCGGGTGCAGGTTTATTATCGCTGATCTCCTCGGCGACCTGCATGAAGTAAAAGAGACGTTTAACTTTGGCTATGACTGGAAATTTTTGCACCATATATTTCCGGAAGACCGGGAAAAATATGTAAAAAATGTGTATAATTCCTGAAACCAGGAGCACAGTAATTTTCCGTCTGCTTTTCTGAGAAGGATCTACAGTTTGGAGGTATGGGTAAATTCCTGAAAACCCAGATAGGGACAACACTGTATTTCTCTTCGGAATTTGAACTCGCTTTTAAGGCTGTGAGTAGTTGCAAAAAAATGCCTTTCCAGGCCCTCGAGATTGATGCCTCTTAAAAAACCAATATCATAATAATTTATACGGTGAGTAATAATAGAGTGAGAAATACATTTTGTTTGGTGTTTATAATATGGGTATATTTGACTTTTTGAAAAATAAAACAGAGCATTTTGGAAACTCGCCTAGATCAAATTATTCGATAAATGGCCACCTTCTATCAATAGGTGATTTTACAGGGGAATATAATAGATCACCAAACGGCAAATTTATTTTGGTATGGGACGATCTAAATGAAAAAGGGAAATACATTTTACTCGAAAACGGGAAGGTAAAACTTCAAGCTAAAATGAGACACCCTAATAATGGGATGGTTTCAAACTCGGGAGTATTTATTCTAAATGATTGGACTTCTAAGGGCATGTATTGGGTATTCAATATAATTAATGCAGACGGAGAAACTCTGATCAGGCAAAGATGTAAGGCAAATCTTGGTTATACTGGCATTTCAGATGACGGGCATTTTGCTGCTTGCCAGGCTTTAGAAAGTACCAATAAGTCGGATAGCTGTAAACTATTTTTCTTTGATGTAAAGAAAAGAAAATTGTTATGGAAAAAATTGCCTGAAACGATCGGACCTGAGCTTAATTGGGCAGAAAGCTACCGCTTTGATACTAAAAAAAAGGTCATGTATCTGATACATAATAAAAATAGAGCTTACCGTTACACTTTTGAAGGGACTTTCATTGATTCTAAATTCTATAGACATGATTGCATCAATGTTGGAAACGATATTGAATTCCTTGAAGCTATTAAAGAATTGAAAGGAGAGCTTTCTGCTGCAAATACAGATCCCCGAGAATATGATTCACTTATAACTCCTCTAAAAAAAGGATTACAAAGATTTTCTGATAGAGATAATAAATCAAAAATTCATAGGGTTTTAGGTGAAATTCTCCTTTTACATGGAAACAACGTTGAGGCAATTGAACATTTTGAAATCGCATTGAAACTTAATCCGAAGGTAGGTGTGAAAAGGACATTAGAAAAATTAAAGAAACTCGGTTAAATCTATATTTACACATAAATACATATGATGGAATAGAAACATTAGAACACATCACCTCCGAATTTCCTGGTCGTCCATTTGTATTCAGTTGTTGTTATTCCACAATAATCAAAATAACGTCTACCCTCATTCTTTTCTCGTGACTTTGGAGTTTTTAGAACTATCGTGTCGCAATAACATAAAACGCCATCAAGAGGAGCTTTAGATATTTCCCCCTAAAACACCAACCCTATATCAGTGGACGACCTAACGCCATGGATGAAGGAAATAACATCTGGAACAGCAGTTCAGAAGGTAATTCGTGGAACAATTTTACCGGAACAGCTGCTGATGGGAATGGTATCGTAGGCACTCCTTACGTTGTCAATCAGACAACAAAAAGTATAGACCACTTGCCTACTTCGATCGATAATTTCTCAGCAATATTTCCGGCAATACAAAGTTGGCAACAATAGATCAGCATTTCTTTTTCGATTTTTTCTTTTCAAGCTTTTTTTATTTTTTAATAACCCGAATTTGACAGAAGCATACATTTTATAATGTATAAATGGGCTTCATGCTTATGTTTTCTTCATACAATTCAAAGTTCTATCTTGTGTTTTTTGATTTTTGACATTTTTCATTTTTCCGAAAGATTCTGCGCCGATGCAATGCTTTTTTCTTAAGAAAATACTGTACTAATTAGTAGAATCTGTCATATTAAGGTAATAATTATATCATTCTAGTTTTGGCAATTTATTCATTACTTTTTTATATTAATCTCTTTTTTCTACCTCTCTTTTTTTCTCCATACCTTTAATTATTTTTCAGGCAATTTCACAGGTTTTCAGGTTTCCGGTTTCTCCAACTGAATTGTTTTTCCGGTAGCTGGCAGATAGATAGATGAAGCAGAAAAAAAAGAGTTCAGGTTTATTTTTCAGAATATATATTTCAAAATCTTTTTATTATCTCGAATTATTATTCCTATGAGTTAGTATAAAGACAGTATTTATTTTTTCCTGTCTATATAACTTAATTAATTAAGGGGAGTATTTGTTTATGAAAAGGCAATCTATTCAAAATATTTGTATAATTTTCCTCTTTGTGCTTGGGGCAACATTAACCCCGGCAGGTGCTACAGCTATTACTGTAGATAGTAATGGAGGAGGCAACTATAGTTCGATCCAGGAAGCTGTCAATAATGCACAAAACGGGGATACGATCCTTGTGAACCCTGGAGTGTATCAGGAAAATGTAGCAGTGGATAAAGAACTCACAATTCTCTCAAATCCCACTCTCTCAGCCAACCAGACTAACCGTACATATGTCATAGGCGCTGGTTCGGAAAATGATGTCTTTGACATCTACTCAAACAATGTGAATATAAAAGGCTTCTATATAATAGGAGGCCCTTCCGGAACGGAACGAGATGAGATCGGAATTAATCTTAAAGGAGTGGAGAATTGTTCGTTGAGCAACAATGCCTTAGTACTTAATGACATAGGTATTTCTATCAATGGTTCGAAAAGCAACTACCTTGACAACAACCTCGTAAGCCTTGGGAAGGACGGAATTGCCCTTGTTAACTCTAACGATAATGTTCTGTCCAATAACACGGTGACGACAAATAGTAATGGAATCTTGCTGAATAATTCCGTGAATAATACCCTTGTTAATAATGCCGCGGACTCAAATATGATAGGAGTTCTCCTAGGAATGTCTCAGGGAAATACATTTACTTATAACTTTATTATGAGAAACGTATATGGGATTCTTGGTCAGGGAGCAAAATCCAACTATATGATCAATAATAGCCTGTACCTGAATGATGTTGGTGTGTACTTCACAGAGTCAGCTGATAACGCCATCTATGAGAACAAATTTTCCAACTTCCTTAATGCAGTTGACGAGGGAAAAAACATATGGAACAGCGATTCAAAAGGTAACTTCTGGAGTAACTATACCGGACAAGACGCTGACGGAAACGGCGTAGGCGATACTCCATACGTTATTAACCAGACAACCGAAAGCATAGACTACATGCCTCTTTTCTCAGGCAATACTTCAGTAAATATAAGTATTAATACCTCAGAAAATATGAGTGGTAATACATCAGAAAACATGAGTGGCAATAACAGTATGTAAATAATCTATCAAATCAAATTCCATAAATAAATTGCCACCTGTTACTAAATATCAAGGAGAGCATTATTTGCAATCCCTGATATCTCAATTTATGAGGAAAACGATATGAGGCGATTGGTAGGTAAGTGAGAAAACCTTTATTGTAAATGTCTTATTGATAAGATCCTTTTCCAGGATCTTTTCCATTTTTCGGAATATTTCTCTTCTGAATATCTGTTTATTCTGTAGTTTTTCTTTTGTTATTTCTTGATTTTTCACTTTTTTTCAGCTTATTATTTTCCCATTTTTCACTTCTTTTCGGCTTTTTTTAGTTCTTCCCTGATATTTTCTACAGTCTGCCAGGACTGCCTGACAATGCTTGGAAACTCCCCATTGTGTTCTTTTCCCCATTTCAGCAGAAATTCCTTTGTCTTAGGATCAGAGGGGTATCCGCTCCCAAAATCCATGCCCCACTCTTTTTTGAGCTCTTCGATCAACTCATCCCTGCGTACCTTTGCAATGATGGAGGCTGCTGAAACCGTGGGATAGATTGCATCTGCCTGGTGCATGGAGATGATTTCTATTTCCTTTGAGTGAACAGGACTGGTTTTTGCATACTGCCTGCGAAGATTTTCGGCAAAACGTTCAGCTTTAACGTCGGCGGCGTCCACATACACCAGATCAGGCTTTAGCTGCTCAAGCACTTTAGCAAAGCAGACCACCATTATTTCGTTCATGCTCATGATCTTCCGGAGTTCATCAATCTGAGAGGGGCTGACCTCAAGAACGAAAAAGCCTTCTGCATGCTTTTTGATCTGGGTTGCAAGCTGTTCTCTTTTTCTCGGCGTCAATTTCTTGGAATCAGCAACACCTAGCACCTTGAGGATATGGCCCTTAGACTCCTCAATTTTTACGCCTCCTATGCACATGGGCCCGATTACAGGTCCTTTTCCGGCTTCATCGATTCCTGCTATCATCATTCTCTGGCTGCCTCCTGATTTGAGAGAAGAGCGCTTTTTTTATTTATTAAGGCTTGCTCTTTTTACCTACAATATATTCTTCCAGAATATTTCGAACACTTCCTGAAACAAAAGCATTAAATCTTAAGTTGGTATTTTTGGAGTTAAGTTAGCTAGCAACAGACGAGATGAATTCCCAATGCCAGTAATTACCTTGCAGTACGATGACCTCGAAAAGCTCACAGGAACAGATAAGGAAATCATCATAAAAAGGGTGCCCATGATAGGGGCTGATATTGAAAGGGTTGAAGACGAATCTATTGATATAGAGTTCTTCCCTGACAGGCCTGACCTTTATAGTGTGGAAGGAGCAGCCAGGGCAATGCGGGGTTTCCTGGACCTTGAGATCGGACTTTCCGAATATGAGGTGAAGCCTTACAAGGTTTCGATCTCTGTCAGCGAGGATATCCTGAGAATCAGGCCCTTCCTTGGGTGCGCGGTTGTCAGGGGCGTAAAGTTCACATCCTCTTCCATAAAATCCCTTATGGACCTTCAGGAAGACCTGCACTGGGGGCTTGGGAGAAACAGGAAAAAAGTTTCTGTAGGAGTTCATGATCTCTCAAACGTGAAGCCACCTTTCCGCTATATGGCAGTTGACCCTAATTTCGAGTTCGTGCCTCTTGATTACACTGAAAAGATGAGTATGACCGAAATCCTGGAAAAGCATCCCAAAGGCAAAAGGTTTGCCCATCTCGTAAGGGGTTTTGAAAAATACCCGATAATCCTGGACGCAAATGACAATGTGCTGTCCTTCCCGCCCATTATTAACGGGACACTTACAAGTGTGACCGAAAACACGACTGATCTCTTTATCGATGTAACAGGGCTTGGAGAAGCTGTATATACGACTCTAAACATTGTTGTCACAGCCCTTGCCGAGCGTGGCGGACAGATAGAATTTGTAAGGGTCTTCAGGCCAAATGGCGAAGAACTTATTCTGCCTGATCTCGAGCCAAAAACCAGGTTCCTTACGAAAACTGAAGTAAAGTCCCTGCTTGGTATGGAACTTTCCGTAGAAGAAGTTGTTAAACAGCTTGAAAGGATGCGTTTTGGAGCGAAAGCCCTTGACGAGGAGACAGTTGAGGTAAAAGTGCCAGCCTACAGAGCAGATATCCTCCATAATTATGACCTTGTAGAAGATATTGCCAAAGGCTATGGTTATGAAAATATCAAAGTAAAAATTCCTGAGACCTATACAGCAGGAAAGTCTCATCCGATTTCTCTATTGCGTTCTCCTGTAAACGAGATAATGGTTGGCCTGGGTTACTATGAGGTAATGCCTTTTACACTTACAAGCGAAAAAATAAACTTCGAGAATATGCGCAGGCCAAAAACAGATGATATTACGTATGTGCTTCACCCGATCAGCGAAGACCAGACAATGCTCAGGGCAACTTTGCTTCCTAACCTTCTTGAAATCCTGGCCTTAAACCAGCACAGAGAACTTCCCCAGAAGATCTTTGAGTTCGGTGAGGTTGTAAGCAATGAAAAGACCGGCCAGCATGTATCTGCTGTTTCGATTCACCCGCAGGCAAACTTTACTGAGATCTATGAGGTTGTAGATGCCCTGATGAGGGAAATGATGCTCCCCTATGAAGTAAAAGAGTCCGAAGACCCTGCATTCCTCGAAGGTAGGCGGGCAGACGTATATCTCAAAGGCAAGAAATTCGGGGTATTTGGAGAACTCCATCCGGAAGTAATAAGCAATTTCGCGCTCGGATATACAGTTGTTGGGTTTGAGCTTGATCTCAATGATCTTATAGGTTAAAATGAAATGAAACGATCTTATAGGTCAAAATAAAACAAAAAACTCTTTTTATTAAGAGGATAAGTTCTCCTCCTCTTTATTTTTCTGTAATCATCTTTTTCCATCTCAGATGCGATTCTCCTAACTTTTTTATCCTCCGAAAAGCGTCGCTCGTACCATATAAGCTAGACCCTGATGTCGAGTTGCTTCACAGGATACTGCAGCTCTAAAAGACAATCCTTTATCACTGAATAGAAGGCGAACATTTAATCCCTTTCTAATATTAAAATCGCCATCTATAATTCAGGCATTTTTATGTTTTATTGGACCTTCTAAATTGAAATATTAATACAAACTGGTTAAGATATAGTGAAAACTGTGTAATTTTAATTTTCTTTTTCGAGTTAAAAATCTTTATAATTTTATCAATAGTTTAACGCAGAGTTTTAAATTAAAAACCTCCAGATTTTCTATTCTATTGTCTCTTCTTTGGGCTATTTTCACTCCCTATTCTTTACTAATACGAAGGTTTAAAATATAATCTCTGTATATACACAATAAAATAAACATTAGTGAGTTGTGTTGATAACTATGGCAACTAGTGAAGAAAGACAGAAAGCAAATCTGGCCAGAATGAAAGAAATTATGGCAAAAATTGAAAATACAACAAATGACTTTGATATAATCGCCGAATTACATAGACTTCTAAGAAAACAGTATTCACATTCTCTAAAATGGCATATGATTGTATTTAAAAGTGAAGTTGATAGTTGTTTATGGCATCTGGAAAACATAAGAAAGAAAGAAATTGAGATCGAAAAAAGAAAGCGAAGATCAAGAAAAGAGCCAAAAGAAGGGCTAAAAGAAGTTTACTATGATTCCTCCGAGATACCGAGCGCGTTTAAACTTGATTACTACATGGTATATGATGCTGAAGGAAACCAATACAAATGGTTAAAGTGTACTCTAAACGCAAGAGCAAACATTTTTGCAATCCCAAAATCTATGATTGGAGAATGTAAACTCAGATGGAGTGAGGAAGCAGAACAAAAATGGGGAGAAGATAAAATTGGACAAATTGAATTAATGGAAAGGAGTATCTGTAATTAAGAAATATACCAACTCATGATACATCGAAGACCACGAAGTCCTTCACCTTAATAACCAGGATGTTGCCCCTTAAAAAATATGAAAATCTTAAGGCCTCTATTTATAAAGATTCTCGCAAAGCAAGGTATTTGACATTCTCTACATTATTTCTCTACATTATTACAGATGTAGCCTTTATACGAGATGCATATACAGGACGTTGTTTATTTTATTCCTTAAACTTTAATCTATATTATAATTATAAAGTCCTAGCAGTTAAAATCAGTAGTAACTAGCCAATTTTCGGTATAACCTTCTTACACATTTAAACAAGAAATCTTTTCGTACTGGAAAATAGGGATGTTTTTGCCCTTAATAAGATAGAGTCGTAAAAGTAGCTAATAGTTACCTATCGTAAAGATTTCAGCGCAAAATTTTGCACTTCATAAAAATCCTCCAATTTTTAGAGGTATTTTCATCAAATATAT
>MDTP02000063.1 GCA_001714685.2 Methanosarcina sp. Ant1 | reverse complement strand
GGTGCAGAAACCGAGAATGTTATCCTTGCTGAGAAGAACATAAGGTACTGCAAGGGAAAGTTTGAATGCTGGCTCAAGACGCCTGGAAAATGCAGTATCCATGATGATATGGACGACCTTCTTCCCAGATTCCTTGACTCGGATATTGCGGTTTTTGCATGCCCTGTGTACTTTGACAATGTTCCGGCTGTAATGAAAAACTTCATAGATCGACTCTCTCCTATCCTTTTGCCTCATTTTGAGGAAGATGAGAATGGTGAGTACAGGCACGCAAAGCGCTATGAGAAATGTCCGAAAATAGTCGTGATTTCTAACGCCGGGCTGCCGGGCCAGACAAATTTTGAGGTCGAAAGCCTTTTTTTCAGGAGGCTGGCAAGAACTTTTCACACCGAACTTATTGCCGAAATATACAGAGGAGAAGGGGAGATTTTCAGAGGCAAGGACAATATCATGCTAAAGCCTCTGCTGGGGAAGTACAAAAAATTGCTCAGGTACGCCGGAAAAGAGATTGTTGAATATCGGATGCTCTCGGAAAAAACAATTAAAGAACTCGAAAAACAAATCGTGCCTCCAAGCCTGTATATAAAATTCGGAAACGAGGAATGGGACCGGCAGTCTGAGGAAGGTAGGGCCGATTGAGAAAGGCTGCAAAAAGTAAAAAGAAACTGCAAGCGTTGTGGATGACCAGGAATAAATGAGAAAAATTTAAAGGTTAGTAGATCAGTAAACCTGTAACATCCTGTAATTAACTAAAGAAGAGGAGAGAATATTTTACCCTCCTATAAACTTCTTAGCTATTTTAGTCAATTCCCGGGCTACCTTCTACCAGGTATTCCAGACCGTGCTCCAGATAAGGAGCATTGCTCCTGTTGGTCAGTTCCTGGCAGACCTCATCTGTGTTTCCGTCCATTAGAATGGCTCCGTTTTCGATCAGTATAGCCCTATGGGCAACTTCCCGGACGAAATCCATGTGGTGACTCACAAGCACAATGGTCGTGCCGAAACGCTCATTGATCCTTTTTAAGGAGTTTGTGACATCCCTGAGGGTTACCGGATCAAGGTCACCGAAAGGTTCGTCAAGCATTAGGTACTCGGGGGAGGTCGAAAGGCTCAGGGCAATGAAAGCCCGAACATGCTCGCCTCCACTGATCTGGTAAGGAGTTTTGTCAAGGACTTCCATTGGCAGGTCAAGGGCTTCAAAGACGGGTTTTGCATAGGTATCAACGTCAGTTACCGGAACTACGGGGAAAAGCTCGGAATAAATAGAGTCATTAAGATTCAGCTCCTGCAATGCCGTCGTTTTCTCCTCTTCAGGCATATCTGGCAGCCGATACACAGTATCAAGGGTCTCGTCCGATAGCCCCATTTCCGTGGCTTTGTTCCTTGCGTATTCGATTGCACCTTTCTTTTTGATACTTAACCTGAATCGAATCTGGTCCCTGACTGTGGAGTTAACTGACATTGAGAATTCCTGATTCATGATACTCATAATCCGCCGGAGTTCCATGCGCTTCTTGCTATACTCGATAACATCTACCCATTCTCCATTACAGAGGTACTCAACAGTCCCGCTCTTTGGCTTGACAAGCCCTTCCATGAGCTTCATAATTGTTGTTTTTCCTGCCCCGGAAGAACCTATAAAAGCCAGAATCTCTCCCTTGTAGACGTCGAGAGAGAAATTTTTAATATTCAGAACTTCTCCCATCCGGATAATGGAATAGCGTTTTGAAATATCCCTTACTTTGATACAAATCTCCTTATTTTCAGGCTCTGTAAGCTCTTCCCTCGGTTTCATATCTTTAAGGAAATTTTTAAGCACCCAGGAAGGTTTCCCTTCGGCTGCTATTTTTCCATTTTCAAGGAAAATCAACCTGTCAGCAAGATAAGCATGAATCTCCGGAAGGTGAGAAACTACTATGATCGGTATGTTTAATTTATCTTTCAGGTTTTTTATTACATCAAGCACTTCCTGCTTCGTATCAGGCCCGGTCATTGTAACGGGTTCATCTAGAAGAAGGACCCTGGGCTTTGCAGCAAGCTGCCTTGCCATTATAAGTCTCTGTTTTTCCCCTCCGCTCAGGAGGTTGGTGGAATGAAGAGCTTTGTGTTCCAGGCCCACAAGTTTCAGATATTCCATTGCCTCTTCGAAGAGGTCGTCGTAATCATTAGATACACTGTGCGGCATGAGTTCACTCTGTGGAAGAGCTTCATGCCCTGTTCTAAGGTAATTTAGTTTTCTTATTATATTTTCAATTGCAGGCCCGTTCCATAGCCCGAAATTCCGCTGGAGGTGTATTGCAGTCACGCTTTTCAGGAATTTTTCCCCTTCAATCCCGGAATCGGGGGTTACAATTTCCCCGTCTATTTCCACAGTCCCTTCTTGAAAAGGTTCTACCCCGCGTATGATGCGAAGAAGCGTCGATTTTCCGCTCCCGCTCCGGCCTGTAATCCCGAGGATTTCTCCATCCTCCACTGTGAGGTCGATATGGTCCAATACTCTTATGTTTTCGGAACGCACCTCATAATCTTTTACCAAATTTGAAATCTTGAGCATAATCATACCTCTTAGTGTTGATTGCAAGTTGACACCGGATCCTTGATTCTGCAAGATTCGGTAGTCTTTTCTTCATGAAAGATTTGCCAATTCTGAACTATTGAATTTTCCAGATCCATTAGTATTAGTAAAGATACTGAAATAGCAGTCAGTATCTCCTTTAGAACTATTTATAACAGGAGTCAGTATTCTCCTTTAGAACTATTATTACAATCGTCTGCTTATAAATTGCTGCTGGAACAGATTTTAGAAGTCAAGTATATAAATAGTTTCTAAAATAAAAAGTTTGGGTAATGAAAAAAAAGTTTGGTATTAGAAAGTCTGAAAGAAAGTGTAACTATTACAATTCACCGGACATTTTTGCGTTTAAGGCTGATTGTTTCATTTAATACATCCTAAATATCTTAAAAGAAATAAAATAAGTTAAAGTCCTGCTTTTTCAACAATTAATTCAGCCACTTGCTTTGCATCTTTGAACGGGAAATCCTTGTCAGTGATCAGGCTTCTTGCCTCTGCTGCAGTGACCTCAACATCCCGATCCTGCATGTAGTATCCAGCCCTTCAGATAAAGCAGCAATCAACTCTTCCAGCGTGTTGAGCGGAAATTTTGCATCTTTAAGTATTGCAAGGATCTGTTCATAGATTTCTTCCCTTACGTTCATATTTCCTCCTATCTTGTTTTTATGATTTAGTAATTTTGGTCTTGTACACGTTTATTGATCAATTCTGAAAAACGAGTACATCTCCTGTATTTGAGGAAAATGTAGAGAGATTCTCGTGCTTACGGTTTTCAATAACTCACACCCACGACCCCTGCCTGGAGAAGAAGACTAAAAGGAGAGATTAATTCTTATGCTCTTGAAAAAAGAATGGTTAAAGATAGATATTTAAAAAGGACAGTTTAATTAAACGAGATTCTTTCTAATCTGAAAAGCAGGCAGCAAATTCCGAAATATCTTTTAAAGACATCATCTCTTTATGGCTGATACAATCTCAGAAACCTTTGCAGCAACGTCATTTACTTCTTCAACAATTGTGCCTGTGACGATCATATCCGCACCTGCAGAAGTACAGATTTTTGCAGTTTTTGCATCTCTGATTCCACCGCCGACGATAAGTTTATTTTCCCCGAGTACATGCTTGACAGCTCCTATCATCTCAGGATTAACAGGCGTATCGGCTCCGGATCCGGCTTCAAGGTAGGTGTAATGCATGCCCAGGTATTTGCCTGCAAGGGCGTAGGCTATGGCAATTTCAGGCTTCTTTCTGGGGATCAGTTTCGCGTCCCCCACCCAACCGACAGTCCCTCCAGGTTCGACCACAAGATATGCCATGGAGATCGGTTCGATCTGACTCTTGTATACAAGCGGAGCTCCGAGCACCTGGTTTGTGATCACATACCCTAGATCTCTGGAGTTAAGAAGGCTCATGAAAAATACGGCATCTGCATACCTGCTGAGCCCGGCCGAACTTCCCGGGAAAAGGATGGTTGGAACATCTACCTTCTCTTTTATCCTTATGACGGTTTCATCAAGCAGGATTCCCGACGCGCCCGTTGAGCCTCCTATCATGATGGCATCAGTACCTCCCTCAACTGCGGCAAGGGAGATTTCAGCGGCTTGTTCAGGCGTTTGAGATGCTGGGTCGATAAGGGTAAGATGAACTTTTCCGTCCCGATCAATAATTTTTTGGAGGTGTGCTTCCACCTGCAAAAAAGATCATGCTCCCTTGGATTCCTTAGATTTCACGCGAAGGGCACTGGAGCCGCATTTTCTGCAGCGAGTTGCTCTTACTGCATTTCTGGCATTGCATTTCATGCAGATTTTTTTGTTTAATAATCTTTCTTCTGCTTCTGGAAAACGAGCCATTTTTTTGTCACCTGCTATTATTTTTTTATTAATGATAAGGTATACAGCCCGCTTAATGGATGTTAAGAGATATAATGCTTTTCATCAAAAAATCCGCTGCCTGCAGAGTTTGAAACCTTTTTCTCTTTGTATTTCACAACTTCAGTTTTCCTGCCTGCTAACTCAAAGTTTATTTATTGGTTATGTTGTTTAATCCATGCTCTGTAAACTTAAAAGAGTACTAAAGATGCAGTTGAGTTAACATTGTACTGTGGCAAAGTTAACATTGAAATTACATAAGGCTAAAGATTACTTAATGCTAAATCGCTTACTTAATGCTAAATCGCTTAAAGTTCAAGCAATTCTGGGATTACCTAATTCCCTATTTCATAAATGGTGATTGATATGGCTATTCATCCTATAGACTATCGGTATGGTACGGCAGAAATGAAACGTGTGTGGAGTCAGGAAAATAGACTTGCCAAGATACTGCAAACCGAAGCAGCCCTTGCCAGGGCCGAGGCGGATATGGGGCTGATTCCCGCAGACGCGGCTGAAATAATATTTGAAAGTATTGCTTCCGTAAAGACTGAGCGGGTTGATGAGATCGAAGCTGAAATCCACCACGATATGATGGCTGTGGTTGTTGCTATTTCTGAACAGTGCAGAAATGATGCCGGTAAATGGGTACATTTCGGAGCCACTTCAAATGATATCCTGGACACGGCAACCGCTCTCCAGATAAAAGATGCAATTGAGATTTTCGAAGATAAGCTTAAAGTTCTGTTAAGAACTCTGGTCAATCAGGCAGAAGCCCATAAGAATACTGTCTGTTGTGGCAGGACTCACGGGCAGATCGGGATTCCAACAACCTATGGACTCCGTTTTGCTATATGGGCGGCGGAGATATCAAGGCATCTGGATCGCCTGTATCAACTTACTCCTAGAGTGACTGTAGGACAAATGACCGGAGCTGTCGGGACCCAGGCCGCATTTGGAAAATCCGGGATTCTGATCCAGAAACTCACTATGCAATGCCTTGGAATTGGAGCTGTGGACGTTTCCAACCAGATAATTCAGAGGGACAGGCACGCCGAATTTGTAATGTGGATGGCAAATACGGTCACTACACTGGATAAAATCGGCACCGAAATCAGGACTCTCCAGCGCAGCGAGATCGCTGAGCTTGAGGAAAGCTTCGGAAAAAAGCAGGTAGGTTCATCCACCATGCCTCATAAACGCAACCCTATAAAGTCAGAGCAGATCTGCGGGCTTGCAAGGATCGTAAGGGCCATGGTCGAGCCCGAACTTCTTAATAATACCCTTTGGGACGAAAGGGACCTTACCAATTCCTCCTGCGAGAGAGTGGTTTTCCCTGAAGCCTGTGTGCTGACTGACCACATCATTAAGCTCGGGATAAACGTGCTTGAGAATCTCAGGTTCTACCCTGAAAATATAAGGAGGAATCTGGAATTGCTAAAGGGTCTGAACATGGGAGAGGCTGTAATGATCGAACTTGCAAAAAGAGGCGTGGGCAGGCAGGAAGCTCATGAACTTGTCCGAACTGCGGCAATGAAAGCCCATGAAACCGGACAGCATTTCAAAAACGTACTTCTGGAAACTCCTGCTGTTGCAAAATATCTAACTGCTACGGATGTCGAGAATCTCGTGAATCCCGATAAATATATAGGAACCGCAGTGGAACAGGTTGAAGTATTAGTTGTAAAACTTCGTGAGGCTTATAACCTCTAATCTTCTCCTTTCTTCGAAACTAATAATTAACGTGTTTAGAAATTCTGCCCTAAAAAGGAGTTTTATGCAAAAAAGGAAAAGCTGCTAACCATTTTCTACTTGTGCATAGGAGAAAATATGAGTTTTTAGATAAGGCAGTGCCGCGAATTTGCTAAAATTTGAAACCGAATTTTTGCGTACTGTACGTAATTTAGTTCTCAAACGTAATTTAGTTCTCAAACGTAATTTAGTTCTCAAGATGGTGGATTTACCCTCTCAAACTTATTGAAATTTTTTATTTTAAAGAAAATCGCCAGATACTCTATATTCATGTGAACTCAGTTCATGTGAACTCAGTTCTTATAAACTCAGTTCGTATAAACTCAGTTATACTAAGAACACTTTACTAAAGTTTAATCTCATTCGGGTGATTGAGGTATCTAATGAATATGTGTGAATAACTTAAAAGGTCATTTAGGTTGATTATCTCATTTGTGCTGTTGTGGTTCGAAAACTTTGAGACTTTTCCAGTTAAATTTGTCAGGAGGGCAGGTCTTCAGGCATTTCTGGCAGTGGACACCTTCACAGAGATCAGTAGCTATTATAATAGACCTATTTTCTTCATCAATTGTTATGGAGTCATTGGGGCAGACCTTGATACATTTCCGGCATTCGGGGCACTCGACAAGCATGGTCATATATGTCCCTGTTCTTTCCAGTATATGCAGCCCTTCTTCCCCATGTACAGGAATATCTCTCTTTACACGCCTCTCAATAACAGGATTGTCTATAGGATCATCGAGACCGGGAAGCCCTTTCTTTTTAAGGTATTTCTTAAACATTTTAAAAGGCATACCCTCCTCCCAATATGCAATTTCGAGAATATACGCATCCCGGAATTCGGAGGTAGTCGCAAGCATTATGTGTGTATCTGACATCTGATTTGCAATATCCTGGAGTTCCCACAGCCTCGATTCTGAAAGCAGGATTTCACGAGCCACTGCAAGTGAAGTATTTCCAAGCTGGCAGACTTTTCCTGTGGAGTAAGGGACCAAACCAATTTTCTGGGCTTTTGCCGCGTCCATATAAGTGCCTGCAGCTCCTGCCATGTAAGCAGTCTCAATATCTGACATTTCGATACCTGCAACTGCACAGAGAGTAATGTGTCCTGCACGAATAGCACCTATAGCTTTTCCGGCTTCTTTAAGGTCTCTTTCAGAGAAATCGATCCCATTTTGGAGGTGGATTAGTCCGTCCGGAGTCTTAACCTTGGGAATCTCTACAAAGCCGTATCTTATTGCCTTCTCAATCAGAGCTATAACGCCTGTACCTGTAATCCCTCTTGCTTCGATGTTACCTTTTTCAAGGGTGTCTCCAGTTATCGGATTTACGAGATCCCCTGGAACAGATTCCATTTTTTCATTCAATACGTAATTCCTTAATGCGCCGTCCTCGAATTCAAAGTCCGAGATAGTGTAAGGGGATGCAAGGCTTCCATGTTTTATCTGCTGTCCCTCAAGGGCAGGGCCGGTAGCTGCACAACCCGTATAAATTATATCGTTTACTTTCAACGAAATTGTCCCGTAGTCCGTAGCAATTGAAATTTCATCCCTATCAAGCATTCCCGATTTGATTATCAGGGCCAGGGCATCGGCTCCAACTTCATGTTTAATTGCGGGAGGAATTACAACTTCACAATCAAATTCTTCAAGTCCCGGAATTTCATTGCTATGTACGATTCTCGCGTTCCTGTTCTGTTCCTGTATATCGTACTTCTTTTTCTTTCGCTCCCCTGCATAGGCAAGGTCTTCAATGGTGATTCCCTGGAAGATGGATAGGTGGATAGGATTCCCACAGATTGAAAGTCTCTCAATTTCTCCTATTTCCACATCAAGAGCCTGAATTAGATTCTTTACTGCATTTATTGAAAGCCCGTGCGCAAGGTCCTGTCCATACTGGATTGCGAAATCCACGTGGTTCATTACATTCGCTCCGGGAAGAGGGTTCCTTAAAGTAATTGCCGTTCTTTGGATTTCTTCAGTATCAAGGTTAATCTTCTGAGCTCTGTACCCGCTTGTTCCCAGGTCAATGGCAGCTCCATACCTCATACAAACTCCCCCATTTTTCTTATTTTGTCGAGTATTTTGACGCATTATTCAAGCAATTTGAAACTTTATGTATGTATTATTTTGAAAATAACATATAAATAAATAGATCGATTTATTCTTCTATATATTTTTAAAATCAATTAATACATCTAATAATCACTTTTTAGCCTTTTAATAATAATATGAAAAAATTCTTTTTTAAAGAGACTTATTCTGATACAATTATTGAAAATAGCTTGTCCTGCCCGTTTTCCCTTTTTCAGACAGCTAATAATCATGCATTAATATGGTTGATGTTCTAAAAGACATAAATGTTATTAAATGTTTTAATTTCATTTTGAGTAATTTTATTTATTCGCAAATGTTTCTAAGCTTACCTGTGTACAGAAAATTAAAGCGTACGCAAAGAGGAAAATGGGAGCTGAATACCATTATTTAAGAATCTTGAAAAAATAAATCCATTATTGATGGACCATCTTTCCTCAGGATCTTCAAAAAATGATTAGTTATTTAAAGACTAATAAATAATAAGCTTTAATTTTTGGATTCAGTATCAACCTAATGCTTTTTGCTGCCTTAGTAATCTCAAATATGTAGCAGGAACAAGTTTTGGTTTCCTTGGTCTCCCATTCTCTCCCTTTGTAGGAAAAACTCCCAATTCTCCCTATTCTTTAAAAATAATTCTGAATAAAATTTTAGACCATCAGTAGCAAAAAAGAAAATGTACTGAAAAATTTGGATGTTAACTCCGTTAATTTATCTGCAAAATATAGTTTTCTTGGACCTGTGAAAAAGGCAACTATCAACTGCAACCTGGGGAAAAAGCTACCTGCCCCATGGTCCATTATCATCATAATCTTTCATTTTAGGAACTATCTTTTGGATTATTACGCACAATTCATCCGATTTCTACCTGGTCAAATCCATATTTTTCATTTTTGCTTCCTGTACCTTTTCCCAATGTTCAGTGGCACGAGATGAGCAGTTATTTACGGTGACTAGTTGCACTCAAAATATTGGCAATATCCTCTAATTGATAATTTATTTTATGGCCATTTCAAGGACTAACTCAATAATACTCAAATTAGTATGAAGGCCATAAAAGAAAGTGTTGTACAGTCACCAGAGACTTTCGGTTGATTTCCTCATTCTTGCTGTTGCGGTTTGAAGACTTTAAGATTTTCCCAGTTGAATTTATCCGGAGGGCAGGCCCTTATGCACTTCTGGCAGTGGGAACCTTCACAGAGATCAGTACTTATCATAACCCTGTTTTCTTCGTCAATTGTTATGGCATCATTGGGGCAGACTTTTATGCACTTCTTGCATTCGGGGCAGTCGACGACCATAGTCATATATGTCCCGACTCTTTCCAGTATATGCAGCCCCTCTTCTCCAAGCACAGGGATGTCTTTCTTTACACGCCTCTCAATAACAGGATTTTCTATAGGATCATCGAGACCGGGAAGCCCTTTCTTTTTAAGGAATTTCTTAAACATTTTAAAGGGCATACCTTCTTCCCAATATGCAAGTTCGAGAACATACACATCACTGAATTGCGGGGAAGTCGCAAACATTATATGTGTGTCTAATATCTTGTTTGCAATACCCTGGAGCTCCCAAAGTCTCTCTTCCGAAAGCAGGACTTCGCGGGCTAATGCAAGTGAAGTATTTCCGATCTGGCAAATTCTTCCTGTGGAGTACGGGATCAAACCGATTTTCTGGGCTTTTGCTGCGTCCATATAGGTGCCTGCAGCTCCTGCCATGTAAGCAACATCGATGTCTTTCAGTTCGATACCTGCAGCTGCACAGAGCGTAATATGCCCTGCACGAATTGCACCTATAGCTTTTCCGGCTTCTTTCAGATCATTTTCAGAGAAATTTATCCTGTTTTGCATGTGGATGAGTCCGTCCGGAGTCTTAACTTTGGGAAGCTCTACAAGGCCGTGCCTTATTGCTTCCTCTATCAAGGCTATAACGCCTGTGCCTGTAATCGCTTTGGCTTCGATAATACCTTTTTCAAGGATGTTTCCGGTTGCCGGATCTACAAGATCTCCAAGGGCAGGTTCCATCTCTTCATTCAATACGTAATTCCTTAATGCTCCGTCCTCGAATTCAAAGTCTGAAATTGAGTAAGGAGATGCAAGGCTTCCATGTTTTATCTGCTGCCCCTCAAGGGCAGGGCCGGCAGCCGCAGAACCCGTGTAAATTATATCGTTTACTTTAAGGGCCATCTCTGCATTTGTTCCGTAATCCGTAGCAATTGAAATTTCGTCACTATCGAGCATTCCCGATTTTTCTATTAAGGCAAGAGCGTCGGCCCCGACTTCGTGTTTTATTGAGGGGGGGACTACGACCTCACAATCAAAATCTTCAAGCCCCGGAATTTTATCGCTATGTACGATTCTCGCATCCCTGTTCTGCTCCTGTATATTGTACTTCTTTTTCTTTCGTTCCCCTGCGTAGGCCAGGTCTTCAATGCTGATTCCCTGGAAGATGGATAGCTGGATAGGATTTCCACAAATTGAAAGTCTCTTAAGTTCTTCGCTTTTCAAATCAAGAGCCTGAATTAGATTCTTTACTGCATTTATGGAAAGCCCGTGCACAAGATCCTGACCATAGTGAATTGCGAAGTCCATGTGGTCCATCACATTCGCTCCGGGAAGAGGGTTCCTTAAAGTCATTACCGTTCTTCGGATCTCTTCAGTATCAAGGTTAATCTTCTGAGCTCGATACCCGCTTGTTCCCAGGTCAATTGCAACTCCATATCTCATATAAACTCCCCTATTTTTTTTAGTTTTTCGGGTGTTTTGATATATCATTTAAGCCATTTGAGATTTTATGTATACATTATTGTGAAAAATGACATATAAATAAATAGAGTGTTCTATTCCTATATACGTTTAAGACCAATGAACGCCTGCCCCAATCACTTTGGCCTTTTAATAATAACATTTAAAATTAAATTTATTGGAAGGATTCTTCTGATAAGGATTTATCAAAAAGGCTTGTCATGCATATTTTTTCCCTTTTTTGTCAAACGATTTAAATCTTTCAGATTCCTTTGCAAAAAATGCATATCGGTGGGGATAGTTATATAAATTACAAGTGTCTTTGTATAGCTGATGAGCTAGTCCGGGTAGCCCGGCGTTACCTGTAACCCGAAATCGCCGATATGCGGGGGACGAAGCCGAAGGAAGATGCGTCAAAGAGATCCCAGCCTGGAGTCTCAACTGAGAAGCTACGTCCTGCTTGGATGGTGCAGGTATGCGGATTTGCTGGAGAACAGATCTTCGTACCCTAACTGCGGAAACCGGTCGAGGCCCGGAAGGGAGCAGACTCACCGTGGGCAACTGTCGCTTGCGGGGTTGCGGGGTGGAGAAGAGGTTCCAGTCTCCTGAAATCTCCAAGATACAACGACCTGAGGCGTGCTCATCACTTAACACTTTTCGTGGGCTTAGTTTTAGAATACAATCAAAGTTTTTTGAGTGGATATATTTTATATGAAACTCCCTCCCCGGAAAAGGTTAAATACCTGAAATGCGTTTAAGGGGACGCGCTTCTTAATGTCCTTTGTGACGAGATAGCCAAGCCCGGTATGGCGCGGGATTGCTAATCCCGTGATGCCCCGCATCCCGGGGGTTCGAGTCCCCCTCTCGTCGTTTTTCTTTTTTGGAAGTTCCGTATCTGCATATCAGTTTTTAATTATCACTTCTGTCCTATGGCATTCTATGCCCATATTCTAAAAAAGATTTCATGTTATACATCTTATACAATAATTTAAGGTCTTGACGATTGGCCTGATTACCTTAGTTTGGACAAATGATACTACAGTCTTACCTGTCGCGTTTCATATATATGATGTAAATCCAGAACAAATCCAAAACAAAATAAGGAATGATCAAAACCGATCAAGATACACTCAACTTATAGTAATATTAAATAAGTTGTGGAAAAAGCGAGATTCAGAGCCTAAAATTGCTTGAATCCTATATTATTATATGGAAGAATATTATTTTAGATTGCTGTTTCAAAAATGAAAAGTGAGATAAATAAGTATTAAAAGGAGAGCGTCGCAAAAGTCAAAGAAATTCTACAATTGGATAATCTGAACGTTGACTTTAAATATGGATATAAAATTTTTACATTAAATTCAGACAATCGCTACCTTATTAAGGATAAATTTATCCTATTTGTAGAATCAAATAGACTTTTACGACGCTCTCTAAAAGCGCTCAAAAAGCTTTGAGGAATACTAATGAAAAACCCACTAAAAACAATAAGGGAAACAAAACCACTCATACATCATATCACTAACGGGGTAACTATTTACGACTGCGCAAACATGACAAGAGCATTTGGTGCACTCCCTGTAATGGCGCATGCCCCTGAGGAATGTGCAGATATGACAGGTATTTCATCAGCTCTTGTACTTAATATAGGAACTCTGACATCTGAAATCATCGATTCCATGATCATTTCTGCTGTTGCTGCAAACAAAAAGAAAATACCTGTAATACTTGATGCAGTCGGTGTGGGTGCTACTAAGTTCAGAGATGACATGGCAGAAAAAATTCTGAACTCTGTTCACATTGACATAATCAAAGGTAATTATTCTGAAATCGCAAAGCTGGCAGGCGAAAACGCTGAAACAAAAGGAGTTGAAGCAACTTCAATTGATGCTGACCCTGAAAAAGTTGCAAAAGAACTCGCAAAATCAAAATCCTCTATTGTCGTGATGACAGGAAAAGAAGACATAATAAGTGATGGAAAAAAGACATATATTGTAAAGAACGGTCACGAGCAAATGGGTTCAATTGTCGGAACCGGGTGCATGGCTGCATCAGTAATAGGCTTATTTGCTTCAGTCAATTCTAATTATTTTGATGCATCCAAAGATGCATTATGCTACTTTGGAGTTGCAGGAGAACTCGCGGCTGCAAAATCAAATGGGCCGGGAAGTTTTAAAGTTAATTTATATGACGAAGTATTCAATCTGTCAGATGAGAAAGTAGAAAATATGATGAATGTCGAAGAGAAGTGAATTCAAAAAAGATGAATTTTTTAAAAAGTAAATTTAAAAGAAAGACAAAAGAAGAAAGTAATTTTTGAAACGCGTATGCTGGATGGACTTAAGCAGTATGAGCCAGAAAAATCTCGACCCTAAAAACGATCTTTTAAAAGAGATAGAATTCTATCTTGTGACAGATTCCGGACTCTCAAATAAAGGGACTTTATCCGATGTAAAGGAAGCAGTTGAAGCAGGCTGCAAAATTGTTCAGTACCGAGAGAAAGACAAGAGCACAAAAGAGATGATCTGTGAAGCATCCGAAATCAAGAGAATATGCGGTGATAGAGCAATATTTTTGGTGAACGACAGGATTGATGTTGCTTTAGCAGTTGATGCGGATGGAGTCCACATAGGCCAGGATGATATGCCAATCGAAACTGCAAGAAAACTTCTAGGCACAGATAAGATCATCGGTCTTAGTGTTTACAACATTGACGAAGCGATCGAAGCAGAAAAAAGTGGTGCTGATTACATCGGCCTTGGTCCTATATTTGACACAGCTACTAAAAAAGACGCAGGAGACGGAATTGGCCCCGGGAAAATAAGAGAAGTCAAAAAAGCAATAAAAATTCCTGTAGTTGCTATTGGCGGAATAAACAAAGAGAACTGCGAGAGTGTTATTCAGAATGGAGCTGACAGCCTGGTTGCAATCTCTGCAGTAGTCTGCAGTGATGACGTAAAAAGAGAAACTAAAATTTTTATTGATATCATCCGGGGAATAAAAAAGGAATAAGAGGTTATCTGGACTCTTCACTATTCCTTATGGATAAGATGCTTTTTCAATTTACCCACATTGGTTTTTGTGATGATATCCACACGAAACAGCGGAGAGCCGTTATCTGTTAAATTCCATTGAATTAGGTCAGCAATATCAGCCAGCCAACTTTATGGAAATTCTTCTTAGACTGCCATCAAAATTCAGGTCGATTTTAATTTCTGCTCGCCTGTAAAGAGCTTCTTTTTACCTCAGTCAGCGTATTTCAGTCAGCGTATTTCAGTCATTGAGGGAGATGCTGAGTATTAAGTTTCGGAATCCCTCATTCTCCTGCATACCGACATTTTCAGGTGGACTGTTGATCTTGTGTTTGTTCTTTGGATCGATCCCAACTCCAGGGCTCGTCAAGGATATTAACACTCACTTTTTCTATCCCGCCAACGCTCAGAACTTTCCGCCTTACCTGATCCTTGAGGTATTCTGCCATAGGGCAGATATTTGTTGTCAATACAAGGTTTACTTCTACATTTACTCCGTCCACAATTACCTCTTTGACCATACCCATCTTGACAATATCTATACCTACTTCAGGATCGATTACTTCTCTTAGCTGGGAATAAATTTGCTCATCTTTTTTAGGAACGCTCTTTTGTAAAGGTGTTCTATACACGGATGTATATCTTTGTGCCTGAAACTTTTCTTCTAGCCTGCTCAATCTGTCAAGCATCTGGCTTACCACGCTAAGCATGGGGTCAGGTAACTTATTATGATCCAGTTGCCCTGCAGATACGGAGGGTTGTGGCTCTGCAATTCTGGCAGGGACTCCTACGACAGTAGCTCCAGGTGGAACTGGCCTGATCACAACCGAACCAGCGCCTACTTTAGCCCCTCTTCCGATAGTAATTGGCCCGAGTACAATCGCACCTGAACCGAGAACGACATCGTTTTCAATAGTAGGATGGCGTTTTGTCCTCTCAAGGGCTGTCCCGCCAAGTACAACTCCCATGTATATGAGGACGTCATCGCCGACCTCAGCAGTTTCCCCAATTACCACTCCGGATCCGTGATCAATAAATACCCGTTTTCCAAGCTTTGCTCCGGGGTGGATTTCAATCCCTGTAAGCATCCTCGATATATGGGACAGCAAACGGGCAAGAAAAAAGAAGTGTTTGTCCCAGAGAAAATGCGCTATCCGATGCATCCAGATAGCGTGCAGACCGGGATAGCAGCAGATTACCTCCAATGTAGACATTGCTGCAGGGTCTTTTTCAAAAACTGTCCTGATATCTTCCCTGATTCCCATTTGAAATCTTCCAGTATTAATAATCAAAAAGATCAGTCAAAAAGATCGGTACTCAGATAACGCTCTCCCGTATCCGGTAAGATGACAACAATCATTTTCCCGCTCATTTCCGCCCTGGATGCAATCTGCAGTGCTGCATATGTAGCTGCGCCTGAAGATATGCCTGCAAGGATGCCTTCTTCCTTTGCCAATCGTCTGGCTGTGGCAGCGGCATTGTCTCCAGTAACCTCAATTATTTCATCGACCAGGTCAAGCTTGAGTACTTCAGGAATGAACCCTGCACCGATTCCCTGGATCCTGTGCGGCCCCGGACTTCCGCCGCTGAGTACTGGAGATTCGGCAGGTTCGACTGCAATCGCCTTGAAAGTAGGTTTCCTTTTTTTGATAGCGCTGGCAACACCTGTAATGGTTCCACCTGTTCCCACGCCTGCTACAATCACATCCACCTTGCCGTCAGTATCTTTCCATATTTCCTCGGCCGTCGTCCTGCGGTGGATTTCCGGGTTTGCAGGGTTCCGGAATTGCTGGGGTATGAAGTAGAGCGTTGGATCTTCTGCAGCCATTTGTTCTGCTTTACTGATCGCGCCTCTCATTCCTTCAGTTCCGGGTGTCAGGACGAGCTCTGCTCCTAGAGCCTTTAGCAGTTTTCTCCTTTCGATAGTCATTGTCTCAGGCATGACCAGTATGAGCTTATAGCCACGGGCAGCGCACACGCCTGCGAGTGCAATACCAGTGTTACCGCTAGTGGGTTCAACTATGGTAGTGCCAGCTTTTATCTTCCCTTCGCGTTCGGCTTCTTCGATCATTGCCAATCCAATTCTGTCCTTTACACTTCCCAACGGGTTAAAGGACTCTACTTTAACTATCACATCAGCATGTAGACCTTTTGTCATATGGTTTAACCGAACGAGGGGCGTGCTACCTATTGTCCAGGTTATGTCGGAGTAAATTCGTCCCATACCATCGCCTTCTTCCCACAGTTTGTTTTTAGATTCCATGTAATTTTATTCGTTCATTCTATGTAATTTAATTCGTTCCAGAGCTTAAGTTCCAGGCTATATTATAAATTGCCAGTCATGTATGTTTTGTCACTCAAACCTTTTTCAGGCTTCACTACATTTATCTTGAGCATTTCAAATCGCGTGAAATTTTGCAATTCAGAACTACTAATCACATAGTAACATAAAGCAATTTATGGAAGATTCACAATTGTGAATTTATCTTACCTTAAATATATAGTTATCGAGAAGCTTCTGTACCTAATAGAATAGAAAATAGTCAAAATACGATATGGAACTGTAAAAAATAAGCTTTTATTTTTCAGGTTCCACTGTTTTATTGTCTGACTCTTCGGGACCACAACTGCTATTGCAGTTACTCTCAATTCCTCTTGCACTTACACAGATCTTACATATCCTTACCACAAAATCTTCGGCTTTATTGTCGATCAAGTCCTGAGCGAGTTTTTCGATCAATTCTTTCGTCTCGCCCTGAAACTCGATCCTGTACCCTCTTTTTCCCGAAATATACTGGGAAACTGCCGACGGAGCAATCCCCAGCAACTTTGCTGACGTTGCCTGTGACTGTCCTTTTTTTACAAGTTCGATTGCAAGACTGGCCCTTATTGCGGGGACCAGATCCCACACAATCTTCTGACACGGAGTTTCCATAATCACCATCACTTTGAAGTTTCACAATTGAGAACGAATATATCTTATGTACATATATATTTATTATCAGTGTAAAAAATAATAATAACAATAACGATAACGATAACGATAACAATAACGATAACAATAACGATAACAATAACGATAACAATAACGATAACAATAACGATAACAATAACAATAATAACAACAAGATTGATCGCATATTAATGATTTCTAAAAAACGGCCAGCTTTTAAGAGTTTGTCGGTTTCACCCGATGCATTCCACGATAAAACTTAAATAGTGACAATTGTTATGATTATTCACAATTGTGAAGGTGTAGGTGTGACAGTTGAAAATATGACCATTTACATGGATAACTCTGCTACAACTCCTGTAAGGAAAGAGGTTGTCGAAGAGATGATTCCCTACCTGACAGAAAATTTCGGAAATCCTTCTTCTATATATGATCTGGGGAAAACCTCAAAACATGCAGTCGAAAAAGCAAGAAAAAGGGTTGCTTATGCCATCGGTGCTGAAGAAAATGAGATTTATTTTACATCAGGAGGTACCGAATCCGATAACTGGGCAATAAAGGGGATAGCCTTTGCAAACCGGAATAAAGGAAAACACATAATTACCTCCTCAATCGAACACCATGCCGTCCTGCATGCCTGTAAATGGCTGGAAGGACAGGGATTTGAGGTAACATACCTCCCTGTGGATAAATATGGAATGGTATCGCCTGAGGATCTGAAGAACGTAATCCGGGATGATACGATACTCATTTCCATAATGCTTGCAAACAACGAGATAGGGACAATTCAGCCTGTCGACCAAATAGGAAAAATCGCAAGAGAGAACAGGATATATTTCCATACGGATGCGGTTCAGGCAATAGGCCACGTCCCTATAGATGTCCAAAAAATGAATATTGACCTTCTATCCCTTTCAGGACATAAATTCCAGGGACCTAAGGGTTGCGGGGCGCTCTACATAAGAAAAGGGACAAAAATAGAAATACTTCTTCACGGCGGGGCTCAGGAAAGAAAACGCAGGGCAGGAACCGAGAATGTCCCAGCTATTGCAGGTCTTGGGAAAGCTATAGAGCTTGCTGTGGGCGAAATTGGAGAATCGGATAAAACCCTGCTGGAGATGAGAGAGCGCCTCATAAAGGACCTTCTGAAGATCCCTAAAACCCATCTCAATGGACATCCCATAAAAAGGCTTGCAAACAACGTAAATGTAACTTTTGAATATATAGAGGGGGAATCTCTCTTGCTTCTTTTAAACGCGAAAGGGGTTTTTGCATCCACAGGAAGCGCTTGTAACTCTTCTTCTCTCGAACCCTCGCATGTGCTTACAGCCTGTGGAGTTCCGCATGAAATAGTTCACGGTTCTTTGAGGTTGAGCCTTGGAAAGATGAATACCCAAGAAGACGTGAATACAGTACTTCACCAACTGGATCAGAAAATCATCTATCCTCATTACGATTTCAAACATTTAACCGAAAGTATTTTGAAATCGGAATGAAGCTAAATGATTTCTCGATCCAGTTGGTGAAGTACTGGAATAGGGTACTTGAAGTTCTTCCTGAAATAGTGCAGAAACTCAGAAATATGTCACCATTGACCCCTAAGGAATACAGGACTCTTTGAAATGGTGAGCAGGTGAAAAGAAAAACAGAAGAATTACAGAGGAACTTTGAGAAAGAAGAAAACTTGTTATTGAATAATCTGAAAATTGAAAAATAGCGATGTAGGAGAACTCATGGATTATAGTGCTAAAGTGATGGACCATTTTTCAAATCCCAGAAACATGGGGAGCATTGAAAACAGTGACGGAATAGGAGAGGTTGGAAATGCGAAGTGCGGGGATATAATGAAGATATTCCTTAAAGTAGAAGGAGATCGGATTGCGGACGTGAAGTTCCAGACCTTTGGGTGTGGAGCTGCAATTGCATCAAGCAGTATGGCAACTGAACTCATCAAAGGAAAGACTCTGGAAGAAGCTTGGAAACTTTCAAACAAAGCAGTTGCAGAAGCGCTTGATGGACTCCCCCCGATAAAAATGCACTGTTCAATGCTTGCAGAAGAAGCAATCCATGAGGCGATTAACGATCATCTCAGAAAAAAAGGACTTGAGCCCTGGAATGACTAAATCCGCTATTTGAAAAATATCACGAATCAAAATCCTGGAGAGTACAAATGGAGAAAATTGCATCTGAAAAGTATATCCGGCAGATAATGCTTTTTGGGGAAGAGGGCCAGGAAAAACTAAGAAAAGCAAGGGTATTTGTTGCTGGGGCAGGGGGATTAGGGTCTCCGATCTCAACCTACCTTGCGGTTGCAGGGGTAGGGAAAATAATAATTGCAGATTTTGATACAGTAGACCCCAGCAATCTAAACAGACAGTTTCTCCACCATGAAAGGGATATTGGAAGAGATAAGATAAAATCCGCAGCAGACAAACTGCTTTCTATGAATCCTGAAATAAAAGTAGAGACAATCAAGGAAAAGATAACGGATGAAAATGCAGGCTCATTAGTTCCTCCTTGTGACCTGATCATAGACGCGCTGGACAATTTTGATACAAGGCATGTTTTGAACAGGCTTGCAGTTGAACGAAAAATACCCCTTATTCACGGTGCGGTCTCAGGGTACAGAGGTCAGGCAACAACAATAATCCCAGGAAAAACCCCATGCCTTTACTGTATTTTCCCTAGTTCATTTAAAAAAGAAGTATTTCCGGTACTGGGAACAACCCCAGGAGTAATAGGCACAATTCAGGCAAATGAAGCGATTAAATACTTAACGGGACAGGGAAAGCTTCTGGAAAATCGCCTCTTGTTGTGGGACGGTCTTTCGTGCTCTTTTAGCGAACTAAATGTTAATAAGACAGAAAATTGTCCGGTATGTGGAATTAATGAAAAACGGTAAAAAAGAAGCAACAGATTGAAAAACAGGTTTTCTGCAGGTTTGCTCCTGCAGCTTGAGGAATAAGATTATTATGGAAAATTGGGAAATTACAGAAGAAATAAAAAAACTTAAAGAAGAAAGGCACGCGATAATCCTTGCACATTTTTACACACGCAAGGAAGTACAGGAAGTTGCGGATTTTGTTGCGGATTCCCTTTCCCTCTGCAGGGCAGCAGTGAATTCAAAAGCTGAGGTTATAGTCTTTGCAGGTGTCCATTTCATGGCAGAGTCGGCATCAATTATTTCCCCTGAAAAGCTAGTCCTTTTACCTGTACCAGATGCAGGTTGTCCGATGGCGGATATGGTCACTGTGCAGGCTCTCCGGGATGCAAAAGAAAAAAATCCGGAAGCAGCTGTCGTGTGCTATGTAAACAGTTCGGCCGCAGTAAAAGCGGAATCTGATATCTGCTGCACGTCTGCAAATGCAATAAATGTGGTAAATTCTATTGAAAACCGGGAAATTATTTTTATCCCTGACAAAAATCTGGGAGCATTTGTATCCCTCCACACCGACAAAAAGATACATCTCTGGCCCGGATTCTGCCATGTTCATGACAACATCAGTGATGAGAATATAAAAGAATTGCAAAAAATGCATCCTGATGCAGAATTTCTTGCACATCCTGAGTGCAGGCCTGAAGTCCTGAACCTTGCAGACAACATTCTCAGCACCTCCGGAATTGTAAAAGAGGCTGAAAAATCAGGTTCTACGGAATTTATAATAGGAACCGAAAGAGAAGTTGTTCAAAATCTGAAAAGAAAATATCCGGACAAAAAATTTTATCCTGCGTCAGAGAAGGCTTTTTGCTATAATATGAAAAAAATCACTCTCGAGTCCATCCTTAACAGTCTTCAAAATATGGAATACGAGATCCATGTTCCTGAGCATATAAGAGTGAAAGCAAAAAAAGCTCTGGACAGAATGCTTGAGATCAGCGGAAATTGAAGTCGAAGAAGGACTGCAGGATCCTTCCCTTGATTTTTTCGCGAAATTTTTTGAAATTATCGACTCTGTAATCTGTTTTCTCATATTAAGAGATAAATATTTATACTAACATCACAATTGTGATGATGCTGTCACAATTGTGAATTTATGTAATAACTGAATGTATGTCAGAATGGCAGAGTGGCTATGCTTCCGGCTGCAACCCGGAATTATGTGAGTTCGATTCTCACTTCTGACTTGGAAAAACGGCTTAAAAAGAGGTAGAATAGAAAGATGGCGCAGAATATCAGGGTACAGAAGACGTTTGAAGCCTTATTTGCCCTTGAAGATATAAGGGAGATTTTCAGAGGAACTTTACCCACAGGTCTGAGTGAGACCGAAGAACAGGAGTTTCAGAAAAAAGTCTCGGACCTCAAAGAAATAATAAACGAGCTTGAAAGTGGGAAAGGAAATCCGAAAGTTACGCGGCTGGCAGGAAACCTTCCAATTAGAGACAGGGAAGAGTCCTTCATAAATATCCAGCCTATACAGGCAGCCGGAAGGCTCACTGTTGAAGCAAGAAAAGCGCTTATTGCTTACGGGGACGGCTATTCTACCTGCGATTCATGCAAGAAACCTTTCAGGCTTGATAAGATTACAAAACCTGGAATTGCGGATTTCCACGTTGAGCTTGCATACTTTCTCAATATGGATGAAGCCAGAGTGGTTCCCGGGGCAAGAAGAGGGTTCCAGGCAGTTGCATCCTCTTTGCTTGAAAAAGGGGATATTGCTATTGTTTCCTCACTTTCCCATTATACCGAATTTCTTTCTGTGGAAAATGCAGGCGGCATTGTAAAAGAGGTTCCCCTGAATGAAAACAATATAATTACAGCCGATGCAACCGCAGAAAAGATTGAAGAAGTAATCAGAGAAACCGGGAAAACTCCTAAAATCGTGATGATGGATCATTTCGATTACCAGTTTGCAAACGAGCATGAAATAAAGGGAATTGCAAAAGTTTCCCATCAGTACGATATTCCGCTTCTCTACAATGGAGCCTACACAGTAGGGGTAATGCCTGTTGACGGAAAGGACCTTGGTGCAGATTTTGTGATAGGTTCAGGCCATAAGAGCATGGCATCTGCTGCACCGTCCGGAGTTCTTGCAACAACCGAGGAGTGGGCTCCTATTGTATTCAGGACTACCCAGATGAAAGGCGACCTAACTGGGCGCAAGTTCGGCATAAAAGAGGTAGAGATGCTCGGCTGCACTCTGATGGGAGGGACTCTGTTCTCAATGATGGCTTCTTTTCCAGCTGTAAAGGAACGGGTAAAAAATTGGGATGAGGAAGTAAGCAAATCCAACTACTTGATTGAAAGGATCCTTTCGATTTCAGGAAGCAAGGTATTATCCGAATACCCAAGAAAACATGCACTTACAAAAATCGATACAACTGACAGTTTTGATACGGTTGCAAAAAACCATCCGAAAAGGGGCTACTATCTGAGCAACGAGCTTTCAAAAAGAGGGATTATAGGCGTATTCCCCGGAGCAACAAAAGCCTGGAAGCTGAGCACTTATGGGCTTTCCCGGGACAAAGTAAAGTACCTGGGAGATTCCCTGGTCGAGATAGCAGAGAAAAATGGTCTGGAGGTAAGATAAAGTGACGGAAGAAAACGGAAAGCGGAATGAAAAGAAAAGTAAGGAAAATAAGGGAAGTAAAGAAAGTCGGACAAAAAAGAGATTTGAAAACCTGGGAATTTCTACTCTAGCCGTGCACGCGGGAGCAAAGGCGGATCCCACTACAGGAGCAAGGTCAGTTCCGATTTATCAAACAGCAGCGTATGTATTTGAAGATACAGAACATGCAGCCGATCTTTTCGGGCTTAGAAGAGAAGGAAATATCTATACCCGCCTGATGAACCCCACAACCGATGTCTTTGAGAAAAGAATCGCTGCCCTCGACGGAGGCATAGGGGCGCTTGCAACAGCTTCAGGAATGGCTGCAATTACAACAGCTCTTCTTACCTTTACAAAGCCAGGAGACGACATCGTTTCAGGGGATAAGCTCTATGGGGGAACCTATGAGCTTTTCAATTACACATTCCCAAAACTCGGAAGAACCGTAAAATTCGTAAATTCAAGCAGCCCTGAAGAATTTAAGGATGCAATTTCCAGGAATACAAAAGCCCTGTATGTGGAATCAATCGGAAATCCGGGACTTGACGTGGCTGACCTTGAAAGACTTGCAGAGATTGCTCATGAAGCAGGAATTCCTCTTGTCGTGGATAATACTGTCTCTCCTTTGATCTTAAGGCCAATAGAACACGGGGTAGATATAGTAGTATATTCCGCAACAAAATTCATAGGAGGGCACGGGACTTCTATCGGAGGAGTAATTGTTGATTCAGGAAACTTTGATTGGAGCCCTGAAAAATTCCCTGAAATCTGCGACCCTGACCCTGGATATCATGGTCTGAAATATAAAGAAGCCTTTGGAAAGGCAGCTTTTATTTCAAAAGCAAGGGTACAGTTTATCCGCGATACAGGCGCATGCATTTCTCCTTTTAATTCATTCCTTTTCATTCTTGGACTTGAGACCCTTCCCCTCAGAATGAAGAAACACTGTGATAATGCCCTCGCAGTTGCGAAATTCCTGGAGAAGCACCCTAAAGTTTCCTGGGTCTCTTATCCCGGACTTGAATCCCACAGCAGTCACGAGCTTGCAAAGAAATATCTCAAATCCGGTTCTGGCGCAATAATAGGGTTCGGGATCAAAGGTGGAGTCAATGAGTGTAGAAAATTTATTGAAAACCTTGAAGTTTTTTCCCACCTTGCAAATATCGGGGATGCAAAAAGCCTTGTAATTCATCCGGCATCAACAACTCATGAACAGCTGTCAAAGGAAGAACAGGCAGCATGCGGAGTAACTGAAGACTTCATCAGGCTTTCTATAGGAATCGAGGACGAAAAAGACCTGATTTTCGATATAGAACAGGCACTTTCAGAGGTCTGAGCATGGAAATTTCGGCCCAGATTCCTTCCTTTAAAAACTTCTTTTCGGAAAAAAAAGGCCAGAATATAGGGGTAGTTCGCTCGACGAACTACGAAATCCCCGGAATCTTCAGACTCGATAGTGGAAAGACTCTTTCCCGCATCAGGATTGAGTACGAGATGTACGGGAAGATGAACGCTGATAAGAGCAATGTTATCCTTATCTGCCACGCTTTGACAGGTGATGCTCATGCTGCAGGGTTTCATGCGGGCGATAGAAAACCAGGCTGGTGGAACATAGTAATCGGCCCAAACAAGGCATTTGACACCGAGAAATACTGCGTCATCTGTTCAAACATACTAGGGGGCTGTAAGGGGTCCACAGGTCCTTCTTCCATAGACCCTGAAACCGGAAAAAACTACGGAATCTCATTTCCTGTAATTACTATAGCGGATATGGTGAACGCCCAGAAGAAACTGATCGAGCATCTAGGAGTAAAACAGCTTTTTGCAGTTGCAGGCGGTTCAATGGGTGGAATGCAGGTGCTTCACTGGACGGTCAGCTACCCTGAAATGGTAAAGAAGGCAATTGCAATAGCTACAACTGCGTCCTCAACCCCGCAGCAAATTGCATTCGGCGCAATCGGAAGGAAAGCTATAACCGATGACCCGAAATGGAATGGAGGAAACTACTACGGGAAAGAAAGACCTGTACAGGGACTGGCACTTGCACGAATGGTAGGGCATATTACATACCTAAGCGATGCTTCGATGCAAAAAAAGTTCGGAAGAGTTATTCAGCAGGAAGAGGCGGACATAGACCGCTCACCGAATTTTCAGGTTGAAAGCTACCTGAATCATCAGGGAGACACTTTTACAAAGCGTTTTGATGCCAATTCATACCTATATATTACAAAAGCAGTAGATTTCTTTGATCTTTCAAAGAATGGATCCCTTATAGAGGGATTTGCCGGGGTTACTGCAAAATATCTTGTAATTTCCATAACATCAGACTGGCTCTATCCTCCGTATCAATCCCAGGAAATCGTATCTGCTCTTACTGCAAACGGGGTTGACGCAAAATATGAAGAAATAAGGTCTCAGTATGGGCATGATGCTTTCTTGCTTGAAGAAGGACAGCTGAATTACCTGATAAGAGGTTTTCTCTCACAGATTCTTGTAAGTGACATCATGAACCAGAATTTCTATTCTGTTTCCAGAGACGAAACAATAGAAAACGCATCAATACTCATGGTAAAAAAGAAAGTGAGTCATCTCCCGGTCGTATCAGAGGATGGAAAGCTTGAAGGCATTGTCACTTCCTGGGATATTACAAAAGCAGTCGCCTGCAAAATCACTGAACTGAATGAGATAATCACACGCGATGTAAAATATGTACATGAAGGCGAAAGGATTGAGACTGCATCGTCAATAATGGAAAAGTATTCAATTTCCGCACTTCCCGTAATCGACTCCGAGAACCGGATAATAGGTATGGTTACAAGTGAAAGCATAAGTGCTCTTATCGGAAGGTTCAGTTAATTTTGAGGTTACTGGAGGGCTCAAAATTAGAATTGTTTTTGTTCACGTCGATTATGTACGGTACTGTGCCAAAAAGAAAACAAAAACAGCAGAGCCAATAAATGTAAAAAGAGATTATATGGAAGAAGGAGTCGTCCTTTTCTGCCGTGCTGAGAAAATCGATGAGGACAGTCTTTCTCATGCTGTTGCTGTTTCTATAGTCACAGAAATCTGAGTAACTTAAGTGTAAATATTTAAGTTTGAAATTATAGTAGCAGGTGGCGAGGCCAGTTACTGAAAACTGCGAACAGAAGAGGAGCTCTCAAACCTGACCAAACAAGGCAAATATGCCCGTTTTGTCAGATTTGATCACTAACTGCAGACACGACCTGATTATGATTCACTTTTTTAAATTAACTATGGTTTATCTATTTTAAAAAGGAATGCAACAAGCAGAAGAGCTATCATGCAAATCATTCCAAATACAGGTAAGTTCGCATTTTTTTCCTGTTTAGACTTCTGTTCAGCTCCTGAGCCTGTACTGTTTTGTTCAAGATTCTGAGTGCTAGGTTTAGTCTGTGTTTCATTCACAGTTGCAAGCTGTGTTTTATTCCCAGTCCCAGTCTGTATTCCACTCCCGGTTGCTGTGGTCTTACTCGTTATTGCAAAGGGAGAGAATCCAGGGGTTTTTGCTGTGAAATACAGGTATTTGTCATCTTCGCTTAACAGGCTGGTTGGCAGCTGATTCCATTTCTTATCACTGTACCTGTTCAGAGTGATGGAAGACTGGTCGATCTTTCTATCTTTTATCCAGGACTTTTCAATCTTGAAGCATACAACTGCGTTTTCGATATTCTTTGAAGTTGCAAATCCGCTGTTTCCAACCCAGATATTGAGAGATTTGTAGACTTCGCCAGAAGGCAGCCCTGAAACAAGGGTGGATTTTCCTTTCAGCAACTCGACAATGGTTGTTGTCTTTCCAGCTGTCTTCTTTGAATCGAAGCTCACATATATAACAGAAGTAGCATTCCTTGGGAAATCAAATTTTGCAGGGTTTCCACTTGTAACGAAGGTCTGTGAAATCTCTTTAGTCTCTACATTGTTTTGAGGCTCAGGAGAGCCACCTGCACCTCCACCACCGCTTCCGCCGCTGCTGCGGCTACTGCCGCTGCTACTACTGCCGCCGCTTGAGCTGCTATCTTTCAGTACGGTTATTGTAGCATTTTTTGAGGCAGTTCCGTTTCCATTGCTCACTTTAAGGTTAACAGTATAAGTACCGGGAGCAGTGTAAACATAAACAGGGCTCGCATCGCTTGTGTCAACGATCCCGTCATTATTGAAGTCCCATCCCCTTGATGCTGCATTTTGTGAAAGATCTGTAAACAGGACGGAAAGGGGAGCATAACCACTCGTAGGATTGACGTTAAAGTTTGCTACAGGATAAACCTTATTTTCATTCTGTGCCTTCTGCACAATTATTTCTAGAATTTTTGATTTTGTACCGTTTTCATTGCTTACTGTCAGATTAACGGTATAATTCCCTGCCTTAGAGTAAGTATTTATTGGGTTCTTAGCGATTGAAGTATTTCCATCCCCAAAGTTCCAGTTCCATCCAGTTGCATTTTGAGAAATGTCTGTAAACCGCACGGAAAGGGGAGCATAGCCACTCGTAGGATTGGCGTTAAAGTTTGCTACAGGAAGAACTTTATCTTCACTCGATGCTTCAGCCACAATTATTTCGAGAGTTTTTAAGTCTGTGCCGTTTCCGTTGCTTACTGTCAGATTAACGATATAATTCCCTGCTTCAGTGTAAGTATGCTCTGGATTCTTCGCAGTGGAAGTAGCTTCGTCTCCAAAATCCCAGTCCCATTCGGTTGCATTTTGAGAACTGTCTGTAAAATGCACGGAAAGGGGAGCATTGCCGCTCCTAGGATGGGCGTTAAAGTTTGCTACGGGAAGGACTTTATCTTCATTCTCTGCTTCCTGCACAACTATTTCTTGAGTTGTTGAGTCTGTGCCGTTTTCATTTGTTACGGTCAGATTAACGGTATAATCCCCTGCTTCAGTGTAAGTATGCTCTGGATTCTGCGAAGTGGAAGTAGCTTCGTCTCCAAAATCCCAGTCCCATTCGGTTGCATTTTGAGAACTGTCTGTAAAATGCACGGAAAGAGGAGCAGAGCCGCTCTTAGGATTTGCGCTGAAGTCTGCTTCAGGAAATCCGGCTGGTCCTTGGACAATTATTTTGTCGAATTTTGAGTCTTGTGGGCTGGAAATAGATACAAGTGGGAGATAGTCAAAATCATTCCCATTGATGTTATAGGGCAGGTCGCCAATCCCATTTTCATCCGAATCCTCACTCATCTGGGAAAAACCAGTTCCATCAGGCTTTGCCCAGAAGTTACCTCCGAGATATGGACCTCCGACAATGTTAGTACCTGAGGTAAGTGAACTGTTCCAGGTATTTCCTCCGCTGATTCCCAGCTTTACGTTTAGAGTATTATTAAAGTAATTGTTGTAGATCCTCTCATTACCTTCGAAGTCAGGAATAAAAATCCCGCATTCTGCACTGGAAATTATTGTGTTATTGAATAGTTCAATGCTGGAACAAGCCTCTACAAAACTAATCCCGATGCTGCAGTTTAAGATTGTATTACCAGAAATTCCGGTTCCGCTAGTAAAAGAAAGATCTATCCCGTGATGACAGTCCGTAATCCTGTTGTCGCGAATATCTATTCTCTGATCATATGCATCGATTCCACTGGAGCAATTTGAAATCGTATTACTGGAAACTACGTTGTCGCTCCCGCAGCAGGCAATGACTATACCCCCGCCGTTTAAGATTTCATTTCCGGCTATTAAATTCCCTGAGGAACTGGGTCCCAGTATAATATAACCGTTTTCAATGGCATTGCCTGTCAGATTGTTCATCCCGCTCCCTTCCTCCAGAGAGATCCCGCTCCCGCGGTTTTCGTCGAGAGGGATCCTATCGTTGAAGAGAAAGTTTTCGGAAATTGTATTATAACTGGCATTAACAAGGGTTATTCCCAGTCGTTTTTCAAAGACATTGTTTCCCTTAATGTTGCAATTACTAGCATTTTCAAGGCAGATTCCACACGAAGAGTTAAAAGTCTCCCCATCTCCTGTGATGTTAAAGCCACTGATCGTTACATTGTCGACTTTTATAAGAAAAACGCTTTCACTTTCATTCAGAGATTCTACAAGCACATCATAGTTTTTCGACTCCGACATGATCGTCAGGTTGCTGGCATTACTTTCATTCAGAGGTTCTACAAGCACATCATAGTTTTTCGACTCCGACATGATCGTCAGGTTGCTGACATTAACAACAACATTTTCCGTATAATTTCCAGATCCCACGATAACCGTGTCTCCAGGAAAAGAACTGTTTACTGCTTCCTGAATTGATCTGAAATCTGCTTCAGAGTCATTGCCTACTACAATTTCCTTTGCCGATGCCGTAGCTGAGATTGAAACTAAAAAAACAAAAACTAAGGCTATTGAAAAAAGCTTTTCTTTATTTCTCATTTTTTTTCCTTACGTACCCTAATTTATATATTCATTCAAAAAATCTTAATACTCATTACTTGCTAATAATCTTTAAACCTTTTCTTTGAAATCTTAACTCTATGGTCGTCCACTATTACACGATTGATGTACTAAAATCCCTAAATGTGGGTATATGTGATACTCTCAGCAAATAATTTTTTAAATTGTTTTGGTCACATACATTTGTTTGTAAAACATCGTATCCAAATTTTCACCATTCTTATCATATATACTACCAATCAGAACATAGATAAATTTAAGAGAATAAAATTTCCTTAGATTTAATAAGTATAGGAAAACTAGTTAACATTAAAAAGAACTGCACTTATAGGACGAAATAGAGTGATTTTCTAAATCATCTTTAATGTCCTGAAATCGTTTGTGACCCCTGCCTAAAATATAAAAAGCGGATCAAATTTGCTGTAAAATCACAAATTTCTAAAAGCCTCTGAACTTAAATTCAAATTCAGTAAAGTTGAATCATGAACTACAGCAAATTTGCAACAATGACGATACAGGGATTCTGAAACATCAACTATGGGGGGCGACCTTGATCTACAGTACCCCCTAATTTAAGATGATTTAGTCCGGGATCCGAATCTAATAGAAGGGCATATTGATAAAAATAACAAAGTTGGTTGGTTAAAAACGTAATGGGAAAACTCGAAAATCAGATCAGATAAAAAAAGTCAAGGATTTTGACAGTTGAGTAGGTTACTGAAAATATTAAGCCGAGATCTCTACATTTCCAACAATGCTTTAACTTAGAATGTTGCTGTCAATGTACCTTCCAAGAAATTAGCGTGCTCACATCAGGCAAGCAACGATTACTTTCAGCCAAACTCTATATAAAATATAGTCATTTAAAATCAAAGAGCTTCGTTTGGTGTTCTTCTTTTTTTCTTTTTGAATAGATTGCTTTACTAAGCAGTTCTTTTGTGCCTGTGATTTTTATCCCGGTTAATTTTTCCGGGAGGTATGAATAGAGTTTGTAAAGTATGAAATAATCCAGGATCATATTTGCTACCCAGAATAAATCTCCCAATCCAATGACAAGTATGAAATTATTTATAAAGTGGAATGACATCGCGATGATAAGAAAGACCCTTGTTTCTTTCGAGTTAACCTGTTTAAATCTTGCAAAGCCTGCTGAGGATCTATCTACTTTTTTAGATAAAAGTGCCACACCAAGAGCTGCTGTCGCGGAAGCACATATGTGTATAAGTACCGGGATAACTGCTCTCACGAGAACTGCTTGTGGATATACTAGGAAATACAGCAGATTTTCCGTGAACGCAAATCCTATCCCTGCCATTATTCCGAGTATCAAACCTCTTTTTTTACTAGTTATCGAATTCGGGTAATATAAAGCCAGAAGAATTACTCCAATGATCTTGGTGGGTTCTTCTACTAAGGGAGCTATAATAATTGGTCCTAAACTGGGTACCACATTTAGTAGGGAACTTAGAGGCAGGGCGATGAGAACTGCGGAAACAATTCCCCCTAATAAAGCGATAATCTCTGGAATAAGGGTAATAAGATCTCTTTCTTCACTTTCACATTCCAGAGTTTCCATTAAAAAAGCCTCGACACTACAGCATGTACGATAATAAACTTTTTAATTTTTGCTTCTAATTCTTTGAGGAGCTTGTCCCTTTGTGATCCTATTCATGTCTTTTTGTACAATTAGTTTTAGCATTTATAGTATAAATTTGTACTTTCCAAACTAGGACTGCGATTCAAAAGCACAATCAAAACCCATACTTTGGAATATATTGGTCGTTCTCTATTATTTGGTGGATGTAGTGCCAAGATATTTTGGGATAAATGAGTAGAAAGAAATTTCAGCTCTTAACTATTTCGAGTGGGTAATTTAGAGCCACTTTCTGATTGTGATACAACATATATAATATTTGAAAATATTTAATGTGGGAAACCACATTCAGAATTGACATTTTCTTTTTGGCTCGATCACGTTTCAACGGTATAATTACTTTCAACTCACATAAAACAGCGAAGATCCCGGGTTGCCAGGTAATCATAGCCTGTTAACGCAACGTAACTTAAAAAAGTTAAAAATACAGCAATTCCAATATGGCTCAGCGGGACACTAGCAATATTTTGTACAATATAGCTTGAACGCAAATGTTGCAGCTGTTTATCCAGAGTCCATAAAGCCAGGGAAAATATAATTACTGGCAAGAGATAACTAAGAATGTCCTGTAATTTAGGAGCTATTTCCGCTTCACTACCGTTTTGTTTCATCAGGATCCAGTATCCTTTTTAGTTATAGGATTAGAGTTTCTGACGTTGCACCTGGTCTCTTAAAGTAAATAAATTTTTGCTCACTGTTCGGGTGGGAATTTATCTATGGATGATACTTAAAATTACCTTCTTGATGCCTTTCTGTCAGAAATGAACTTTCTTCCAGATAGCTCTGAAATCATTTTTCCTCTTTAATTATTTCCCCTTATTTTTCTTTTTCCTTCCTCTGCCTGTGCAGGGCTACTTCAATACTGCTATAGAGATCTTTCTCGTCAAAAGGCTTTATGATATAACCGAAAGGTTCGGTTATCTTTGCCCGCTCAAGAATGTTATTATCAGAATACGCGGTCAGGTAAACTACTGGGATATCAAGCCTTGCTTTGATTTCCCTTGTAGCTTCCACACCATCCATATCCCCCTTCAACATAATATCCATAAGCACAATATCAGGAAAAGTACTTTCTGCCTTGCTTATGGCGTCCTCTCCAGAGGAGGCTACACCTGTAACCGTATACCCCAAACTCTTTAACATTCGTTTTATTCCCATTGCAACGATATGTTCATCCTCTACAATCAGAATTCTTCCTTCGGCCATTTATTACACCTTTTTATACTTCAGCCTCTGAAAAAGCTAATTTTAAATTCTGTTCCCGCTGTATTGTTAAGTTCAATATCTCCTTCAATCTGGTCCACAAGAGTGGTCACAAGCTGAAGCCCCAGGGAAGTCGTTTCCCGGAAGTCCAGTTTATCCGGGAACCCTATGCCATTATCTCTTACAGTAAGTGTTAACTTATCTTCCTTCTTCCTTGTTATTCCTCTAAAACCGGTCTTCTTAGCATTCTCGTTTCCGGCCACTTTATCCACAGCATTTTTTAAGCTTTTTCCCTGCCAGGCAGGATATTCTTCGCTGCTTTGCAACTTAATATAAATTTCCCCTTCCTTCTCTTTAGTAAAAGCATGCTTTAGGGAATTGGAGACCAGTTCATTTATAATTATTCCGAGAGGAACAGCAGTGTCCATTCCCAGGAAAACCTTTTCAACATCCAGTCTCAAACTCACTTTCCCATTACCCAGGGAATATGATTGCAAAAGGTAATTAGCAAGGTTCTGGATATAATCTGCAAGATCCACACTTACCATGTCCTCTGACTGGTAAAGCTTCTCATGGACAAGTGCCATTGACTTGACTCTGTGCTGACTGTCCCTGAAGGCTTCGATCACGCTCTCATCCGTAAAATTCCCTGACTCAAGGTACAGAAGAGTGGAAATCACCTGCAGATTATTTTTGATACGGTGATGGATTTCCTTTTTGCGGATTTCCTCCATCTGCAGGAGTGCATCTTCGGCTTTTTTATGCTCGGTTATGTCCAAAATAATCCCCTGAAGATTAATTTCTCCTGTTGAATTCCTCTGGATAACAGTCCTTTCGTCCACCCAGCGGATTTCTCCCGATTTAGTAAAAACCCGATATTCCGAAGTGTACGCATTACAACCTAATTCCACATTTTTCGAGAGCTTTTCCTGGATATTATCCAGATCTTCAGGGTGAACTATGTCTCCATAAAGGACCCTTTTGGAAGTGAAATCTTCTACTTCGTATCCAAACCTCGAGATATTCTTAGAGACAAATTCTGCAGGCCACATAGGCTCATATTTCCACAAAAAGACAATTACAGGACTGTTATGGATAACTCTTTCCATTTCCTCTTTAAGCTGGTTAGAGTGCTCAAGTTCCCTTGCATAGTCGAGGAGGGATTTTTCTGCCTCTACTCGCTGAGTAGTGACCATATCAAGAGCCTGGCGCGTCTCTTCTATGCCATCAGTAAGCAGCTTGAAATCGCCGTGCCCTTGTACCAGAATATGCCGTTTAAAATCATTATGTTGAAATGCTGTAAGGACTGTGTTTGAATCGTCAATAATACGGTTTAAAGTTTCGGAAAACTTATCAAGGGTATCTCCAAGTTCTCTGAACTCTCCTTTTAAGTCTACATTGAACCTTTCTTTTAACTCTCCTTCTGCAAGGGCATTGGTCACTCTCATAGTCTCTCTTATGGGAACAATTACCGCTTTAAGGATTTCATTCAAGCCTGTAGGTATTTCTCTGAAATCTATTTCCACATCAGTATCCGCCCTGACATCGAGGTTTCCTTTAACTGCTTCCTGGGCAATACTCTTAAAATCTTCAACAATTTCATCTATTGGCCTTGTGATAGAACGTGCAATTAAGTAAGCAAGGGCAGCCATGAACAGGATTGATATTGCAGAGATAACAAGAAGCCTGTTCCGGAGATCAATAACACCTGCCAGCATTTCTTCTTTCGGAATTACAAGGATAAATGCGAGATTTCCGGTTCGTACAGGCTCGTAGAACATTACAACATTTTTGTCTGTTGTAGAGTCTTTTACCTCAATATATCCTCCTGTTCCTTTTTTTATATCATTTGCTGCACTGGTAATCTCTTCCGAATTGAAATCATAGAGGCCCTTCTTTCCAATCCAGTCCTTGCGTGTAGGATGAGAGAGCAGAACTCCGGTATTGCTTACCATGAAAGCATATCCTGTGTCAAAAGCTCGGACTTTGCTTACTGCCTCGTCAACATAGTCCAGAGGGACATCCACTCCTCCTATCCCTACGAACTTCCCATCCTTGAAAATCGGAGAAACAAGGCTTACCATGAATGTCCCTTCATAAAAGTAAGGCTCTGTTAAGACATCTGCTCCTCTTGATTTTGGCAGTTGGTAATAATCAGAAGAATTATAGTGCACCAGGGGCGCAACGATAGGGTGGCCTCCAATCATATTATAGTATGGAACGAATCTGCCTGTTGCGTCATGCCCTGTGGCATTCACATATTCTGCATCTCTGCCATCAAAAGCATTCTGCTCATAGCCTACGTAGACCCCTATAAGATTCGGGTTTTTTTCAAGAATATTTTCAAGGATATTGATTACTTCACTCCTGTTGGAAGCTTCGTAATTCTCCATTGTATGGGCAAGAGTTTTTGCAATTGCTCTGTTTGCTTTCATGTCGGAATCAAACTGGTTTGCATAACTGCTTGCCATTTCAGTTGATTTTTGGTAAGCCAGCTTTTCTTCCTGAGAAGTTACCGTGTTTATAATTACAGCCGTAGAGACAGCCAGAACAAGAAAAACCCCCACAACAATATAGATAACCAGCTTTGATTCGAGGGGGAAATCTTTGAATCTCATAGTCTAAACTCCAGCCAGTTGTGCAGGAACAGAAAAGGTATATTTGCTCTTTTTCTGCCTGGAAAAGGTCGACAGCCCTTAGATTCCAGTCACTTCTCTGGACAGGTTTTTGTAATGCATGAAAAGTTCCCTGCCCCAGCGAAGAGCACTCAGATCGAAACTCATCACTAGTCTATGATCATATTTTTCTTGTTTATCAAAAAGACAAAGGTACATGAACTTTTCAGTAACAGCAATAGTCGGAAGCTGCAGCCTTTCCTCGCATACCTTAATAATGGTATTTTTGGAATTCAGCAAGGTTTCTAGTTCATCTCTGCAGTCCTCTTTCAGTCTCTCGAATACTGCTCTGGTAAGCACTATTTCCATTTCAGCTTCACTTTTTGCAAGCTTGGAGTAAAGAGATGGATAAAGAGGATGGTAGTAAGAAAGAGAACTCATTATGTATCTGGATTTTATAAGATTCTCAGTAAATTCCCTCGGGAGATCGAATAGATGGTTCAGGTCAGGCTCGATTACCCTGCATTCCCCCAGTTCTCCAAGCCTCATAAACAATTCGCTGGGCACCACACCTGTGTCCCTACTTGCCCAGTACTCCTTATTCTCTTCGAGAACCTCCAGTGTACTCAGGAGAGGGAGCATATTTCCTACAACAAGTGTTCCAATCTCCGAAAGTATATAGGTGTCATCTTTCTGGAGAACTAACCCCTGCTTTTTAAGGATTTTAATCTGGGGCATCATCGCTTTTGAGGTCACGTTAAGAGAAGTTTTTATTTGCTCGATGTCCCGAGGCCCTTCCATAAGCAAAAGCAGGAGGTTTTTCCTTTTTTCAGAAAGCCAGATAGTATCGCATAATGATGAGCTCATTGCTATTCTACATTTATTAGAAACTCTTTTATTAATAGATTCTGTTAGAAATGCAAAATATATTTAAAAAGCAGACTATATCTGAAAAAGATTTTGAGCTCGTAATTTAAAGCAATTGAAAATTTTAAAAGCATCTAAAAATCTCTTTACTCTTGAATTGGCATATACCTATTTCTTTTACATGAAAGTTTCGAAAGAACTACGTGGATTGGGCTATATATTATTGTAGCTATAAAATAAGTTGCTTACTTGCGAATTAAAACAAGTCCAACAAAGGCAATTGCATGGGAAATAACCACCATTTATTCAGAGAGGGTTAAAAATGGCACTAAAAACGGATTAAAAACGGATTAAAAACGGGATAAAAACAGGTTAAAAATAAAAGAAGGACGAATATTTAATAAAAGCCAAAAAGTTATCGCATCCTCTAAAGAAGTGAAAATTTGCAGAGAGTTACTTGAGTTTTACCTCTATACATTGGAATATGGTGTGACTCACGTTATCTCTGAGAAAAGAGAGCTAAAAGGAAGATTTCAGGCTTGAAACTGCATGAATTTCTTCTGCTCCAACCCTAGCAACGCATTACAAAATGTACCTGAGAGTTATGGCATGTGGGAACGTCATAGCTTTTGGGTGCCTCCAAATCAAATACATTTTTTACGATGCCTCGAGAACTTTTCAAGCGTTTATGAACTTTTTTCTCTTTTCTGCCAATTTACTTTTGTTTTGTAGGAAGGCCGTTAATTTATATCCAGTTGTCATTATGTATCGCGTTGTATAATAGGAAGGGCTTTCCGAAGCCATCGTAGATGCAGGAGAAACTGATGAAGCTATTGCTCGTCTTTTTGTGAAGATTTCCGAAACTGATGCTCTTCTTAAAGATGCTGCCAATGAGAGAATCCAGCTCGAAAAACTAATTTCTAACTTCTCTTCATTTGTCATCGGTTAACGAATTTTATGCACAACTTCGAATACCACGTGTAGTGATTTTCCGACTTGAATGTTGAGATTTTAGCATAAAAAATAACACTTTCATGCATTTTATCTCTTAACCGAAT
>MDTP02000062.1 GCA_001714685.2 Methanosarcina sp. Ant1 | reverse complement strand
CTCAACATTCAAGTCGGAAAATCACTACACGTGGTATTCGAAGTTGTGCATAAAATTCGTTAACCGATGACAAATGGGCGGGGATTATATGGATGCATTTGTGGGTACAAGCGGCTGGTATTATGAATGGAATAAAAAGAAAAATCTGGATTGGTTCGTCCGGAATTCCGGCCTCAACACTGTCGAACTTAATACCAGTTTTTATAGGTTCCCCTTTCCAAACCATATCAGAAGCTGGAATATGAAAGGGGCAGGGCTCCGGTGGAGCGTAAAAGTTCACAGGTCAATAACCCACTGGCGCCAGTTAAGTGAGAGTGCTCTTGAAACCTGGGAAAATTTTCGGGAGCTTTTTAAGCCGATGGATCACCTCATTGATTTCTATCTCTTTCAGGTGCCTCCAAAGTTCGATGACGTCACAAAGGCACTCAGATTTGCAGAAGATACAGGACTTGGCGAAAGATTTGCTCTGGAGATAAGGAATAAAGAACTGCTAGGAAATGATGAGCTTTGCGCTGAGCTTATGGAAAAAGTTATCCTTGTATCTGTAGACTCGCCGGATTACAGAGACCGAATCTTTCCCGGAAAAATAGTTTATATGCGAATGCACGGAAGAGAAGGCTGGTACAGTTATAATTATTCACAAAAAGAAATAAGAGAAACTGTCGGGGAAATAAGCAAATTTGGGCCTGAGAAAGTCTACGTTTACTTCAATAACGATCATAACATGCTGGAAAACGCAAGGATAGCTTTAGAAGTCTGGTCTCATTTGTAAACCCAAATGCTTTTCCCCCATTTTCAAAAAGCTCCTTTTTGAGGGTAATAAAAACTTGGCTCAATGACTTCTGTTATCATTTTTTTCTTAAACATGAAACAATCATCTTTCAATTGTCAACCTTTATAAAGAATAAATTATTATATTAAGAGTTGTATTCAAAGCTTGATACGGAGATTTCTGAAAAGTCAAAAGTTAGCTGTCTTAAAATTAAAACTTTAATTTTTGACATTGCAACTGATGACAGAGAGCTATTTACCTGGAATTCCCTATATATAAAAAAGAAGTGAAATATATGTTCTGGAGTAAAGACGATATTGTAGAAAGGCTGAGCAAAATACCTAGAACGTTGGAAGACATCTCAATAGAAGTCTTCGAAGGCGTACCCTCATCAAATGATTCGTTATACAGAGCTAGCCTTTCGATAGAAAATTGCACAGATTCAACCTACATCTGCAGAAACCTACAAACAAATGTAAGCATAGAACAGGTAAGCATAGAAAAGGAACTTACGTATCCTTACATGGATGGTTCTCTTTCAAATGAATTTGCCATTCATGCATCGCAGTACCAATTTATGCTTCCCTATGAAATTCTTGGCCTTGGCATAAGGAAAGAGTACAAAATCTTTCAGCCAGATGAATTAAAAACAAAGTTTCCTATAGCTCATGAACAGCTAACAGAAAATAAATTCAAGTCTGGAGCCGAGAAACAGGAACTTGATTCTGCCGATTGTTACCGCTTGGAAAGCGAAAGCTTCCTTCAGTACATCAACACGCCCAAAATTATAATTACTGAAAATTATAATCTACAGGCTTCGTACGACTCGTTAGGAAAATACGTATTTGCTGATGGAGTAGGTGTTGTTCTTGGAGATCCCACACTCTATCATTATGTAACAGCTGTACTTAATTCCACGATATCAAAGGCTTTCCCTGAGATATGGAGCCGTGAACAGGGGCAAAACAGGAGCAAATTATGCCCAAAAATGTTGAAAAGGTTTCCAATTGTATTTCCAAAAAGTCAAACTACTGAGAACCTTGTAAGCACAATATCCCGCTACCTGATTTATCTTAACAGGCAAAAGCATGCAGCAAAAGTTTACTCCATACCAGGTTATCAAAGATTAATTGATTTCTACAAAAGAATATCAGATCTTCTGATTCTGGATACCTATATGACAAATGATCTTGACCCGCAGCTCCTTGAAATTCTTGAAGAGAATATTACCTCATCTGACGAAGAATTAGAATACAGTGACGACATAAATCTTTTGATCGGGTTACAAGCGATAAAGGAAAATATTCTAGGTTCTCCGGATTTTCGGAATTGCAGGTTCAGCAACGAGTTCACAAATATTCTGGCGACCCTGAAAAACAGTGGTGTCTGGTAAAAGGGAAATTTTCAGCCCCTACAAAATTTACAGTTTTTTTCAGACGCCCTGATTTTCGGTCTTGATTTTTGAAAAGCCGATGGCTAAAGTCAGAAGAATATGCAGTTCGTAGCTTATGGTGGCAGGAATTTGCTGATATAAAGTTTGCTTCTTCAGCTTCTATTTTTGCCTGCAAAAATTCCTTTTCTGTTTTTCTGTGTTCCGAGATGTCGAGAAAACTTCCAATAAAGTACCCGTTTCATGCTACTGATACAGGGATGATACTTCTGAGAATCGGTATATTTTCTCCCCTGAGTTTAAAAAGTACACTCTCTGAAAGATCTCCAACCTGATCCTTAGAGCGGGCAGCACATCCTTCCCACTCTGGCTTGCAGGTTATAGTCAACCCAGCAATTATAGTTAAGTGCCAAACTTCGGCATCATTCTAAATTTAGAGGCGGGCGACGGAATACACAGAAGGGCACGAAAAATTCACCCGATATTTTTTTATGCAGAAAACACGGAAAATAAGGAGGAACTCTAATTTCGTAACCTGAGTTCCCATATTTTAAGCACATAAGCCTAATTCCAAAAGTATGATCAGTCAGATGATTGTGATTTTGAAATTAGAGCCTGCAGTTAATGTGCTTAATTTAAGTACATAATTCGATATCATTGGAAGCTTATGCGCTTAAAAAAGCGGAACTTAGGTTTGTAAATTAATTTTCTTTCAATTAGCCCTCTTGAGCGAAGCGAAAAGGACCTCGCGCTGTTGCACTTGCAGTGCAACTCCCAGAAAATCTCCGATTTTCTGTGATCCCGAAGCTAAACTAGGGAAGCGAAACTCGGGAGCCGCAACTCTGCTGTCCTTAAATTATCTTTTTTATAAATACTTTTGAGTCCATAGTCCACCTCTTACTTAATATAGAGGCACTCTGGAATATTTACAGTTAAATCTCCAGATAAGATTTCATTATCCTATAATCCATTCAGGAGGGGTAAATTATAATCAATTCAAAAGATTCAGTAAAAGATGAAGAAAATTCCGCCGAAAAAAGCTCTGCTGAGATGAAAGATAAGAAAGCGAAAAATCACAGAGCTTTGCTTGAGAGGTACGAACATCGGCTGAAAAACCTTGACCCCGAACTTGTCACCCCAGAAGACGAGATAGCCTTAAAGGAAGCTTTTATGCATGCAAAAGAGGTTTTGGAGCCGGAGGAGCTGGTAAAATGGTTTACCATCAGGGCCGAACCTTTCTACAGATCAGGGTCCTGGAAGGTGCTGTTACCCCTGTATGAAGAGTTGCTTGATATTGCAGAAAAGAACCTCGGACCGGAAAACCCGGAAACTGCGACCGCGCTGAATGGTCTTGCAGGAATCTATCGCTATATGGGGAATTATGAAGAAGCCCTCAGGTTTTTTTCCAGGGCGCTCAGGATCCGTGAAAAGCTCCCTAGCGCTGAACGGCCGGAGACCGGAGATACACTCAGTGAACTGGGTAATCTCTACTATTCGATGGACAGGCATGAAGAAGCTCTTTCGTATTATACCCGGGCACTGGACATCCAAATAAAATCCATGAGTTCGGAAAATATGGGTGCTATCAGAACCCTGAACAGGATGGCTTTTTTTTATAAGGGAATGGAAAGACCCGAAAAAGCTGAAGAACTCTTCACCAGGGCTCTCGAATTTCTTGAAAAGTTTCAGGTGCAGGAGCCTGACAAGCGCGAGATCATGACATATAAAGCCGGTACCCTGAATAACCTGGGCGTTGTGCTATCTGAGATGGGCAAAATTGAGGAAGCTGAGGACAGATATGGACAGGCTTTAAAGCTCCAGGAAAAAGCATATGGCCCAGAGCACCCGCAGGTAGCCCAGACCCTGAACAATCTAGCTCTTCTCTATTTCCAGACCGCAAGATATGAAAAAGCTCTTGTCCTCTACACCCGGTCCCTCGAGATAATGGAAAAACTCGGAAAAACCGAACATACAGGCTTTGCCACAACCCTGAACAACCTCGCAGGCGTCTATGTCCAAAAAGGCCGCCATGAACATGCCCTGGAACTTTACTCGCGAGCCCTTGAAATCCGGGAGCGCATCCTCGGGCCTGAACATCCGGACGTTGCCAAGACCCTAAACAACCTTGGTGAGCTCTACAGAATCCTCGGCCAGCACAAAAAAGCCCTACCCCTCTACAACCGCGCCCTCAAAATCTACGAAAACACTCTTGGCCCGACCCATCCCGATGTCGGCACCACCCTCAACAATCTCGCAGGCCTCCACGAAAGTATGGGCGAATACGAAACCGCAACCAACCTCTACGAAAAAGCTCTCGACATAATTGAAAAAGAATACGGCCCCGAACACCCTTATTTCAAGATCACACGGAATAATTTAATTGGCCTCTACGAAAAAATGGAGAGGAGCTGGCGGAAATAAGGATTATTCAACGCTCAAAGATATTCCATATTTAATCACTTGATATTATTTCGGGGAAACCTTATGGCATCCCTCGGGCCTTTCTGTTTTGCATCCCGAGAATGCCGGAACAGGTTGTTTCTAGGGCTCTTCGCTATTTCGAGTGGGTAATTTAGAGTCACTTTCCAAATGCGATACAACATATATAGTATTTGAAGACATTTAGTGTGGGAAATCACATTCAGAATCAATGTTTATCTATTTGGTGCAGTTACTTTTCAACTGGAAAATTATTTTCAACCCACACAAAAAAGCGAAGAGCCTCTTCTATAAATAAAAACGCAAACTTCCGCCGCATTATTAAAGTTAAATCCTAAAAGTCAAATTATAGAAGTATTTGTAAATCTAGTGCTAATATCAGGGACGAGTGGATTTTATTTTGAGGGTCTAGTCTCATAGGAGTCCATGCGTTCGAATAGTACCCTACAACCAAATACTTTTAAAATTATGTAGGACAGAAAAATAAAGCCCAAAGAAAGTTAAAAAGATAAAAACGAAAAAGATGACCTGCTTATTCCAGAGCAGGATTTCTCAGATTATCCCATGCTTCTCTAGAAATCCTTCAAGTGGCACGGAGTGGGTCTGGAAACCGCATACTTTGTAGGGGTCAGCACCCATGGAAAGGGCTACAAACTGGGCAATGTTCATGTGCACAGTATCGTACTTCGCCCCAAACTCTCTTTCTATTACAGGCTGGTAACGGTCGTACTGAATATGGCAGTTCGGGCACATATGGATCATAAGTTCCACACCCGCTTTTTGAAGGCTGTCGAGTTTCGTCTTTGTAACCTGAAGAGAGGTTTTTTTGTTAAGGTGAAGCTGAGCAAAGCCCATTCCACAGGTAAGAGTGCGATCTTCGTACCAGCGGACCATATCGGCTCCGCACGCTATGGCTATGGTATCTATGAGCTGGGGGTTTTCAGGATTTCCCAGGACGTCGAGATACTTAACTTTATAGTAGTGGCAGGCATGGTGGGCTGCAGCCTTGACACCTGAAAAATCGAACTTCTTCTTTGCTTGAATCTGGCTGGCCTTGCTTAAAAGAATCTCGACTGCATGGTAAAAATTTGCCTTAGAATTCATATCATCTTTTTCGTAAACAAGATCCTCAAGACCTTGCTCTCTGAAGATCGAATTGACTTTTTCCCTGATCTCGTTATCAGTATTGAGAACTTCACAGGCTTCTTTATTTATGGCATAACAGGTTGAACAGAGGCAGGTTATGTTGGGATGCCCGCATCTTCTTGCGACTGCAAAATTTCGGGCTGCAATGGCTGTTGTTGTTAGCCCCTCAAAAATGTCAGTATAATGTCCTATCCCTGTGCAGCAGGACTGCTCATCGTTTATAATATAATCTACTCCAAGCCTGTCAAATGCGTAACGAGTGGAAGTTTCCACCCCAGGGTATTCCTGCCCTACCATGCAGCTTTTAAATAATAAGAGCTGCCTGTCCGGGATATCCCCTATCGTTTTCAAAGCCGAAATCTCCACTCTTGTCTTCTTCTTTCATACATTGGCTCTTCAGAAGCTGATGCAAACTTTTTTCTTGTATAGTTGTTTTGATCCATTTTTCCCTTTCAAAGTATCCTGTGCCTTCAAGAATAGCCCTAACTTCTCCATGGGTATTCCTTATATCCCTGGAACTGAGCCCGAGCTCTACACGAATTGATTCGAGGTCCTTTTTGAATTTGATCCAGCGCTCTCCGAGATCTCTTTCCATATTTTTGACTCCAGCTCCTGGAACTTTGCTGGCCCCATTCTCAGCTAGATATTCCCCAATCTCAACAAAATAGCCAAGCTTCTCAACTCCTATGCCTTCGTTGATAGCCATCTGCCGGAGTACCTGCACTATTGTTGCAGGGCTGTTATTCCTGGGACAGCGCAGGTTGCAGGAATAGCAATAGAAGCAAGACCAGATCATTTCAGACTCAAGTACACTGTGATCATTTTCCAGCACCTTTTTCACAATTTGACGTGGGCTATAATCTGTAAATCGGGCTGCCGGACAGGAAGCCGTGCAGGCTCCGCATTGAATGCAGCGGTCAAGCCCCAAAGAGGCAGGCGTCCGGATGCTTTTCTTTACTGTTTCTGCAAGGGTTTTACATTCCGGAGTATCATATTCGTTTACATATGGCATCATCCGATCATCTCTCCTTCCCGGGCAAGGCTGGTAAAAGCTCCTGCAAGCCCTTTTGTATTTGGAACATAAGCTTTCTTGAAATAGAGCCGGTTTCCTAAATCTCCCATTTCTTTTTTCAATTTCTCAAAATGACTGACAGTTAAAGGATATATGACTTCGGCTTTCGGGCTGTCAGGAGGGTCTTCCAAAAAGAGGATAGAAGATGCCCCGTGTTTAAAAGCGTGGAGTAGCAGATCTTTATCCAACACCAGGCTTGTTGGTACCTTGATTAACTTGACATTTGAGGGATAGGTAAGCACACTGCTACCTATGTTATCACAGGTAAGGGATGCAATCCCGCTGTTTACAAAGCCCAGCAGATCTCCCTCTTTAAGTTCGCCCTCAATTTCGGCCTTTAGCTGAGTTTTCGTGAAGCTTGCGATCTGGATAGCCCCGTTTTGACAGAGTTCAGTGCAGTATCCGCAGCCTATACAGACAAGTGGATCTACGACAATCCTGTCGCTCTCATTTAAAGAAATAGCATTGAAAGGACACTTAAAGCATTCCTCACATTTCGTGCAGAGTAACGGATTGAAAGTAGGAATTTCGTTTGCCAAAGCCTTTGGACTGTCCGTAATAAAAGCCCTTCCCCTTATAGATGCAAGCCCTGCCTGAGCAATGGTATCCGTAATATCTTTGGGGCTCTGAGCAGTGCCACAGACAAAGATTCCGTCAAGTGAACTGTCTACAGGTTTCAGTTTGGAGTGTCTCTCCTTAATGAAGCCACTTTCGTCCTGGCTCAGGTTCAACACGCCTGCGATTTTTCTGGTTCCCTGGGAAGGAATCATGGCAACGGAGAGCACAACGAGATCTGCAGAAAGTTCCTTTATCTTCTGGTTCAGAGTGTCCTCAATTCTTACAACAAGACTCTTATCAGGCTTTTCCACAATTTCGGCCGGCCTTCCCCTTACAAATCTGACTCCCATATCCTGTACCGCCCGATAGTAATTCTCGTAAAAGCCTAGAGCCCGCAGATCAACATAGCAAATCGTGACTTCAGCACCTGGATACTTTCTCTTAATAAGGCTCGAGTGTTTCAGGGCTGCCATGCAGCAGTACCTGGAGCAATAACGATTTCCACCTTCTTTTTCGTCCCTTGAACCCACACACTGGATCATAACTATCCTTTTAGGTGTTCCAGTGTCATCGGAGTGATCAGAAGAATCTTCCGAGGAACTATCACTTTCAAAGGTATCTGTTGAGGATCGGATTATATCAGAAGCTGTCCTTAAATCTGAAGGCCTGATCAATGCTCCTTTTGTAGGGCCATTGATTCCAAGCATTCTAGCAAGTTCCATCTGAGTTATCACATTTTTGAAAATCCCATATCCGTACTGGGGTTTCTGGGTTGCATCATACTCCTTAAAGCCGGTAGCAACAATGACTGCACCAACATTGAGTTCAACAATCTCTTCTTTCTGCGAAAAATCAATTGCCCCGGATTTACAAACATCCGCACATTTTCCGCATGTTTCACCATTAATCTGCAGACATTTATCAGGGTCTATACAGTAAGTCTTAGGAACAGCCTGGGAAAAACTCAGGGAAATTGCCTTTTTGTCTACAGACCCACAGTTAAATTCGTTTTCAACCATAACAGGACAGGCACGGCTGCATCGGCCACATCCTGTACAGTTATCGTGCACATATCTCGGTTTTTTCCTGAGCCTGACTGTGAAGTTGCCGGCGCTTCCGCTTAAACTTTCCACCTCAGTCCAAGTGAAAAGAGTTATCTTCGGGTTAGCTACTACCTCGTTCATCAGCGGGCTCAATGAACACATTGCACACTCTTCCGCAAGCTTGTCAGGGGAAAATACCTTGCCTATTTTCGCCATATTTCCACCTATACTGGATTCTTTCTCAACCAGGTAAGTGGAAATTCCATTATCTGCAAGATTTACTGCCGCAGTAATCCCTGCAATTCCCCCACCGATAACAAGCGCTTTTGGAGTGATATCCACTTTTATTTCTCCAAGGGGCTGACTATTTTCCAGGCGTCTGAGTTTTCCCCGGAGAAGAGAAAGAGCTTTTTCCGTAGCTTCGGCTTTATCTGGATGAACCCAAGAACAGTGTTCCCTGAGGTTTGCAATCTCTAGCATTGCTCCGTTAAGTCCCGCTTCCTGGATACACTTTTTAAAGAGGGTGCCATGTTTGGAAGGAGTACACGAACCTATAACTATCCGGTTCAGGTTCCCTTCAGAAATCTTATTTTTGATCAGGGCTTGTCCCTCGCTAGAACAGAGATACTCGTAATCGAGGACCGAAATCCCTTCTGCCTTAAGGGTTTTCTTAAGAAAATTAATGTCAATGTGGTCTGAGATATTCCCACTGCAGTGGCAGATAAATACAGCGGTTTTGTTCAGGGCGGTATTCATTGTACTAAATATTTAAGGGATTTATATTTAAGACTTACCAAAACATAGGGTATAATGACCCAAAAAGGTAAAAAGCAAACCAATACTTTCAAAAAAAGGATATTTATTTAGAGAAAAGTACATTTCACCTTTCCATCGGTTTTATTCTTATTATAATTATATTTCTTTAACCTAAAAACACTAAATCTAAAAATGTTTTTATCATATATATATTTTAATGAAGACTTGGAAATGAGTTTAATAAAAGTTCCACTTTCTAATTTATTTTTGACCTACTGGTCTCGGGATATAAATGTACAAAATGACCTGCTGGTTTCATAATCTAAATATAAAAAAGCTTAAAAAGTTAAATTGTTAAAAAGTTTTTATGGGCATATAATTATATATATGAAGAAAGTATTATTATTTAAATAAACTGAGGAAAACAGATTTTGTGAGATACTCCCACAGATCAGAAACTCATTTAAATAGAAATATATTAAATAATATATGTAAAAAATATTTAAGTATGACGTGATTAAAATGATACGTTTCTGTTAGTCTGATAATACTGGATAAAAAATAATATCAGAAGCGAACATAAGTTCCCCTTCAGGTATAAATGGAAGATGATAGTTGTGGCAGAAAATGGGTTTAAATCAGAGAATAATGATTTTAAAATGGGAGATGTTGAGTACGAAATGGTGGAGCTATTGAGAAGGCTTAGTATAAACAGGCCAGTTGCTTACACCCTTACGTGCCTCTCCAAAGGAGAGGAGATTTCTTCCCAGTGTATCGAAATGGTATCAGGCTTAAGACAACCTGAAGTCAGTATTGCAATGCGCTATCTTCTAGAAAATAATTGGATAGATATGCGGGAAGAAAAGAAGAACCTGGGCAAAGGCAGGCCGGTTAAATTGTACAAATTAACAGTCCCAATGGAAACTATTATTAACACAATAGAAGAAAATGTAATGGCTGAGAGCAGGACCGTACTCCAAAACATAGAACGACTCAAGAGCCTTTCCTAAATATCAATTTATAAGCTGAAATGCCAAAAGCGTTTCTCTTAAATACCCGGTAAAATTATAATTATCTTGCTTAAATCTGGGTTTTAAAACCCGGATATGCTCCTTATTCTTAGATCTAGATATATTCCTCTTAGATATAAATTTAGATATAAAGATACACTTCAATGTATTCTTATAGTATTATCCTTTTACTAGACCTGAATTTCAAAAACAATAGAGAAGAAGAAAATTTTTCGAATGCAAAATCCATTGGAAAAAACGTTTTTGGTAGAGATAAAAGAGTAATTCAACTGGTCTCCCGACTTCATTATAATAATATTTTGTAAGTAACTTATATAAGGTGCTTTTACATCCAAATCTATCTTATAAACTGGTATAGAAGAAGACACCAAACCATAGCTTAAGTTTTCCGAGTCTTTTTTATTTTTTCGGTTTGATTCAATTCTTCACTAATCTCCAAAAGTTCGCGGACTTTGTATACGGTAGTTCTCAATAAGAAAGTTTATAACTCGCTGGATGCCAGTACCAGAACAGACAGCGTCACTTGAATTTAATTCTAAAGAGATGACAGCCTTCATTGAGAAAACTTTTTAGTTTTCATTAAGAAAACTTTTTATCCGTGTTCTTTAAGAAAACTTTTTATCCGTGTTCTTTAATATACGCAACGTTTTTAAGCATCTTATATTATTATCATGCAGCTGATAATTATTTACCTTTAAAGCTCATTTGATCCTGTATTCGGGCTACTGGAAAGCAGGCGATATAGGTTAATTTAAAAATTCTAAATTGAGGCTTATAAAAATGCAGTACCAGGCAACAGTTACAATTGAACAGAAAGCAGGCATGCTTGACCCTGAAGGCACTACAGCAAAAAGGGCTCTCGGACACCTTGGCTACGAAGTCAGCAGCGTAAAGACCGCAAAGTTGTATGAAATCGTGCTCGAAGCCGAATCTGCAGATATTGCACAACAGAAGGTTGATGAAATGTGCCAGAAACTTATTGCAAACCCAATCGTCCACAACTATACAATCGAACTCAAGGAGCTTAACTGAGAGCTATCCTGCAGATAGGGATTGAAACATCAGAAAAGCTAAAAATTTTGAAATGCTGAAGATTGAGGGAAAAAGATGAAAATTGCCATTATTCAGTTCGGAGGCACAAACTGCGATCTGGACGTCCTCCACGTCCTCAAAGATGTCCTGGGTTTAGATGCTGAGACTGTCTGGTACAAACAGGAAGACCTAACAGGCTTTGACGGAGTCGTTGTTCCTGGCGGCTTTTCCTACGGAGACTATCTTAGAGCCGGTGCAATTGCAGCCCGCACTCCAATTATGGACTCAGTGAAAAAACTTGCAGCCGAAGGAAAGCCTGTCCTTGGAATTTGCAATGGCTTCCAGGTTCTTACCGAAGCCCGGCTTCTCGAAGGGGCCCTTACAACCAATGAGTACCCGAAATTCAGGTGCCACTGGACCAACCTCAGGGTAGAGGCAGTTGATACACCTTTTACCTCGAAGTTTAAGAAAGGCGAGCTTATCAGGATGCCGATTGCCCATATGGAGGGGAAGTTTTATGCCGAAGAAAAAACTCTGGCAGAACTTGACGAAAAAGAGCAGGTTGTTTTCCGCTATGTAGATGGAAACGGAAAAGTAATGGATTCAGCTAATCCTAACGGCTCTCTTGAAAACATTGCAGGAATAGTTAACACTTCGCGAAACATTCTCGGCCTCATGCCCCATCCGGAAAGAGCTTCCGAATCAATCCTTGGTTCAGATGATGGCCTGCGGGTTTTTGAGTCCATGGCGGATTATATTACTGAAAATTTCTAACCCGCCTTATTTTTTAATCCTTTTTTTATTTCCTTAATCCATGTTTCTATTTTTTGTTAATGTGTTTTATCTTTATCTTGTCCATCTTTTATATCTTTGACCTATCTTCTCTTTTAATCTCAGTTTGACAGCCTTAGCTAATAATGTTGCTAAATAGTTCCTTCAAGTTTTCGTTTTTATTGCTCTAAGCCTGGGCTCTACCTTTCCTGGGCGCGAGACGAAATGGACGGAAATCTCATATTCAGGTTCCACCGAAATAATCTGCCGATTAACTATGATCATCAAATGACTAAAATCAAGTAATAAAAAACAGTAATATAGTCAGCACGGAAAATATTTACACTTTATAAATCTGGTTCTGTTTTAAGAATGATGTTCAAAAGTGTAATTAATTCGTGGGCTCACTATAATCAAAAGAAAATAAAATTAAAAGAAAACTAAAATAAAACTGAAAGAATACAGAAATAAGAGTGTTCAGGACCCGCCCGCAGGCGGAACTTGAAATCACTCTGCTGCTGGGGCTCCTTCTGCTTTTTCGAGGCCTAGAAGAACTTTTATGGATTTACTCCCGTATTCAACGACTTTGGTATTGATCTGGACAATATCCGGAGCAATTTCCTTGCCGCGCATCATTTTTCTCCTGCGCTGCCCAGGGAGTTTGGGGGTATAGCCTACACCTACTGCAAGCAGAATTCTCTGCCTTCTGGGGCCCGGAAGATCCGGTTTCATAACAAAACCACTACCGTCGCAGCCGCCAGTGATCTTGACTTTATAGCCGGCGAGACCAAAGATGGCACCGTCAACAATGTCACCGATTGATTTTCCGATTAATGCGTTTGCTTCAGCGTCCTTAATGTCGAGCTGGTAAGCACGCGCTTCTTTTGGGTCAGAAATTACAACTTTGAAACTTGCCATGTGAAATCCTCCAATATCAGTTTTATCTTTAATAACTACTTTGCCTTACCTTGCCTTCGTTACCGAATTCATACCTTAATCCTTACCGATCATGAACTAAGCTGGTGCTCAAATCAGCGTTATTTTGCCCAGAAAGGATTATCTTTTCTTTTGAGTGCAAGGAAAATATCAAGAGTTTCCTTTTCATCGGTTGAAAGGGAGTCGTATATTTCGTGCTCAAGAACTTTGGCGTGCCTCTCAGGCACATTGATATAGAGCACGTCTCCTTCTTTGATTTGTCTGCCTACGGTTGCGCCGTCAATTGCCATTGCAACTTCCTTGCCTACTTTTGCAGAAGGAATATTTTCCCCTTCTGACTGTAGGCCTTTGATCTTGCCCACGACACTTCCGTTTTCAAGCATGACATCCGCATTTGTCCTCACGACTCCTCCAAGCACCCTTACCCCGACAACGGCAGGTTTGCTCTGGCGGAACACGCATCCTGGAAGAACTTTAAATTTCCCAGGACGGATAATGGTTTCGAAAATCTTCTTTTCAGATATTTCCTGCTGTTCTTTTACATACTTCTGGTAATCCTCAATCAGACGGTAGATTACGTCATTTGTGAATACCTTCACACTACTACTTTCCTGCAGGAAATCTCTAACATCAGGGTGAACTTTGACATTGAAACCAATAATCACCGAATAGAGTGAGTCTTCAACTGTAGAAGCCTCGACCGCGTCCCTGTGTGAGATGTCCCCTACCTCCGCTTTCCTGATAAGGACTTTATCTTTCCGGAACTCATGGACAAGGGCTTCAAGGGAGCCGAGTGTATCTGCTTTTATCAGAATCCCTTCTGAACCAGTATCAATCCTGACCGCATCAATCTCGGACTTTACCTGCGCTACAATTTCTTCAAGGGTTTCTTCTGTAGCAACTCTTATAGGGGCACCCGCAAGGGCACCTTCTAGACCTGGAGCGGAGATCTTAACACCAGCTGCAGCAGTAATCTTATTTACCTGCTGAAACTTGCTTTCATAGCGGATCTCTGAGAGTTCTCTGGGCTTTAAAAGAGCCCGTACCTTGGTCTGAATTGGCTCCCCCAAACTTCCTATAACAACAGTATCCCCTTTTTTCAACATACCGTCATAGAGGATAACGTCAAGCGTTGCCCCTAGTCCTTTTTCTTCTTTCACCTCAAGCACAGTCCCGACTCCTGGGCCGTTGGCGCTGTACTGCAGGTTTGCTTCGAGAAACTTTTGGGCTAGTCCTAGGAGTACCATCAGGACATCAGGAATACCTTCTCCTGTAACAGCACTTACAGGCACTACTCCAAGAGTATTCTGGAAGTTTGTAACCCGGTCGTAACGTTCTGCTGCAAAGCCCTGGTTGTATAGTTCACCTATTATCTCGTAGAGCTTTGTCTCAAGCCGGGACTGGACCTGTTCGGACTGTTTCTTGAAAGTAGCAGCAAAAGGCAGGTCTTTTTGAGAAACCCATCCACCAATTCTGTCTATCTTATTGGCAACGACAACAAAAGGAGTCTTAAATCGCTTTAAAATCTGCAGGCTTTCGTAGGTCTGGGGCTTGAAACCTTCATTTATGTCCAATACAACAATCGCAAGATCGGCAAGGGCGCCTCCCCTGCTCCTCAGAGTTGTAAAGGCGTGGTGTCCAGGCGTATCGATAAAGAGCAGCCCGGGTACTATGAAACGGTCTCGAAGTCTTGGATCTCCAAGCTTATCGACAATCACATCTATCGGGACTTCAGTTGCTCCTATATGCTGAGTGATAGCCCCAGCTTCTCCGCTAACAATTGCAGTACCCCTGATCTTGTCCAGCAGAGTAGTTTTACCGTGGTCGACGTGCCCCATCACGCAGACTATAGGAGTCCTCAAATTTTTCTTGTCGGTCATATGCAAAACCTCTCTCATTCCCGCGTCTTATTCGCTGCAGGTCCAGAAGGGTCCAGGTTTTCCCTACGGACCCATATCGCAGGTACCGTATAAACAAAGGCTGAAATCGTGCCCTGAAAATTTCAGGAACACAAAAAAGCTTTGATATACCTGCTTTATTCGTACAGACAGGCCTCATCGATCCTGGAATATTTCAGGATTTCTGAGTCCTTAAAGTGAATTGCAATTTCTCTTGCTGCAGCGTCTGGGGAATCGGATGCATGAACTACGTTTCTGCCCACATCCAGAGTAAGATCCCCACGGATAGTTCCTGGAGCCGCGTCTACAGGATTTGTAGCCCCGTTTATAGCTCTCATAACCCGAATTGCATCTTTTCCGACAACTACCATTGAGACGGAGGGGCCGGAGGTGATGAATTCAATAAGGGAGGGAAAGAAAGACCTGGCTGCATGTTCACTGTAGTGTTCTTTTGCAGTGGCTTCACTGATAACGTTCATCCTGAGGGCGACAATTTTGAGACCCCGCCTTTCTATTCTGGAAATAATCTCTCCAACAAGCCCGCGCTGGACTCCGTCAGGTTTCACCATAACGTATGTCTGTTCCATATGGACACCTTAACAATACCGAATTTGGCAATTCTATCTGTTATACTTTTTTCAACTGGATTTTGCCTTTCTCAGTCCATTCGGTACGCCGCGGAAGCCTGCCCAAATTGAAATTGCTCATGCATTTGGAAGAGCACATAAAGTAGGTAGATCCGTCTTTTTTTACATAGAGCTTACCGGTTCCATACTCCAGCATCTGCCCACAGAAAAAGCATTTCCTCTGTTCCATCTATCTCACCGCTTTCTTACCTAGTGGTCAGTTTCTTCGCTTCTCTTGAAGTTTCAAGAAGCATAAAAATGTCACCGATACGGACAGGACCTACACTATTCCTGGTGATGACACGACCTTTGTCTCTGCCTTCCAGAACCCTGCACTGGATCTGGCTGGCTTCACCATGCATACCTGTATTCCCAATAACGTCAATAACCTCTGCAGCAAAGCCGCCGGTTGTGCTTTCTTCAGCCATAATCAGCACTCCTTGTCATTAGGATTATTTAAGAGCTTCAAGTTTCTGGGCAATGTCCTGAATCATTTCAGCTGCTTTTCCTGCGTCAACGATTGCGACAGTTGCGCAGGCTACACCAAGCCCACTGGCTGCACCGAGTTCTTTCTGATTCTTAATAAAGATATAAGGTGCCTTCTTTTCATTTGAAAGGGGAGCAATATGAGCAACAATCTCTGCAGGCTCGATATCTTCTGCAATCAGAACAAGCTTCGCATTTCCTCTTTCGATTGCTTTCGTAGCCTCATTAGTGCCCTTTTTGATCTTCCCAGTATCTCTGGCAAGTTCAAGAGCTTCAAGTGCTTTGTTTGTAAGTTCTTCTGGAACGTCAAATTTACCTACTTGTGCCATTTAAGTTTCTCCTTCGAAATTGCGAATACCGCAATTTTTCATCAATCATAGGTTTTTTAACACATATCTATCAACATTGAAAATCCAAATTCCTAAAAAAGAACCTGAAATACTTCAATGCGGAGAGTAAATCAGTTGAAATATATATACTGCTTGCTAAATACCGCAGATCGAACCTTAGAAGTACATAATTACCTATAAACTTTCTGCTTGAAAACACGAATCATAACCTAAAAACAGAAGTAAGCAATAAAAAATTAGTGTATATTAGTGTATATAAGAGTGTCTCCAGTTTCTGCATAAAAAATGAATTAATGCGTTATGGTTATAAATAATGTAATAATTTTGATTCGCATGGACACAATTTGCTACGAAGCTTACAAAAACCTATACATTAACCTTACAAATCGTTGCAGTGCAGACTGTATCTTTTGCATCCGCAACTTTGCAGACGGAGTTCACGGATATGACCTGAGGCTTTCAAAAGAACCGTCAGCAGAGGAGGTCATTGAAGCCCTTGAAATACAGGATTTTTCAAAATACAAAGAAATCGTATTCACAGGCCTTGGAGAACCTACACTCAGGTTCGATGTTGTGCTTGCAGTGACACGCTGGCTTAAAATCCGAAATATTAGAGTCAGGCTTGATACCAACGGACAAGCAGCTCTTATAAATCCAGAAAAAAATGTAATACTCGAATTGAAAAACGCAGGAATAGATTCCATCTCTGTTAGCCTGAACGCCGAGTCAGAAGAAAAGTATAACAAACTTTGCAGACCAATTAACAAAAACGCTTACGGAGCAGTACTTGATTTTATAAAGGAAGCTAGAAAAGCAGGAATCAGTACAAGAGTTACAGTAGTTAACGTGTCCGAAATAGATCTGGAAAAATGTAAAAAGCTTGCAGATGAGCTTGACTCCGAGTTCCACATAAGGGCTTTATCTGAAGCTGCAAGTAAAGAAATCTGATAGGTGTTAGTCTCCACAGTAAAAATCAACACTTCACAAAATGGGGCAGATTAATTTATCATCAAGTACCAAAATTGCGCCACCCGAATTGCGCCACCCGAATTGCGCCACCCGAATTGCGCCTCGCCCGAATTGCGCCTCGCCCGAATTGCGCCTCGGGAGTACGCGGTCCTTTTCGGCAGAGTTGCGGCTCTGCAGTGCGCTGTCCTTTTCGCTTCGCTCAAGAGGACTAATTAAAAGACTAAATTTCAAAATTACAGTTTTTTCCGCGCTTTCTGCGTTTTCCGCGTTTATCCTTTCTCTTAAACTGTAGTCAACGGATCAATTAATTAAACTTTTGAACACTATTCTTAGAATAGAACCATATTTATAAAGTGTAAATATTTCCCGTGCCGACTATAAATGGAATTTGCACTGTCAAACTGAGGTCAAAATAAATGAAAGGAAGAGATTACTTCCTTTCCTTTGCATACGCAACAATTGCGTCTTTAACTCCGTATTTGAACGCGACCACGACTGCAATTCCCCATGCCAGCGGTCCGAAGAACAGGTAGAGGATGCTAGTATTAACCAGCATCGTATCCAGTGCAACCAGGATCACGATGAGAAACAGGAAACCCCTCAGAAGAGGAAGAATTATTTCTGCTCCTTCTATATTCATGCCCTTGACAGTACCGCTCAGATAGTCCATAACTATGTCAATAAACAGGACTCCTATCATCAGGACCAGGATACCTGTAAAGAGGCGTGGCAGATACTGAGTAATACTTATCAGCAGCTGGGTAAGCATGGTTAGCCGTAGAATATCGGATGCCGCAGTAAGAAACATCAGATAACCAAATAGTCTGATAAGTCCTGCTATAATTCCTGAAGCGGTCAGTCCTCCAGATACGACTGAAGCCCCAAAAGCTGTTTTTTCAAACTTCTCATCTATCCCGGCTGCAACGAGTAATCTTTTGATTAGATCGCTGATGAAATCCACAATCAGTAAGCCTATAAGCAGTACAACAAAGGCAGAGATCAAGAGCGGGATATAGAATACTATCAGACTGACGAAATTATTCACTGCCTGGATATTAAGAAGATCAAGGATGACCATAGCAAAGATGATGTAGACAAACCATCGGATGACTGCATCAAAAAAACCTACCGTACTCATCTGCCCTCTTTTTATCATTCCACCTATGACAGTTCTGTCAATCAGGTCATCGAGTCCTACCTTATCAAGCACCTTTGCACCAAGCTTTCCAAGAAAGGTTCCTACAATTTTCCCCAAGATGATAAGAACGATAATTGCTACAAGAGTCGGAATAAACGCAATAAACTGATCAACCATATTGATTAAACTATTCGTGATTTCATTCCCAACCAGATTAACCACTCCTATATTTTTGTTTAAAAATGATAGTTTTTCCAAATTTCCCAATCTTCGGAAAAACGCAATATATATATTATCCAACCAGCTGATAATATTATCTGTAAACATTTTAACGGCTTATTTTTGAACTGACGGTCCTGTATGTTGAAAACAAGCCCAACTGTTTAAATAACTTAATATATATATTCATGCAAAAAATGTGCACAGGCTTAAATCAATGAAGCTTCAATTAATTAAAGTATTTATTTTTATTAAGAGGTGAGGCAGAGCCGTGAAACGGGGAACTTTCAGGAAAAGAGGGGTAAAGGTAGGGCTTGCGCCTGGAACTCTTGTTCACATTGGGGATAAAAAGATCGATAAAGTCATAATCAAAATTGTGGCGTATAATAGTGAAAGAATTGTAGAAAAGGAACTGAATAGTGTTGAAGAGTGCTTGGCCTTTAAGGACCAGCCAGGTATGAATTTATGGATAGATGTTGATGGGCTCGATCAAATAGAGGTTATAGAAAAGCTCGGGAGCTATTTTCATATTCATCCTCTTACCCTCGAAGACGTGCTAAATACCGCACAGAGGCCCAAGATGGAAGATTATGACTCCTATGTATATACTGTTTTAAAAATGATGCTTCTTGATAAGGAAAAGAACGAGATTATTATAGATCAGGTAAGCATCGTCTTCGGTTACAATTATATTCTTTCTTTTCAGGAAAGAGAGGTAGACGTTTTCGATCCCTTAAGGGAGAGGCTCAAAAATCCAGCTTCTCGCCTCCGGAAAAACGGAGTGGATTATCTTGCCTATGGCCTTATAGATGCAGTGATTGACAATTATTTCTTGATTCTTGAACATTTTGGAGAGGAAATTGAGGAACTTGAGGATGAATTGGTCATACAGCCCAGCCCTGAAACTATCAGAACTATCCAGAAATTCAAAAGGATCATGATCACCCTTCGTAAGTCTGTTTGGCCTCTCAGGGAGTTAATCAATGGTATGCAGAAAATTGAGTCGGAAATTATTAAGGATACTACCCAGATTTACCTGAGAGACGTCTATGATCATACTATCCAGGTGATAGATTCAGTCGAAGATTTTAGGGAGATTCTGGCTTCAATGGTGGATATTTACCTTTCAAGCGTAAGCAATAAAATGAATGATATTATGAAGGTCCTGACAGTGATAGCCACCATCTTCATTCCCCTCACTTTTGTAGCAGGCGTTTATGGGATGAACTTCGAGTATATGCCTGAACTCCAGTGGCGCTGGGGCTATCCTGCAATCCTTCTGTTCATGGCCTCAGTAGGAACTATCATGTTTTCTTACTTTAAAAAGAAAAGATGGGTTTGAGTCCGTTTTCTCTTTTCTTCACTTGTTCATAAAAATAGTTCAACTGTAACTTTTTTATAATAGTTAGAATTAATATTAAGAAATTTAGGAATTTGTCTAAAAAATGTTAACTAGTGGAATACTATGTACGGCAATTATGACCCCCCATTTTCAATAGAGAAGGAAGGAATTTCGATTTCCGTGGAAGAGCTAGAAAAACGGTGGGTATACAAAAGGACACTTGGAACAGATACAGTAGAGAAACTCATCCTCGGAGATGGAAAGCATATAATCATAAGTCCAGTAGAGCCCCTTAACACTCCTAAAGAAATTACACCAAACCTGCTAATAGAATTTGAGAAAACTCTGCTTCTTGCGGCAGGAGCAAGAAAAAAGATTTTCCTTACTTTTCCGGTCGAAATAGGCGTTTTTATCTCGGATAAGGGAAACAAGAACCTCCAGCTTCTGGATGTGCTCACTCTGGCAAGAAAGAAATTTACACTTTATGGGCCTGTTTCAAATGGCATAATCTGCAAGCACTGGAAAAGCGGGATATATTCAGTTTCACCCTCTCCGAACCCTCTGCAGGAAGGAATTATGGAATTGACTCTTAGAAACACCACTTCTGAGTGGGCCTCGATCTCAAAGGCGGTTTTCAGTGCATATGGGATGAAAATTTTTTATGACAGCGACGTTTTCATGAGGGCGCACATGGATATCCTCAACAAGAACACGGCTGAAACAGGTTTTGAGTTGCAGCATATTAGTGGGGAGCTGAAAAGTTTTCATCCAAAAAACCAGGAGACTCGAAAAGAAGCTATCGAAATTTACAATCGGAAGCTCGATTTTGTACCCGTATCACTGACATTTGATATGAGGTTGGGATTTTGATCACGGACATCAATTTTTTAGACTTTAGCCCTTATTCTACCTCAAATGGTCCAGTCACCATGGGAGATTTGCTGAAGTTTGTACTCATTCTATCTTTTTCAATCATCATTTCCAGAATTATTACACTTTACCTGCGCAGATCTTTCAAAGATAAGGTCAGTAAGGATGCGGGCGAAACTATCCTCAAACTTTTTTATTATGGCACGATTATTATTGTTTTTATCGCCGTACTCCCTCTGACAGGGCTTGATCCCTCAGGGCTCTTCCTGGCAGGAGGGATCACAGGTATCGTCCTCGGTTTTGCGAGTCAGAATATTGTGGGAAATCTGATCTCCGGTGTCTTCCTGATGATAGAAAAACCCATAAAAATAGGAGACCAGGTCGAAATCAGCGGGACATTGGGCTTCGTCACCGATATCCGCATAATCTCCACCCTTATACGGACCTATGATGGGCTTCTTGTCCGAATCCCCAATCAGCAAGTTTTTACAACAAATATTACAAACGTTGTAGGTTACCCTGCCAGAAGGTTCGATCTCAAATTTGGAATCCGCTACAGTGACGATGCCGACGCAGCAATCTTTCTGATTAAAGACCTCATAGACAAAGAGCCTTTTGCCCTCCTTAATCCTGATCCTTCTGTTTTTGTAAATGAACTGGGAGAAAGTTCGGTAGACCTCATTGTCAGGATCTGGGCGCCTATTAGCGAATGGGCTGCACTGAAAAGCAAGCTTCTCTGGGCCATAAAGAAGACCCTTAAAGAAAATGGTATAGAAATGCCATTCCCTCAGCGTTTGGTTTACCTTCATAAAGTCCCTGACAAAAATCGGACTCCTGAAGAGCTGAAACAGAACCAGGAAAAAGAAATCGAGAGTGTATTAAATTATGGAGAGAGAGTTTTAACCTGAATGACACAAAGTAAAAGGGAAGCAGGAGTTCCGGGAATGGATCTCCGAATTTCTTCTTTCCACTTTATTTTCGATTTTTATAACCTTTTCTCAAGGGCATCCCCTATCTCTTTGACTGTCATTGCTCCAGGTGTTCCTTTCATATTGTGGGGTGGCCAGTTCCCTGATTTTATTTCTTCGGAGTTTTTGTCGTGTTCGTCTTCGAGAAGCAGGATGACCTTTATGTCTTCTGGAATATCATCAACCATTTTTGCACCACAGGCTTCAAGTTCTTTCAAGGCTTCTTTCCCTTTTTCTTCCTCAAAAGGCGCGGTACAGCCTTTTACTATATTTGTCCGAAAACCTCTTTCCAGGAAGCTCAGGCTGTTATGATATATGCAGACTTCATCAACCAGACCCGTCATGAAGACTTCATCAATTTCCAGCTCTGCAACTTTCAGTTCTAGTTCTGGATTTGTAAAAGCATTGAAATGGTCTTTCGGAAGCCTGAAAAGACTGATCGTCTCCCCACTTACTGCCTTTTTTATGAGTCCTGCTATTCTATCAACAATTGTCTTTCCCAAAGGAGCTACAAGTTTTCCTTGGTATATCTGTCCACCGTATTCGTATTCCTCAAATACGAAATCGTTAGTCATATCTATTATAACCAGAGCTTTCAAAGTTTCCCCTCTTTTTCGGTTGATTTCATTCTCCTTTATGCACAAATATTCTCAGATTTATTAGCTACTCATGAATTCTCAGATTATTAGCTATTATGGATAAGTTTGCTCCTTATTTGCTTATCTTGCAGTTTTCCCAGGAGTTCAGGTGCCTTAAATTCGGGAGTTTTTCCAGGTTCAAAATTTCTAATCTAACATGGAGGAATGGAAAAAAATTCAGTAAAAAAGCCTTTGATGATAGGGATCTTCAAAAAAGAATAAATTTTTTCCAGGTTCTGCGTGTGTTATTTACTTTTTTTGACCTTTTACCCGCCTGCAACCGGTGGGATCAGAACCACAATATCCCCTTCCTGCAGTTCGGTTTTCAACCCTTTGAGAAAGTCCATGTCTCTACCGTTTACGAGGATACTTACATTTGGAATCCCGCTCGTGGTGGTGCCTGTTGTTGCTTCTTTAAAACCCTTGCCGTACCTCAATTCAAGAGTCTTCATCACCGTTTCGATGCTGTCTCCTGGACGAATTTCAAGCTCTATTTCGGACTCGTCGGTGATTTCACGGATGTTTGCAAGGAACTTTACGAGTATCCTCATATTCACCTCTCCTGAAAATTACCTCTCCTGAAAAAAGTAAATGAAAAAAAATAGGATGAAAGACTCAGACAATCCCTAGTTCCTTCAACTTTTCTGCAGTCGGCTTTCCGTCAATCCAGCCCCTGAGTCTATAGTATTCATCAATCATTTCCGGAACATGGGAAACATGACCTTTTGAGGGCCCTGTTGGGATAGGCTCTTGAGTGAGGCGTCTTGGAAGAATGTCTTCTTTTCGGTCAAGCCCGTACATGTTATTCATCAGCCGCTCGAGGTTCGTAACCCTTTCTCCGAGTTTCAGGAGTTTGTCGGCGTCAAGGTCAAAGCCTGTAATCGCTGCCAGCATCCCGGCATACTCCGGAAGACCAAGGGCAAAAGAAGTAAAGAGGCAGACGACAGATGAGTTGATGGCTGAGGTCAGGTCCTGGAGAATAATGGTCCACATCGGCTTACCTTCCTTAGTATAAGGGTCAAGTTTTTCAGGAAGCCCCAGGATTTCGGGAGATACCATGTATCCGTAGACGTGGTCTCCGCCGCGGTTTGCGGTTGCGTAGTTGAGGCCCATTCCCTCGATGGCTCTTGGGTCGTAAGCTGGAAGTTCCATGCCCTTGACAGTGATGGAGAGTTCCGGAGCCCCATATTTTTCTGCAAGCTTTTTTGAGCCGAGGGAAAGGTCGGCTCCGAACCCTGCGCGATATGCTGTCCTCCAGATGGCTTCAATCATTGATCCGGCATCTCCGAAGCGAAGGTTCATGCCGTGAAACTTTTCTTCAGGGATCTTTCCCTTTTCCACAAGTTCCATGGCACAGGCAATTGTATCTCCCATGGAGATGGTGTCAAGCCCCAGCTCATCACAGAGGTGGTTTGCCTTTACCAGAGCATCCAGCTCTTTTATTCCGCAGTTGGAACCGAAGGCAAAGATGGTCTCATACTCCGGTCCCTCGGTATGCCGGACACTGAACGGTCCATCAGGCACATCGGACTTCCTCCCACAGATAATCGGGCAGCCCCAGCAGCCGTATCTCCCTGTCAGGTATTTTTTGACAAGAGTCTCCCCGCTCTGTTCATCGGCATCAGGGAAGTAAGCTTCCTGGAAGTTCCGGGCCGGGTAGGCTCCATGTTCGTTGATGATGTTTACAAGGATAGAGGTTCCGTAGGTGTGGAGTCCTCCGGTGGGGCTGGTAACCGGGTTTTCCCTTATTTTTTTCATGGAATCGGCGACTCTCTCTTTCAAGAGTTCGGGGTTTGCAGGCTCGACTCTTTTATTGCCTGAAACCACAATAGCCTTTAACTTCTTGCTGCCCATTACAGCCCCAAGCCCTGTCCTGCCTGCGGTTCTGTACTTGTCGTTCATGATGCTGGCAAATGGGATCAGGTTTTCTCCGGCAGGCCCGATACATGCAACTGAAGTTTTCTTCGGGTCGCCTGTCCTTTCTGTCAGTTCGTCCGTGACCGCATGGACTGTCATCCCCCAGATTTCAGGAGCTTTCACAAGCTCGGCTTTTCCGTCCACAATGCTCAGGTAGACAGGCTCTTTTGAAATCCCCCGGACCAAAACAGCATCGTATCCCGCAAACTTCAGGTAGGGGCCCCAGTTTCCGCCTGAATTTCCGCTCCCCACAGTCCCTGTCTGGGGAGATTTGCTGCAGACAACGTGGTAGCGTCCGCTTGTAGGAACTTTTCCCCCTGTAGCAGGCCCGGTAGCAAACACCAGCAGGTTATCGGGATCAAAAGGCTGCATATCAGGCCTGAATTCATTGTATACGAGTTTCAGGCCGAGCCCTTTTCCTCCGAGGTACATCCTTAAAACTGCTTCGTCAAGCGGTATGTCTTTAAGCTCTCCACTCTCAAGATTGACGTCCAGGATCTTTCCTGCGTAGCCCCCTAACATAGATAGTCTCTCCTAATGGGTATTTTCGGTCACTCATAAAAACGATGTCGTCGATTCCCGGCCCAACTTCCTGATTCTCATACTCCTAAACAAATTTTGCTCCCAAACAAATTTTAAATGAGAGTTTGAGCTTGCCGGATAAATATTAGGTACTAATTTGAATGAAAGTTCTAATTTGAATGAAAGTACTAATTTGAATGCGGAATGAATTCGAATATTATCTAATTATGCAGAAGTTCCTTAATAAAAGTATTCCCCTGAAAAGGGTTCTGTTGAAAAATGCCCTCCGCATACTAACACTCAATACTCATAATAATTTTTAAAAAAGAAAATATATAAACGATCGTTAACCGAGCTTTGCAAAGTCTTAGGTTAATAATATGCTAACTTGGGGGTAATAGGATAATCATTATGAATAACGATCTCATGCATTTTTTTAATTTTTAAGAGAAGTCTCCCTATGTCTGATTTTATTTAATCAACCGACAATTTTACAGAACCCCGCTATACATTTATTCTTATATCGAATTTGGTACCTTTATCCCTTTTTAGTTCCATTTCACCATCTAACTGATCTACTAGAATGTTTACAAGCTGCAGACCAAGTGTGTCTGAATTTTCTAAGTCAATTTTTTCGGGAATGCCAACTCCATCATCTGAGACAATCAGGGTGTATCCGATAACTTTTCCAGTAAGTTCGTCTTCATCATTACTCAGCTCATTTCCGGCTTTTTCTTCTTTAAATAGTTTAATTTGAATTTCCCCTTTGTTCCTGCCTGTGAATGCATGTTTTAATGAATTGGAAACAAGTTCATTAACAATTATCCCTAATGGGACTGCAATATCCATGTCAAAGAAGATGTTTTCTTCAAGATCCATGTTTAAGCTAATATCGACATTTCCAAGCCGATATGTCTGAAAAAGGTTCTCAACGAGCTTCTCAAGGTATGGAGAAAAATACAGTGTATTGTCTCCTCCGCCCTCGTGCAACTCTTCATGGATCAGGGCAATTGACATTACTCTGTCCTGGCTTTCCCTGAAGGCTTCCAGAACTTCTGAGTCCTTAATATCCTCTGTGTTATTGAATTTCTCAGCCTGCAGGTCAAGAAGGGACGAGATAACCTGCAGGTTATTCTTGATCCTGTGATGAATTTCCTTTTTACGGGCAATCTCGATATTAGTGAGAGCATCTTCAGCTTCTTTTCGCTTATCGATGTCGGTTAACATACTCATAGCGCCCATATACTTACCATCCTTATCACAAAGGGGTTTAGCATTTAGAAATAGCCAAAGGGATGAGCCATCTTTACGTATTGATTTCAATTCATAGCTTTCACTTATCCCCTGCATCCGATTTTCCAGATTCCTTTTGACAATAGGTTTGTATTCTTCACTGATGAAATCCCATATAGGTCTACCAATAACCTCTTCGATATTGTATCTGAGCATATCTGCAAATTTCTTGTTAACGTAAGTGATTATGTTTTCATTGTCAGTTATGAGTATACCTTCGTTGGCTGTCTCTACGATGTTGCGGTACTTTTCCTCACTTTCCCGAAGTTTTTCTTCTGCTCTTTTTATTTCGGTTATATCTCTAGAAATGAACGAGATTGCCGTCATCTTTCCATGGATATCAAAAACCGGAGAAAGAGTTATTGAAACATATATTATCTTCCCGTCCTTTCTTAACCTTGAAGTCTCATATTGGTGGATCTCTTCTCCCTGTCTAACCATCTCAGCTAATTTTTTTGTTTCTTCATCTAAATAGGATGGTGCCAGGATGGATGTGGTCTTTCCAAGAACTTCTTTAGCTGAATAACCATAAACCTGCTCTGCTCCTTTGTTCCAGCTTGTAATAACGCCGTCAAATGATATAGTTCCAATAGCATCATTCGACGATTCCACAATATTCGCTAAGTTCTGAATTATCTCTTCTGATTTTTTACGCTCAGTAATGTCCTGAGTTATTCCCTTAACTCGAATAGGGATATTTTTCTCATCAAAAATAACTTCACTCCGCGCATGGACTGTGCGTTCTTCGCCATTAGCTAAGATAATCCGATAATCTATGCGACGAGTCTTCCTATTTAACCTTTTATTAATGGCATTCTCCACATAGTCTCGATCATCGGGGTGTACATAATTTAAAAGTTCATCGAAAGTTGCACCTGATTCTTCAGGATTACGTCCAAAAATTCGATACAGTTCATCAGACCAGTATGTTTCACCAGTTACAATATCCCAATCCCAACTTCCAATATGAGCCATCTTTTGGGCTTCAGCAAGACCTTTTTCACTTTCCTTCAACGAGTTATAAGCCTTTTCAAGCTCTGATGTACGTTCTTTAACTTTTTCTTCTAAACTGTCGTGTGCTTTTTTAAGGGCTTCTTCTGTTTTCTTACGTTCAGTAATATCACGTGCAGCTGCAAAAACACCAATAACCTCACCATTCTCGTCTCTATAAACTGAGGCATTGTACAAAACAGGAGTTATATGTCCATCCTTATGATGAATATCTAGAGGATAATCCCGAACTTCACCATGTGTGAATACCTGCTGATAGCCTGTAGAGGCTTTCTCAGGCTCAGTGAAGTAATCTGAAAAATCAGTCCCAATCAATTCGTTTCTGGAATATCCAGTAACCTGTTCTGTAGCGTCATTAGCATCCGTAATTTTGCCTTCAGGCCCGATGGTTACCAGAGGATCAAGGCTGGCTTCAATAAGGCTGCGATTATAAATATTTGATAATCTGAGAGCTTCTTCCGCTTTTTTGCGCTCGGTGATGTCTATGAACGCAGAAACTGACCCTATTGGATTGCCCTGCTCGTCACGCAAGGGTCTAGCGTTACCCAATATGTGTTGCACCATGCAGTCAGGATAGACGATATCGAACTCGTAGTTGCGTAATTCTGTACCCGCAGCTGACATCTGCACCGGCATTTCTTCAGGTTTGAGCTCCACCCCATCCCTGAACATTCTAAACGTTTCGGGTCTCTCCCCTTCTGGAGCGGATTTGGACATGTTAGCACCCTCAGGAATTCGAAGCCATTCATAGGAGAGCCGATTCCCAGTTATCTGAAGCGCCTTGGGATCGTGTGTTATCCACACAGCAACAGGTACGGCATCCAATAATACTGTCAGTTCATTCGAGCGAGCTCGCTCACGTTCCTCGCTCTCCAGCAACGCCTTCTCAGCCAGCTCCCGCTTTTGCTCCTCCTTTTTTCTATGCAGGGCTTGAATCACCGCCGGTGCGATGGCTTCGAGATCCTCCTGCTGCTCGCAGCTATAGCCGCCTTCACGATTTGCGACTGCAATCAAGCCCATCGTTTTTCCGTCTAAGATAAGGGGCACGCCGAGAAATGACGTGAGCGGTGAATGGCCATGTGGCAGGCCGATACTGTCGGGGTGCGACGGCGGATCGTTGGTAAAGAAACCTTTCCCGCTGTTAACGACACGGCCGTAAATACCATGCACGGCAAAATCACGGGGGGGTCGGCGATGCCCAGTCTTGTCGTACATTAGGCACTGATCCCATCCCATGTCGCTGTAAGTTACATCGTGCAGTAACCCGTCGTTGCCCATTTCATTAACGAAACCAAGCTGGCTGCCCGTCACTCCCAGGACTACAGACAGACACGCCTCTCCTAGCTCTTCTTCTGTTTTTGCCTGCACCACATTGCTGAAAATCCGATTGATTCCTTCAAGAATAAGGTTGTATCTACATATCCGGTGCTCTTCTTGCTTGTGCTCTGTAATGTCAGTGAACATGCCCAGGGAGCCAGCAAACTTGCCACCCTTATTAAAAAGGGATTTAGCACTTATAAGCGCCCATAAGGGCGAGCCATCTTTACATATTAATTTAAGCTCATAGACCTCATTGATACGCTGCCTGCTCTTTTCCAGATGCATTTTAAGGATAGGCTCACTTTCTTCATCGGTAAAGTCCAATATAAATCTGTCAATCATTTCTTCCTGACTGTATCCTAACATCTCCGCCATTTTTTCATTAATGTAAGTAGTCCCAGCTTCAGCGTCAAGGCACCATATTCCTTCATTTGCTGTCTCTACGATATTGCGGTACTTTTCCTCACTCCCCCGCAAAGTGTCCATCAGGGCATCGCGTTCCGCCAGCGAATGGGCCCGATTGATATTGCTGTAGCTTAGCTGTGAGAGCATGTTGGCGAGCTTCATTAAGAAGGCAATGCCTGTGTCCACAGCCTCTCTGCTCAACCGCGGAACTTTTTCTAGCGCTGCTATGTATTCTTCTTCATTGAAGCCGTATTTTTTCGCTTGGGATCGGAAGAGCTCATAGTCCAGAGGTTCGTCGTCAAAAAAGAACTGTCCTGAGAAGATATTGCCGACATGTTGACTACCAGAGAAAACTGGAGTTGCTATGTCCCACATGTTGTTTTTGCACTTGTATAACTTAAATTCTCCCAGAGGAACGCCTGCGGACAGCTTTGTATCGCTTTCTACACAGTGCTTACATGTTTCGGAATGAACTCTGTGGAACTTGGTGCAGATATCCTGCCACCCTACACCTACCAGAACGTTTCCTTTGAGATCAAGCAGTGCCATTGTAAAATGAGCAAATTTATAAAAGTCATCCATGAGGGACTGGACTGCCTGTACATCAACGATATCAGCAAGCTCCAGGTTAGCCGTATCCCCATCAAGCGAGAGAATGCTCTCCAGCCTGCTGCGCTGCTCACTCTGGCTCTGCGCTTCTTCTGTCCGCTTGCTCTCGGTGATATTTTTCCGCCCGGAATTTTCTATCTTCTCCCACTTTCCTTCTTTTTTGATCAGAACGAACTGATGGTTAGCGACCACATCGATGATCTCGGTTGCGCTGGACCTATCAAGAGAATACGTGAATAGAGCTATCAGCCGGTGGTTGTCGATAAGCTTGTCTATCCGTTCCTTATATTCAAAGAAAAGATCACAGCTTTCTTTTTCCAGACAGGAGGCGTTCCAGCTAAATCTCAAACCATCGTAACCACTGTCCGGAGCTTGATTGAGTTTTTTAATCCAGCCTTGTAATATCCTTTCTGAGTCGAAAATCCTTTCCGAGTCGAAACTACCCTTCTTTAAATACAAGTGAGTGCAGGGGATAATTTCAATTTGCCCTTTCTCCAGATAAATATCAATATCAGGAATAGCCTTTCCAAGGGCTTCTTTTGCCTCTTCTACTTCCATGGGTTGTGACGTGACCCAGAGGCAAAATTCGTTGTTTTCCAGCCCTGCTTTGAAATAAGGAATCAGTATGTCTGTCAAATCCTCTTTTGTTTGATAGAACTGGCAGAAGTGCGTTCCCCATGACACTTCTCCAATAATATCGATACCAGAAGTTCTCATTTTTTCATTCATTCAGTATTTTCTCCAATTATTAAATATAGCTTTGAAAGATATATTTAACTGCATGTAAGTGATTGTCATTTTTGGACATGAGAACTTTTCTGAAATTCTTGTCACATTTAACAGAATATGCCCCATGATGTTTTAAAAAATCGAATCAGTATGCCCGAAAATATTAAATTCTCATTGCATATAAAATCGATCTTATATTAATATTCTTACTCCTTCACTGTCACAAAATTCAAGCAAAAAAGCTATTTTTGCAACAAAGCCCAAAAAATATCCTGGAAATATGCAAAAAAGTTTCTGAAAAGGTTTCAGGTGAGTGTTCACGCTTTGGTTATGTATTCATATTTTACATCCGCCTGCGTAATTTTTGGCACCTGACCCCACATACCAATGTACTCTCCCTGAATTACGAGTGCGCCTTTTATTCCCGGAATCCCTTTTACTGCGTTAAAAGAAACCTCTACTGACTCTTTTCCGATACCTACTTCATTTCCAAGTGCCGTTGCAGCCGCATCTGCCAGAGAAACATCATCCGAGAACACTGCGGCAGCATCCGCCATCCCGAAGCTGATTGAAGGGCCAACTGTTCCAGCCGAGGTGCATACGCCTGTTATCGAATCTTGCGGCTCGAAAACCAGTCCCAGGTTTTTGATTGGAGATTGTCCTGCATAGATCCCGACTATAACAGGTCTGTCATTAATAAGTGCAATATCTCCGCCGTTATCAACTATAGCATATTTTGCTCCGGCTTCTACCATCGCTTCCACTGCAAGGGCAGAAATTGTGCCTGCAACCGCACTCATTGGTCCTATTCCCATTGTATTTCCAGCTTTTATCATTCTCCTGACAACTTCAGGAGCAATTTTGGGGCATTCATAAGGTTCGAGGGTGAGCTGAAAATAAGGATCCGAAAGAATATACATCTCAAGAGCTGCCCTGTGGATGCGGATTGCATCTTTTGCGGCTTCGATATGGGCCTGGTTATCGGCTGCGATCGTAACTATGGTTTCCTTAAGCTGGAAGTGCTCTTTAATCGGAATTTTTGCTTTTTCTCTTGTGGAATTTGTAGGATTTGTGGGATATGGCATGTTGATTCACTAGGAAGTAATTGCTTAATAAAGAAATGCTTTTTGGGTCTGGATTCCGGGCAGCCGAATTTGGATGTCTTCAACCGTTATTGTTTCCCAGCGAAGCGAGGCCGGGTAGAAATTCAATTCAAAAAAGAATTCTGGCGGCATTTTAATGTGTTTTTCATGTGTTTGCCGCCGGATTTAAAAAATATTTGAGCTTCTCGAAAAACGATAGAAGCGGTAGGTTAGAGCCGAAGTTTCTTCATCCTTTCTACAGCTTCTTTAATTCTCTCAACTGGCTTGGTGAGAGCAAACCTGATGTAGCCTTCGCCGGCTTCTCCAAAACCGACACCCGGAGTTGCAACGATACCGGCATCCTCCAGCAGGAGTTTTGCAAAACTGATTGAGGTAAAACCCTTCGGGACAGGAGCCCAGACGTAGAAGGTGGCTTTTGGAGATTTTACTTCAATGCCCATAGCTTTGAGACCTTCGACGAGAGCATCCCGCCTTTCTTCATAGATTTTATTCGTTTCTTCAACACTGGCCTGGGAAGAACGTAGGGCTGCAATGCCTGCGATCTGGATTGCATCAAAGACGCCTGAGTCCACGTTGGATTTGACCTTCCCGAGCCCCTTTATGAGTTCTTTGTTTCCGACTGCAAACCCGAGCCTCCAGCCTGTCATGTTGTAGGTCTTGGAGTGGGAATAGAGTTCCATTCCGACATCCATTGCCCCTTTTGCTGAAAGGAAAGATGGAGATTCGTACCCGTCATAGGTCATCTGGCAGTAGGCGTTGTCATGTACTGCAATGATGTCGTGCTTTTTACAGAACTTAACAACTTTGTTAAAGAACTTCATGTCCGCTGTAGCAGCAGTCGGGTTGTTCGGGTAATTGAAAAAGAAAAGCTTCGCTTTTTTCAGAACATCCTCTGGAATAGAGTCCAGATCCGGCAGGAAATTGTTCTCGGCGGTCAGCGGCAGAGGATGCGGCTCTCCACCCGCAAAAAGAGTCCCTATTTTGTAAACCGGATACCCGGGATCTGTATAGAGTACGACATCCCCTGGATTGACAAAAGCGATCGGAATATGTGCCACAGCTTCCTTTGACCCTATCAGGGACAGCACTTCAGTCGCAGGGTCAAGCTCGATTCCCTTATACTTCTTACACCATTCAGCCGCAGCCTTCCTGAATTCCGGCATCCCGGCATAAGAAGGATAGTGATGCGTCTTCGGGTCGCAAACAGCTTCCCGCATGGCCTCGACAATGTGCGGGTGTGTAGGCAGGTCAGGATCTCCCACGCCAAGGTCAATCACGTCCACCCCCGCAGCAATCATTTCGTCCCTTGCGTCATCAATAGCTGCAAAAAGATATGGGGGTAATGCATTAATTCGGTCGGAGTACATTATAAAAGTCACCTGAAGATGATTAGGGGTTTTATCCCTTCATAGTTACGTTTTTGGGAATATTAAAAGGTATGGATGAAAGCAGTTATGAACCGTCGAGTGATTTTTATTTTTAATTAATCAAATTAATTCAAAAGATTTAACTTCTAATATTTTAATGTATTTTTGGAATGATTAGCTGGATAATTGGTGGATAAGATGGCCCGTATATTTGTATCTTCTACATTTAAGGATCTTGAGAAATGCCGGAAGAGAGTCAGTCTTGTACTAAGACAAATGGGCCATGAAGATGTGGCTATGGAGTATTTTGTCGCGGAAGACAAAAGGCCGCTTGATAAGTGTCTGGAAGCAACTGCCTCTACAGGTCTTTAATGATGAGGAAATTTGTTGATCAAGAGGAGATTATTCAAGGAACGTTTCCTCAAGTATTTTTTCAAATTGAGAAGTGATACAAAATGGTAAATTATTGGTTAAGCTTATTTACAGGAAAAACGTGGGAAGAATTCCAAAAAGCAGGTTCAGATGTCAGTGGATTTAGTAAAGGTAGCCAAAAAACGGTGGATAAAATAGAGAAGGAAGATATTCTCCTCTGCTATATTACAGGTATAATGCATTGGGTTGGTGCACTAGAAGTTATCGGACCTAGCGACGATACAAGACAAATCTGGAATCTTAATGACAATTCCGAAAAATTAAATTTTCCTGTAAGGCTGACTGTGAAGCCAATTCTAACACTCAATCCCGAATATGGTGTACCGATGAAAGAACTTGAGGGTAAAGTAAGTTTCTATGGAAACCCTGATGATCGTCGCAAAGGTTTCAAAGGCTTTATTAGGAGGAGCTCTACAAAGTTTAAGGAAAATGACGGGAAGTATGTTTTTGAACTGCTGAAAGAAGCAGAGAAAAATCCTGTTATAAAGGAAATCGATTATAAAAAGATGGGAAAAATTCCTCTATATAAAGTTAAGAGAGGTACGAAGGATATAATTGTTACTATTCCCGAGACAGAATCAAATTCTCCTGCTAATGATAATATTTACAATAAAGATTTCTCTAGTACGAATGAACACACTAAAATCCAGTATTATCTATTGAATTTAGGTTCAAAGATGGGGTTAAATGTTTGGGTCGCAAAAAATGATCGTTCCAAAGCACACAATAATATTTCATTTGAATCAATACCCCAAATGATTTCTGAGTTGCCAACGCAATTTAATAATGCTACTCAAAAAACAATTGAACTGATAGACGTGCTTTGGCTAAAAGGCAAAACAATCATTGCAGCTTTTGAAATTGAATCTACAACATCCATATACTCTGGTCTTTTAAGAATGAGTGATCTAATAGCGCTTCAGCCAAATTTAGAAATAAAACTATATCTGGTTGCTCCAGATGCCCGAAGTGATAAAGTTAAATGGGAAATATTGAGACCAACTTTTGAGTGTCTTCCTAAACCTCTTTCCGATATATGCGGTTTCATTTCCTTTTCAGATTTGCAAGATAAGGCAACAAAAATTCAAGAATTAGGGATAGCTTCGTACTTAAATCCATCATTCTTAGATGAAGTAGCTGAATATTTTTCGGTTGAGGACGAATATCAATAATATTGAGCCGATTTCAAAACTTAAATTTCTTGAGCCTTCTTTTGGGGGCATTGGCAGGACTTGCACAGTTTTTGGATGTGTGCTCAGAGACCTTGGTTTTTCGGCGGATGAAGCAATAAAATATCTGGACGAAATGAACAAGCTGGGAGGCTTTGGAGGGTGGCTGGAGACGGAACGGAAAGGGGAAATGGTGCAAAAATACTAACACAGTTTTGAAAATTTGTTTGATGAACTTTTGAATTATCAAGAACAAAAAGAGTTTTTTCTTCTTTTCTACTCTGTTCTTCAATAAATTCCGGTCATTTTTCTATCAATTTAATACATTTTGATAGATTCTGATAATAAGCAGCCGGAAAAACCTCAATCAATTCTCTTGAAAATGAAAATAAACTCTTTTCCAGCTTTCTTCTTCTCAACGTAGCCCATTTTTTCCAAACTGAAGAGGTCACTTCTGGCAGTGGCGTATGCAACGCTGTACATAGTCACTATTTCTTTAATTGTGATGGGTTTCTCAGGCTGTTTTAAGAACTGCTTGAGGATTTCCGCCTGTCTTAAAGTCAGATTCCCTGATTCTGTTATTGTTTTTAAATCCTGAGACTGCTCTTTTTGTTTTCGGTTTAGGTATTCGAGGACTTCTTCAAGGGTTTTTTGTATACAGTCGAGGTTATATTTGATGAAGTACGTGAGGTTGCCGGAATCATTCGGGGTTCTGTCGGATTTGGTGTAGAGGTAGGCATTTCTATACTGCTTTTTAGAACTATTAATTATCCTTGATATTGCCATGTACTCGAAAAGCCAGTAGTCATTTTTAAGAAGATACCAGTAGAAAAGAGCCCTTGCTGTCCTGCCATTGCCGTCGTTAAAGGGGTGGATGTATCCGACCAGGAAATAAATGATTATTCCCTTTATGATGGGATGAATGAAATTTTCATCCTTGTTATTGGCAAAATCACACAGTTCATTAATCAATTTCGGGACGTCTGGGTATTCTACAGGTTTATGAAGCAGGGTTCCGTCGTGGGAATAAACCGCAATTTCGTTATTTTCTCTGAAATTGCCTTCGTATTCGGGTTTTTCAAGTGTTCGGCTTGTAATCAGCCTGTGGATTTCAAGAATCTTATCAGGGGTGATTGCTTCGTTTTTTAAATCCACAATGTGCTTCATTGTAATGTAATTATTTGCAATCATTTTTTCGTCTTTACTTCTGGGCTTCCTGTTTTCCTGCAGCATCCTTTTTGCAATTTCCCTTGTAGTTGCTGCCCCTTCAATCTGGCTTGAAGCTATTGCTTCTTCCATTAAGGAACTGATTATGTATTTTCTTTTATTGTCTTGTAAGGCTTCAAGACTGCTTAGAAGATTTCCTGCTGCGGATTTATCAAGGACATGGAGTTTTTCCTGAAATTCGTCTATTAGAGTGTACTTGAAACCTTAGTTCCCAAATTTTAAGCGCATAATCTTCATATTCTTTTGGAGTCACCTCAATTCATGCGCAAATGCGCATGAGTTTGTCTTATTTTTACCTGCGATTGGAAAATTTTAAACACAATTATGCGCTTATTATATAAGCACATATGAAATCTACACTCCGTATCAAGAAAATAAATGGGATTGAGTACTGGTATGAAGATATTCCTTATTATGATAAGGAAAAGAAACAGATTCGTCATCGATCCAAATACATAGGTAGAAACGTAAATGGTAAACCTGTTCGAGTTCGAGATGCATTGAACTCTTCCGATGGGATTTCTTCCAATGATATTTCACCACCTGCCAGCAAACCCATAAATGCTTACAACTATGGTGAGTTTCTCCCGTTGCAGAAAATCACAGATGAACTCAAGATTGGAGAATATCTTGGAAATCTGTTCAATGAAAAAGACAGGAACATGATACTTGCAATGGCACTTAATCGTGTAATTCGTCCTACAGCTATGTATAACCTTAAAACGTGGTATGAGAATTCTGTTCTTTCCCTTGAGTGGCCTGAATTACCTTTGAAAAGTCAAAACATAAGCAATTTACTTGCTAAAGTAGGTGACAGCGACATTCCATCTATGTTTATGGGTAAAATGTTCAGAAGTATTGGGAAAAAACACACATTAGTGTACGACCTTACCAGTTTCTCAAGCTACTCACAATTGATAAATCTCCTTGAATACGGATACAATAGAGATGGCGATAATCTCCCTCAACTAAATCTCTCTATGATTGTGGATAAAGAAAAAGGAATTCCAGTGATGTATGACATCTATCCAGGAAGCATTGTTGATGTTACAACCCTCAAAAACACAATCAAAAAGATAGAAGCTTACGGAGTGGAGAAGTATACATTGGTAATGGACAGAGGATTCTTCAGTAAGGGTAACATTGAAGAACTACTCCATGAAAAAATTCCATTTATTATGCCAGCAACAATGACACTTAAAAGTGTCAAGGAGCTTATGAGTTCAGCGCAAAAAGACATTGAAAGTCCTGAATATCTTCACAAGTTTAACAAGAAACCGATAT
>MDTP02000061.1 GCA_001714685.2 Methanosarcina sp. Ant1 | reverse complement strand
AACACCTGTTTTAAAATCGAATGAGATTTTTCAGAAATCGTATCCAATACCATAGTTAGCAACAAGAGACTTCGATTTGATTGGATATCTTGAGCATGGTTCAATTAAGGGACATAAACACTTGACGAAAATCGGTGTTTAATATAAAAGTCAAATAAAAAAATAACCGCCCAGGACAGGATATCCACAGGGTTACTTATAGCAGGCAGATGAGAGTAATTATAATCCTCTCAGCAAAAGTCAACACTTTACAAATTGAACAAGTCTCATTTAATTTGTGTTTAAAAATATGGCTCTTCGCTGTTCTGTATGGTTGAAAATGGTTATTTATTTAGACAGTTGTCAGTCCATAATGAAAAACACCATGCTTGAAAGGCGATGAATGGAGTTACCCACTCGAAATAATGAAGAGCCAAAAATATACTTAAAATATACTTAATAGTGAGTTCACTACAATTACTTAATTACTTTCCTTCTAGTAAAAATACTTTAAGAATTTCGATTAAATTCGGATCTCAATCAATTGCTTATATACTATATATAAACAACCGGCCAAATCCGGGAGTTTCTAGGAATTCTCTTCACTGGTCTTCGGTTAAGTGAAGAGATATGATAAATTGCGCTTATCCCAATCAATTGAGCAAAATTTTATTTCCAGTAGTTCCGAATCTCCTTAGTTCCGAAACCCATTTTTTACAAATGAAGGTATAATTAAAAAAGCTATTAAAGATCATGGAGTCGCTTAATATGAAACCGAAAAACGACTCCATATCTAATATAGACATAACCAGTTTACTGGCAGTGTCTTCTGAATTGTTTAGTCTCATTAATATAATAACTTTACCCGATGAAGCAAATTACAGCTATCAAGAATTTCTTAACGTTTTACTTCACGCGGCAACATCTTCGACCAATTCTCTAGAATCAGCAAGTAATGATCTCAGGTCAAAAATACCAAATATAAGAATTCCTTCAGCTGATACAATTTTTAATTACATAAAACCTAATTCTATTGAAAATATTCTTTCTTCATTTCGAAAAATAAATGGTGAAGTTTTAGGATGATAGATCTTAAAAACAAGGTTCACGACATTGCTGTTGACTTCCATGATATTTCATATTATGGGACCAGAGACACTCCATGTATAAGGGGAATAAAACCGAAGAATGGAACTTCATGGGGATATTCTTTCTGTACTTTAGATATAATTGGAAACTCTAAGCTAACACTTGATGTTATTGATATCAATGGGTTAAGCAAAGATTATTCGACCCTTATGGAATCCCTATTTGAAAGAATCGAAAAAAATGGGAGTAAAAGTGGGAACATTATACATAGATAAAGAATTTTTTAACAGGAAAGTTATCTCAAAGATAGATGAGCACAAACTGGAATTTGTAATTGCAGCTAAATCCAACAAAAAAATAAAGGCTATACTTGAAAAGCACAGAAAGGAAAAAGGAGATACGTCTACTGTATTTGAATATAAGTTTCAGGAAGGGGACCAACTTTCAACATTGTAGCAATGTGGATCAGAAGAAAGGGTATTTGCAACAAATAAAAAAATGGGTCTGATAGACACATTTGTAAAACAGATACCTGAAGAATATCGAAAAAGAAGGAATATAGAAACTGGATATAGAGTAAAAAATGATTTTAAGATACGAACATGCTCTAAATCACCAGTTGCAAGAACGCTATTTTTTGTAATACAATGTATCATGTATAACATTTTGAATGTGTTAAAGTCGGTTCTTGAGATTACAGCATATCAAATGAAATCAGTAATCAATCAAGACATTATTAAAGCAGTAACAGGCGGAATCGAGTCATTATGCAACATTCCAGTGAAGCTATTTTGGGATTGCTTAATAGAATTTAATAGAGGAAGAAATCGAGCTATTCGAACTCGATTAAGAAATATTTAAATTTCACATTATAATCAAAAAAAATCACAAAACCGGATAGTGGCAACTATGGATAATTTCTACTTAAGAACTTTACAATACTGATATTTTTCAGCGAGCATTATAAAAAATGCAATTAAAATGGAGAAACGAAGGCTTTTTTTGTGAACTATTAAGGAAAATTGTAAATGAATGAGGGCAGTCAGTCGGAACTACAGTAAATCGGAACTACTGACTTCGACAATGTTTATATCTGGGAAGGAAATTACAGTATATATTATTTTTTCAGAAGCTTGATCTTAATGATAAAAAATTGCATAATATCTCGTGACATGTAGAGACATGGCATGGGCCCCCTCAACTTTCTAACCTGAAAACGATTTCACAAATCAAAGGAAGGTTCTTTTAATGAAATACTGGCAGCCGAAATATGAAACAATGAATCCTGAAGAATTAAAGAAGCTACAGCTCAAACGCCTGCAACAGAGCGTAAAGCTGGTCTATGACAACGTCCCCTTCTACAGGCAGAAGTTCAAGGAGGCAGGAATTACTCCCGACGACATAAAAACACTCGAAGATGTCCGTAAATTGCCTTTCACGAAGAAAACAGACCTTAGAGATAACTATCCTTTCGGACTCTTTGCTGCCAAACAAGAAGATATCGTACGTATTCACGCTTCTTCAGGGACCAGCGGAAAACCCACAGTTGTCGGGTATACTGCAAAGGATATTGAGACCTGGTCGGACATGATTGCCCGGAGCCTTACAATGATGGGACTTTCCAAAGGAGACGTTATCCAGAATTCCATGAATTACGGGCTCTTTACAGGCGGCCTGGGCTTCCATTACGGGGTAGAGAGAATGGGCGCCATGATCGTGCCTGCCGCAACAGGAAATACTGCCCGGCAGCTTGAGATGATGATTGACTTTGGGGTAACCGCGGTTCACTGCACTCCATCTTATGCTTTTTACCTTGCAGAGACTGCAGAAGAACTGGACCTTGTAGACAAACTCTCATTAAAGGCAGCTGTCTTCGGTGGGGAGCCCTGGTCAGAAAATACGCGGAAACAGCTTGAAAAAAGGCTCAACCTCAAAGCTCATGACTGCTACGGCCTTTCAGAAATGTTCGGGCCCGGCGTCGGTTTTGAGTGTCAGGAACAGAATGGCCTGCACATCTGGAGCGATAATTTCCTCGTCGAAGTTCTGGACGAAGAAGGAGAGCAGGTCTCAGAAGGCGAAAAAGGTGAGCTTGTGCTCACATCCATTAACAAAGAAGGCTTCTGCAACATAAGATACCGCACAGGTGACATTGTAAGGCTTCTTGAACCCGAATGCGAATGCGGCAGGACAACCACAAAAATATCACGCATCCTCGGCAGAGCCGATGACATGCTGATCGTAAGGGGAATCAACGTTTTCCCCTCCCAGATCCAGGACGTTATTTCCAGAATTCCTCAGGTGGGCGAACACTTCCAGCTCATCCTGGACCGCAATAAACACATGCTCGATGAACTCACGGTTGAAGTCGAACTTGAAGAAAACGCCTTCACCGGCGACCTCAAAGACCTCACATCAGTCCAGAACCACGTCCAGTACGAACTCAAAGCCGTCCTGAATATCCGCACAAATGTCGTACTCCTTGAAAAAGGCAGCATCGAAAGGACCGCAGGAAAGGCAAAGAGAATCATCGACCGGCGGGAGCAGATTTAACATTCAAGAAACTTTAATTGATCAGGGAAAACTAATTCCCTGACTTTTCTTCATTGATCATCGGTTAAGAACCTCCATCTACCACTAGTATTTTCTCTTTTCAGCTTTTTATTTAAAAGATTAAAAGTTTTTAATTTTAGGTTTTAGTGCTTATTATCCCTGATTTTGATATTCAACTCAGAATAACCAAAAAGAATACATACCATAATTGCAAGTGGATACAATTTTCTATAAATCCTTAGTTTGACAGTATAAATTCAATTTAATGATAAGCCTCAATTTTTCGTCAAAAATCAATTGACAGTATTCAAAAATTTCATCAAATTACCTCTGATTTGCTGTTTTTTTAGCTTCGCAACCACTAAAAAGGAAATGAGTAGAGATTTTTTGTTCTATTTTAGCACTTTTGGCACCTGACTTTTTGGATAGTTTCTATATTTTTATCCAATATTCATGCCATCTGTCAAATTCTATACCAAAAATTTGATCAAAATTATGAAAATAACTATCAAGAGACAGAGAATCATCTGTCAAATTAAATCGCAAAAAATGGGCTAAAATTTGTTGATATAATATTACTTCTTATTCCAACGGATATAAAAACAATCTTTCAACATAAAAATCAAACTGTCAAACTCAGGATAAATTTAAGCTTTTATTCAATTTTTAACCAATTTAATCGAAAAGTAAAACTCGTTTTTCTAATATCGGATTCTTTGATTGTATTTTTAGGTGGAAAACTCTCCTACATTCTTATTATCAAAAATGAGCATTTTAAGTCCCCAATTTACAAAATGATTTTTAGAGGCCCTATATGGATCTCATTGTAATTTTTGAATCCAAAAGCTGTCTTGTTCCCCTCTATTTTTGAAAGCCTGCGTCAACATACCGAGATTATTTACTAAAATATTTAATGACTATCTGGATAGCTTACCATCCACACGGGATCCAAGGGATATGGAAGGATTTTTTAAGATCTGATGCAAACCCCCTCGAAAAAGAGATAAAAATCAATTAATACAATTGTGTTTATATTTATAGGCGCAAATTAGAATCGATGCATTTGTCACAGCACATTTGAAATGACCTCATTATTCAAGGCAAGAACTCTCAATATTGAGTGATATGCTTAGAAGCGAAGATGTATGGTGGCAGATAATATAATGCACACGAAATGCACGCAATATAGTTAGATCGAACTACTTGATTGAAGAGGCTTTTCTGAGGAGGGAAAACATGAAAGCGATAAGGATTCATGAGTTTGGGGGGCCGGAAGTTCTGAAATACGAAGATGTCAATGAGCCCCAGCCAGGTCTGGGTGAGATTCGAATCAAAATCATTGCAGCTGGAGTTAACCCGATAGATTGGAAGATACGAAGAGGCTTAATAGGCGAAGTACCTTTGCCGATGATAGTTGGATTGGATGTTGCAGGCATAGTTGACGCGGTAGGACAAGGAGACGTTCTCTTCCAGCCTGGAGAAGAGGTCTTTGCTAAAGTATCCATTGGGCAGGGCGGATATACTGAGTACACAGTGGCCCGTTCTAAAGAAGTGGCACGTAAACCAAAAAGTATCGGATTCATCGAGAGCGCTGCAATTCCTACTGCCGGATTAGCTGCCTGGCAGTCGATTTTCGATATTGCTGGACTCGAAAAGGGGCAGTCGGTGCTAATTCATGGTGCTGCCGGAGGGGTCGGGACTTTTGCAGTTCAGTTCGCCAAATGGAAAGGGGCTTATGTTATAGGCACCGCGTCGGAGAAAAATGCAGAATTCTTGAAAAGTATAGGCGCTGATGAAGTAATCGACTATAAGAACCAGCGATTTGAAGATCTTGTGAGCAATGTGGACGTGGTATTGGATACAGTAGGAGGGGACACATTCGAGAGATCCTGGAGCGTATTAAAACCCGGCGGATTACTGGTGACTACCGTAGCCAGTATCCTCGAGGGCGAGCCCAAAAAACGTGGCGTGCGTGCAAAGAGAGTCATGACACAGTCTGATGGAAAAGAACTTGCTCAAATCGCAGCCATAATAGACGAACAGAAAATTAAACCCGTTGTTACAAATGTCTTTCCTCTGGCAGATGCACGAAAGGCTCATGAGATGAGCGAAACCCTTCATACACGCGGGAAAATCGTTTTGCGCGTTAGAGATGATTCGAAGTAAAGCCGAAACCTGTCCGTAAAAAAGCATGAAATTAGCACGTATTTGCTCTAGTGTCGAGTCAACAGAAAAATGTCGTATAAATAGAATAAGACTATTCAGAATCATTCAATACTTGAGGATTGACTCGACACTAGCGCGCAGATAATCATTTGCAAAGCGAACCCGCAGTCAATTTAGAGCGATAGAAAACCTATACCTGAGAAGCATTAAGCCGCCTTTGCTGGTCCATTCCAGCGATAAGGCGAGGCTTTTTCAGGAGATACTGATAGAGGAACTGTAAGTTTAGCAATCAAGAGACTATAACCCCAAGCTCCTGCAATGAAAGTAGACTGCAAAAGGGATATGAATTTTGGCTCTTCGTCATTCTCTATGGATAAGATAATTTTCAACTCAAGACCGCGTTGGTTTTTGTGATGATATCCACACAAAACAGCGAAGAGCCAATATTTTACATTCTTCTGCTGTCTGAGATATTTTTCCTCATAAACCTACAAAAAGAAGCTGTTAAAAAAGGTTTCAAAGAACTGATCCCACAGGGGTGAAGTGGGGAAAAACATTTGGAGAATTAGGTATCATACGTGATAAATTTCTCTCAGAATGAAATTACACATTCAAACCAAAGAATATATAGTTAATGAACTTATTTTTGTGACAAGCCCTTAGTACAATGAAAACAGATGAGGTAAATGGAAATTTAAAGTTGCCTGCAGAGCAGGCAACTGCGTAGGTCTGTGTCTTTTCCGCTGCTTTTCAGTCGTCCAGTATCAAGGTTTAACAAATGTACTGGAAGAATTCAAAGCAGGTCTTCTGAAACATTATCTTTGTGTCCGAAAACTTAAACCAAATTACGTTAAGAGCCATTAAAATTCCCTCCACTCTTTTGTGTATCTATTAATCTTTCTTTACTTTTCAGTTGTCTACTATCAGTGTTTAACAAATGTACTGGAAGAATTCAAAGCAGGTCTTCTGAAACATTATCTTTGTGTCCGAAAACTTAAACCAAATTACGTTAAGAGCCATTAAAATTCCCTCCACTCTTTTGTGTATCTATTGATCTTTCCTTTACTCTTCGGTCGTCTATATCAGTATTTAATTAGTTCCAGATTACGTTTTACAGTACTGGAAGAATTCAAAGCAGGTCTTCTGAAAAGCCAGCTGTATGTTCGAATACTTAAACCAAATTATGTTTACCATTGAAATCCCCTCCACTCTTTTAAGTTGTTGTTCGTGTAATTTTTATGTGCCAACTGCTTAATTAATCTTAACCATCATTCACTACGATTAAAATTCTAAGCAGAAATTTGCGTTGATGCCTGACATAAGTGCAAATACCTGGCCAATATTAAAATTAAATTTAAATGCAGGAAGTCCGAATGCCATATTATTTCCTCCAGATTTTGATATTTCTTTCATACTTATTTATGTTCTGTTCACGCTCATCTCTGTGCATTTCTATTGAAAAAACACTCCCATTAAATGTTTGCACTAAACCCTCTCTTGATACCCCCAATCGATTTATCCCACTTTGGCAAGTTTTTCTAAATCATCGGGCGCTCATTTTGTTTTTTGGCCCAAAAAAGTCCAACTTTTAAGTGCCAGTGAGTGTACTTAACTATATATATTAAATTATATAAAGTCTATAGAATTACTTTTCCTTACAAATAGTAGTCTTTGATAATTTTAGAGAATTCTTCCAAAACATAGAATATATATTTCCAAGGCATTTCTTTTATAACTCTTATCTAAGCCTTATAATTCAATTTTATCTTTAATTAGGGAAGGAATCGTTATTTCAATGAAATACAGGGGTATATAGATTTGAATCCTTCACATCATATCATTGATTGACTAATTTCAGTAAAGCCTTATGAGGGATCCCAAGAGTTTAAATCCTCCCTTTTTCTACAAGATTCAAATTTTTTTACCAATATTTTGCAAATCGCCTTCTTATCCGTATTATTTTTTTTTAATCATATATTTTTTGAAGATAGCGCAGAATATCGAAAACTTATTCAAATTGAATTTCTTTCTTGAGAAAACTAAGGATCCACCGTGAAATAACTTCGGAATTTTATAATGTACTCAGCCATTTTTCACAAACAGGACGTCTATTTAGTTCCAAAAAATATTTGTTACCTAGATTATTTCAGAACACGTCCAGGAGGAACGGTCTCCATTTTGCTGTCCCTATGGCACAATTTTGATAACGAGAATAAATAAATCAAAATAAAGGATGCCTCGTTTCTTAAATTTTCAATACCTTAATGATTTCCTGACGCAGGTCACTTCTCTGAGGTAACTTTTCTGTGGGTAACTTTCGACTTTGTTGCAAAAATACGGGCTCTGTAGATTTGATTCAAGAAAAGACAATGAAAAATAAATAAAATTCTACAAAGAAATAATTGCAAAATTTGACGAGCTAATAAGCAAATGGAAAGAGCTGAGGTCTTTAAGATCACTCATCGAAGATATAGTCAAATTGGATAAGAAAGCGCACTCTATGGAGGATTTGCACAGATACACGAGAATTTCTGTCCAAAAATACTGTTCTTTAGCTGTACTTATAGTGGGGAGAACTGTAAACTAAGGGATTAGAAAAAGAAAGGAACTACACGTCTTCTCTGAATAAAGAAATAAAAAGGAGGCTATATATTTCAGCCTTAAATTTTTAAGGTTGCTCTATTTCTGTTTATTTTGTCGTGACTTCACAGCCGTCCTGAGTTATTACTATCGTATGTTCTGCTTGGGCTACAAGCCCACCTGCACTTTCAAGAAGCACGGGATAAGAGTGAAAAATGTCGGCCTTTTCCAGCTGAATTAATGCAAAATCCAGTTTGTCGGATTCGAGCCAGCGTTTTGCGAAAGGTAGTTTCCTGTATTCTTCTACCTGTTTCAGGACATTTCGGACTGCAGGCATGCGGACCGGTTTTTTTCTTGTAAGGCTATATATCTCAGCCCAGCTCCCGCCTTCATGAATAAGTCCTTCTCCGTCCGTTGCAAAGGGTTCTATTGCAAACACATCCCCTTCCCTTAGAATTATTCCTCCTTCTACGCGTTTGTTGGGAACAGAAGGCTCATCATGGGCTTCATACTGAGAAAGCCCGTGACCTGTCAGGTTCATTATTGGGCTTAAGCCATAACTGCGAATACTGTCCTCTATTGCAGCCCCAATCTTCCCTGTAGAGATTCCCGGTCTTGCAAGTTCAATGGCTGCAGCTAAGGCTTCCTCAGCTGCTTTTAAAATATCGGGGTTTCCTGATAGGTCAACAGTCACAGCTGAATCTGCGATATATCCATCCACATGGACACCAAGGTCAAGCTTCACCATATCTTTTCCAAAAACGTCAGAATCGCCTGCTTTTGGGGTTGCATGCGCTGCCTCATCATTTCTTGAGATATTACATGGAAAAGCGGGCCTGCCCCCCAGTGCAATAGTCCGATTTTCCACAAATTCCGCAACGTTTAGCAGGCTGTTTCCAACCCTTATCAGTTCCACAGCCTCAGCCCTGACAATCTTCAGGATCCTGCCTGCTTCCCTATATTTTTCAAGGATTTCTTGCTTACTGTTCACATTATCAGTCATGTTAATCCCTTATAGGATATTTTGGATATCGTTTTCATCATGAGTCAACTTATTCCAATTTTACTCTTCTATGAGTATCGGTATACAGGTAGAATTTGAATTTATATAAACTGTATAGAATTATTAATTCTTACAAATGATAGCGCTTAATTTTTAGATACAGAGCTCTTCATAAAAATGAATTAACAGAATCCACTCATCAGAAAAATGAATGAATCTATAAGGTCTATATTGCCTCCCTTGATTTATATAAAAGTTAAAATGCAAATGCGCTGGTAACTATTCAGCCTACCCAAAATCCTTTGATTGACAGTGATTTTAATATTGCAGATAAGTATGATTGCTAAGCAATGAAAAAAGAAAAAACGCAACAAATTGCCAACAATTAACGAAGGTCAATTCAGAGAAATTTGTCCATCGCATTTTAAGAAAGATGGCTAAGGGGGCTGTTTTACTGGGCTGGATAATTATATTTATAATTTATATATAATGTTAATTTTCGGATAGGCTCTTTTAATAATGAAAGTCATAGTGACCAGGAGAATTTGCATTTATAGATAAGAGAGAGCCATTATAGTAAAATTAAGAGGGACTTTATAAAAATTACTTGGATAAAGTCAAACAAATAAAATTCAAAAATTATAATGCGAAAAATGTAGAGTCAACGCATGAATGTACAATATATACTTTTACATATTCCAATAAATGAGGTCAACTCTCACATAAAGAAGGGAAAGCTACATAGATCTTATGAAATAATGAATTTTTCTGATGAGTGGATTCTGTTAATTAATTTTTATTAAGAAGCTTTGCGTCTGAATGTCTGGACAGTATGATTTGTAAGGAATAATAATACTATACAGTTTATATAAATTAGAAGTATAGCTGAATATAGATACTCATCGGACATCAAAATTGGAATAATTGGTCCAATTGTAGAAAGAACGCCTAAAATATAATAAATGTTAGGGAATTCAACATTATATCTAACCAGCTTAAAGTTCCCGAAGACCTGCACAGTTTTGAGTAAGAACCCGATCAAAACAGGTTGCGGCTTAACTGTAGTTCCAAGGAACGAAACCGAAGAGTATATCATAACTTTACGGGGGTTGATTAAGAAGTAATGGGATTGATTAAGAGGAACTGATATCTAAATCTCAAAAAGATGTCTACTGAGATGCATCAATGACCGCGATAAAAAAGAAGAGTTGATGTATGTATTTCAAAACCAATTCATTGTCTCAGCAGAAACTATGCAAATAGAGACGAAAAGGGGCATATTCAACAGGGGAGGAAATAATAATGTTCTTATATTTCAGTTACACAAAAATCACTATCTTTATACAGATAATACAAATAAGAATGATACAAATTGGAGGCCAGCCTTTTAGATCCTTTAGAAACAGGTGAAGCTGGGATAGATCTTTCAGGAAAATATATCAATATACCCATCACGTTTTGATTAATACATTAAATTAATTGTACATAAAGATACAAATAAGCCTTTAAATAACTGTTCAGGTACCCAAAATGAGCAATTAATAGTGATTCTGAGTTTTCCATCAGCATCAAAACAAATTAAAGATTAGAAAAGGTTGTGCCACTTAAAAACTGCTGCTCGATACAAAATGGGTCATAGAATGCTTGAGCCGGTTGAGGGGAACTTTTACGTCCGGTTCTTAGGAGAGAAAGGAAGAGAGTTTCCCGTATTTATGCAACAGGTACAACCTTCCTTTTCATTCAGCATTTTTCATACTTCTTTGCAATTTCAGTTTTTTGCCTCTTTGAAAGTTTAAAATCGATAGGTTTTTACATTATGATCTTAAAAATATCGGAAGTTATCATTCCTCTAATTTATTGAAACGTTTGGAAGTCATCTTGCATAATGCACAATCTGGCTGGATATTTTGATAAATATTAAGGGTAGCGGTTTTATGAGACGAAAATCAGTTAAATGGGTCATTGCTCTTGGAATATTACTGTTCTTTACCGTTTTTTCAGGACGCGGTGCTTCTGCAGAAGTAGAGAAGTCCACTGACGTAGGAAATGGTGAACACACATTTGAGAAGCTTAGTCCCGATAAGGTTACAACGAAATGGAACGATTCATATCTCTTCAGCAGCGGGGAAGATGCCTTAAAGGAGCTTGAGGCATTAAAAAAGAGATCGGAGGAGATAAACGAAACTTTCCGTCCTGAATTTGAGAATCTGTCGGGACCTGTTTTACTGGATTATCTGGAAACTGACAAGGAGTTTTCAAAGTCTCTTGAAGTTCTGTACATTTACGCATATACTCAGAATAGTAAAAATATGAATGATGAGTTCTTTGCTTCTTTGCTTGCAGACTCTCAGGACCTTGTTACCAAGTACAGGAAATCTAACTCATTTGCAACCTTAAAGTTGACCTCGTTAAATAAGGAGGGGTGGGACAGGCTCATTTCTGAAGAGCCCAAACTTGAGGTGTATAGGCCTTATTTTGAAGCTACCTATATGAGGTTTGCAGAGCACAGGCCAATGAATGAATCCCAGGTTACATACCTTGCAGATCTCGAAAATCAACGCATGAAACTGGAAACTAAGGCTCTTTATGAGATCACTAATAATGTCACGATGGCAGGAAATATAACTCTTGAGAACGGCGAGGAGTTTCAAATCAATTCTCAATCCTACAATATTCTACTTTCAACAGACAAGAATCAGGAAGATAGGAAAAGAGGTTATGAGAGGAGGTTTTACCATCTGATAAACGAATCCGATTCGATGGCGTCTATTTATTCTGAAAAAGCTCGGCTTGATGACCTCGTTGCCAGGCAGCTGAACTATACGGACTATTATAATTCCAGTCTTTATGGTCTCTATCTAACCCAGGCTCAGATTGATGATATGAATACAGTTTTCAAAGAGAGAAAAGGGGTATTTGAGAGCTATAATGAATTCAGAAGAAAGAAACTCGGGGTTGAAAGGCTCAAGCCATACGACCTTATGCTGCAGTTGACGGATAAACCTAGCAAAAACTATACTTATATAGAATCTTTGCAGGAGATTCAGAAATCATATTCCGGGATGAACCCAATTTTCAATGAAATCTTTTTAAAGACGGTAACTGGCAATTTCATAGACGTATATCCTGACCCTGAACATGGTAAACAGCCAGGAGGTTACAGTTACGGACTCTGTGCCCTGAAGGCTCCGACCTTGATCTTTATAAATTATAATGGCCTTATCAATGATCAGAAGACTTTAACTCATGAACTGGGGCATAATGCTAATTCCTATCTGATGGGCAACTCAGTCGATTATCTTTACTGCTCCGAACAGATCTACGAAGCGGAGATCCCTTCCACTTTCAACGAAGAGCTCTTTGTTGATCATATGGTCGAAAGTTCTGATAAAGATACCGCAATTATGGTACTCGCTGATCACATAGCAGCTTACCAGAACTTATTTACCAGGCAGCCTATGATTACAGAATTCGAGTATAAGGCACACCAGATGTGTGCTGAAAACGGGACAGTAAGTGGAGCGGAACTCAATGCTCTCTGGACAGGTCTTTCTAAAGAATACAGGAGTGATTCCGTTGAATATTACACTGAAGATTCCGGAGAATGGGACTACATTAACCACATTTACTTTACAAACAACTACTATACCTTCAACTACGCGGTTTCAAAGGCAATAACCCTCGCCCTTTTCAAACAGTACAAGGAGGACCCGAAAACATTCAACAAAAACTACGTCGCCTATCTCTCGGCAGGTTCGACAATGCCGCCTGAAGAAAAACTCAAGAAGTACTTTGGGATTGAAATCAACAGGCAGCTCTTTGAAGATGCCATGAGTGTCGTGAAGTTGAGAATTCAGGATTTGAATAAACTGGAAAAAGAGACGAATGGATCCAAACCTGATTCTGCCGTGGAAACCCTGAATGTTTACTCAGGTACTTTCTGGAATGAGAGACGTAAAGTCTAATGAGTTGAAACGTTGAGACGGCTTGGGGATACCTAAGTACCCTCTGCCTTCAATTTTTTCTTTTTTATTTCAGAGCAGAAACATTTCCACACTTATAGACCCCACGCTCTCACCGGTCATGCCTGCAAAACTTGCTTTTTCCTGAAAATTCGAAAGACAAAACATATAAATAAACAAAGTTCGCCCTCCAATCCTTTAAGATAAAACATCGAATCATGTCCAGTTTTTTGTGAGTTCTCTAAGAAAAATATTGAACGATCTGAAACTGTAAAGAATTCCGGTGGGACTTGAGTATCATTTTCTCCTTTTCTGCAGATTATTCGCAAAGATCGGACGCAAAGCAGGTGTTGAGGACTTTGCTATCAGATGATAAATCTTGAGGTTAAAACGGATTTCCCGGAGTTTGAAAAATATCTTGTATCGGGTTATCGAATAAACATTTCTACCAGGAGCAATACAACTATTTGCACACTACAGGAGACAACAAGATGTATTATGACATAATTGAATCCTTAGTCTGCCCCATTCTTCTGGCAGGAGATGAAAAAGGGTTGAAACATGTTATCTTCCTAAAGGGCGAGAGGCAAGTTGAAATACCTGATGACTGGGTAGAAAACAAAGAGTTATTCAGAGAGGCTACAAGGCAGCTTGAAGCTTATTTTTCAGGGAAACTCGAATCCTTTGACCTCAAGCTTGCTCCAGAGGGAACGGAGTTTCAGAAATCTGTCTGGAAAACTTTGTGCAAAATACCTTATGGAGAAACGAGAACTTACAAAGATATAGCTGCATCTGTCGGTAAACCAAAGGCTTATCGAGCTGTGGGTCTTGCGAATAACCGGAACCCAATTGCAATAATTGTTCCATGTCACAGGGTAATAGGGTCAAATGGCAAGCTCACAGGGTATGCTTCGGGCCTGGATGTAAAGGCATTTTTATTGAAGCTTGAAGAAAATAAATTGAAAGAAGGATGAAAAAAACCCTGGATATTATCTCACAATAACAGATTTTAGGAGAAAATCTTATGGAGCTCAAAAACAAGATTGAAGGTATTATCAAAGCTGCAGCCTCAAACCCAGGTACGGAGATAAAGTACCGTGAACCTCTTGTCGGCTTCGCTTCAGCCGACGATCCTATTTTCGATGAAATGAAAGAAATCATCGGCCCTTATAACCTGCATCCGAAGGAGATTTTTCCCGAAGCAAAAACTGTTATCTCCTTCTTTTTGCCTTTCGAAGAAAAACTTGTAAAACTGAACTCAAGCTCTCAGGATCCAGTAAAGGAATGGATTCAGGCTAAAGGTGAAACAGACCGCCTGATCACGGAGATCAATGAAATTCTCAAAATCGAGCTTGAAAAAGAGGGGATCTCGGCAGTCGTGCCTGAGATTGTTTTTGATTATAAGAGTAGGGGCTTTGACGTAGTCTGGTCTCACAAAAGCGCCGCTTATGCTGCCGGGCTTGGTACTTTCGGAGTCCACCACATGTTGATCACGAAGGCTGGATGTGCAGGTCGTTTTGGAACTCTTCTAGTTTCTGCCAAAATCCCTCCTACTCCACGCCCGAAAGAGGAATTCTGCTGCTACAAAAAAAGAGAAAAATGCCTTGTCTGTGTGAACAGTTGTCCTGCTGCCGCTCTTAGCGTAAAAGGTCTTGATAAGAAAAAGTGTTTCAGGCTGCTTCAGGAAAATGCAAAAGCTTTTCCCAAACTTAACCAGCTTGCCTGCGGAAAATGCGTAACTGGGCCATGTGCTCTCAAGTCCTGCTAACAAAAATCATGCTGACTGAAATCCTGCGGACCAATATCCCGCGGAAGAGCTGAAGCAAATCATCAAAGAGCGGTTATTAAAAGTTCCATGAAACTGAATGCTCCGTGAAACTGACTTATAGATGGGAAGACGATTTAAAAGTGAGGAATATGTCTATTATTTCCCTGACAACAGATTTCGGAGATTTCTATCCTGCAGCCATGAAAGCCGTGATCCTGGGAATTAACCCGGGTGTGCAGATTGTTGATGTAACTCATTCTATTAGACAGGCCGGAATCCGAGAAGGGGCTTTTGCTCTCTATTCTCTTGTTCCCTATTTTCCGGCAAAGACCGTGCACATTGGCGTTGTCGATCCGGGAGTCGGGACTTCTCGGCGCGCTCTTGCCATAAAAGCCGGAAAATCGGGGCAGGAGCAATTTTTTGTGGGTCCTGACAACGGGCTCCTGATTCCTGCTGCACGCCGCCTGGGGGAAATGGAAATCTATGAGATCACAAACAGGGAAATTATGCTTAAATCAGGAATCTCTGCAACTTTTCACGGCAGAGATATTTTCGCACCTGCGGGCGCTTATCTATCCAGAAATATTCAGATTGACAAAGTCGGTCGGAGAATTTCAGATTTCGTTAACCTTGATTTCGGAAACTTCGGAATTGACGGGCCGTTTCTTATAGGAGAGGTTATCTTTGCAGACAGTTTTGGAAATGTTATCACCAATATCTCGGACGATGTAATTTTGAAATTCTCTACCTTTGGCTCATATGTGGAAGTAAACGGCAGAAGAGTGCCCTTTGTCCGGACCTACGGTTCTGTCGGACAGGAAGAGCCTCTTGCCCTCATAGGCAGTCACGGTTTTCTGGAAATTGCGGTAAATGGAGGAAATGCTGGACTTCAGTTCGGGCTTAAAAATGGGAATCAGGTAGCTATAAAGGTCATGTAAAAAACCGTTGAAACTAGATTGAAACGATCCAGGGGTTAAAAACTCCCTTCTGTCAGATTTACTTACAAAATAAAACTTGAGAAGCGATTACGATAAAGACGGGATTAAGAAAAGATTACTCAGTTTCAACTTAATAAAGGTCCGGTTTAATGCCAGAACCCGAAATCTGAAATCTGAAATCTGAAATCTGAAATCCGAAAGCTCCGATTCTCCTATGGAAAAGATTCAAAAAATAGAGAAATGACGGCTCTTAAAGCCGTTTTTATTTCAGTTCCCTGGGCTGTTTGTTTTCAGGCAGCACAGGCAGGGGCATGGTATTGATCAGAAGCGGGCTTGTGATATCCTTTGCCCTTTCGATCACAAGTTCTTTTCCTTTCTGGGTAAGGGCAAAAAGCGGAACTGCAGTTCCTACCTGGGCAAGAGGCTTTACAAGATCCCTCATGTACTTTGAAGCACAGCTGGTTGTGATGTCAGCATTTTCAAGAAGAGTCTGGGCTTCTTCCTTTTTTAAGCCTGTAACATGTACGCCAATTATTATCAAATCAAGTCCAAGTTCGGCTTCAAGTTCCCTGCATTTTTTTGCGGTTTCAGCGAAGGCCACTGTTACCGCGATCTTCTTGTAGCCGAGTTCAGCTGCCTTCCGAACTCCTGCAACAGGGTCCATTTTCGCAGTTGAGGGTTCAAGCACGATCCCCCCGCGTTCAGTGATGCCATTTATGATACCGTCGATGGGCTCGGTTTCTACAAGGCCTGACATTCTGCCGCCCATGCCCTGGACAAGGGTAGGGTTATTGGAAATAACAGTGCCTGCACCTTCACAGGCAGTTACAGTTGTGTCAAGTAAACCTCTGCTCAGCCCTGTCATCATAATTTCAGAAGCTCCGAACCCTACAAAGTCCTCAAGTTCCAGACGGCGTTTGTCCGTGAACATCCCGAAATCTCTTATTCTGAACTCCATGTTCTTCTTGACTTCTTCTGGAGTTATCCTCTGGATTCCGCGCACCTTGGCAAAGATAGGACACCATTCGACTTCAGGCTGCCCAACTTCAATAACTTTACCATCCTTTACAACTACTCTTGTTTTTCCAACTAATTCCATTATATGAGGCATTATTCCACCTTTTAAAACTGATCAAAAATATAATTGTTAAGAAATTCAAATCCGGTAAAAATAACATTATAGGTTCGTGGTTATTAACATAATAGTTTATTGGTTTTTGATTTTTGATTCTACTTCTGGCTTCTTACAGAAATTTTGTTATTTCTCGACTAGCCAGAGACTCCTTCAAAAACTCTATTGTCTTCTTATGATCTCTGAAATGGCTAAGAGTCTATCCGAAAAATGTGACCGCCATAACTTTTGAATTGGCATCAGCACTAAAGGAACATATATTTGATTTGTAGACTATTGTAACTTTACAACTTGCAATTATCAATTTTCTTTAGTCCCTAGTCCTACAATAATCAGGAGGACAAACTATGGATGAATTTGGCGCTGATAATAAAGCTATGAATAAAAACTTCTACATAGACGCATTCGGTTGGGGCTTTGTTCTCTGGCTTATCGGCTATCTTCTTGGCATGATTCTTTTCTTCGTTGTGCCGGTGGATATGATCGGATGGATCATCTTGCCGATCGGGATCATAATCACGCTTTGGATACTTTTTAAAAAGATAACAGGAGATTCATTCAATTACTATCTGTACTTGGCGATTGCCTGGACGCTGATCGCGATTGTGTTTGATTATCTTTTCATCATCAAAGCGCTGAATACGGACGGATATTACAAACTGGATGTGTATCTGTATTATGCCTTAGCTTTCATCCTTCCTCTTGCAGCCTATTGGCATAAAAAATCCATTTTAAAATAAAACTTGGATTAAGAGCCTATCGAAAACTGTTGAACTACTATAACATTTTCATTTTAATGCACAACCAAAATGGATATTCGTTATTATTAAGCCTTTATACTTTTACAATATGCCGTTATCGACTTTTCGGATAGACTCTAAGGCATGAAGATGAATTTGAATGGAACATTTCTTCAAAAAAGGAGAATTGTAAGGATATTTTTTAATTCTCAGGATCAGGATAATACCCTAAATTTATAAATTGGCTCTGAAAGACTCAGAGAATCTTCTTTCCGGCTTCTGCTCCGGATTTGCATTCATAAACGTCGGTTATTTTCATAATTACAAGGGCTTTAGCAGGGAATCTTTCTCCTATACTCTTAACCATTTTGTACATTTTCTCATAGGCCTCTCCTTCAGTCTTGACCTCAAAATCCCCTTTTATCTGGTAGCAGCCCTTAACTTCGGGTCCCCAGACGTAGATTGCACCCCTTGGGTTTTCTTCAAGGTTCTGCCGAGTCTTATAGAAATAATTGTCTGCAATCCAGATTGTTTCTCCGTCTTCCTGCAGTTTACAAATGCCTATCGGTACAACGTTTGGTTCCCCACCTTTAGATGCGGTTGCAAAAGGGAAAACTTTCATTTTTGCAAAGTCTTCCTTCATTTCATTGCTTAGTTTCACCATATACCTCACCTCTATATTTAATCCTTTTTTACTAATATGGCTGCAATCACTATATAATTTTAAAGGCATCAAAAACAAAGAAGGTCAAAAGCTTTTGTTCCACTTTTTTGCATCACTGAAAAAAAGAGCTGAGAAAATAAAGATACGGAAAGTACTCGAAAAAATAAAAAATACACAGAAAAGTTGCAGAAAGAACGGTATATAAAAGAAAGGGCGCCGGAAATAAAGCCGAAAGCCCTTGTGAGTATCAGCAGTTAAAAATTTTATCCAGGAAGTAGTGATGGATACGCAAATCATCGGTTAATTCCGGATGGAAAGCAAGAGCCAGCACATTTCCCTGTTCTGCAGCAATAATCAGCTCATCAAGCATTGAGAGCACGCGCACACCCGGCCCGCAGCTTACAATTCCAGGAGCCCTGATAAATACGCCGGTAAAAGGAGAATCGAGAATTTCAACTTTAAGTTCCGCCTCAAAAGAATCCCGCTGCCTCCCGAAAGCATTCCTGTTGACTTTAGTATCCATAATCTCTAGCAGTTCCTGGCTGGTCTTTTCCACCTGCTCATCCCCTTCCTTTGCAAGCACAATTAAACCTGCGCAGGTCCCGAGGGTCGGAACTCCCTTTGCAGCCGCAGCCTTAATTTCTTCTGCAATTCCCTCACGGGCCAGCAGCCTGCAAAGTGTTGTACTCTCGCCTCCAGGAATCACAATCCCGCTGCACGCCGGTACAATTCCCCTATGCTTTATAGCAACTACCTCTGCATCTACCCCTCTTTCCGCAAGGGCTCTTCTTAAAGCATCAACATGCTCAGAAACCGCTCCTTGAATAGCGATTACACCTATCTTCATGAAAAACACCATTTTCCAGAAACTAACTCTTTATTTGTGAATTAAAAGTCCTCAAAAAATTAAATTGATTTATTCCTACAGGCCTTTAAGAAAGGATCCATTTTTAAAAATTAAATTTTTAGTCCGCTTCAAGAGCGAACCTAAGTACATTAAATCAGTCCTCTTGAGCGCAGCGAAAAGGACCTCGTGCTGTTGCACTTGCAGTGCAACTCCCAGAAAATCTCCGATTTTCTGTGATCCCGAAGCGAAATTCGGGAAGCGAAACTCGGGAAGCGGAACTCAGGGTCACCATCCGCGTTCCTGAAGAGCCTCTCCTACAGGGATCATATCTGCACTGATGCCTTTCATGCCGGCACCGACACCTTTTGAGATCTCAGCGAGTTTTGCGGGATTGTCATAGTTATTGACGGCTTCGACGATTGCTTTTGCCATTTTCTCAGGGTTTTCGGCTTTAAAGATGCCTGAGCCTACAAATACCCCATCGGCTCCAAGACGCATCATAAGAGCTGCATCTGCAGGGGTTGCAATTCCTCCGGCTGCAAAGTTCACAACAGGCAGGCGCTGCATTTTTGCAGTTTCGACCACAAGCTCGATCGGAGCTTCGATTTCCCTGGCAACCATTATCAATTCTTCCCTGGTCTTGCCTGAAAGTGCACGAATTTCGCCCATGATCTGTTTCATGTGCTTTACGGCCTGACTGACATCACCTGTTCCGGCTTCTCCTTTGGTCCGAATCATGGCTGCACCTTCGTTAATCCTGCGAAGGGCTTCTCCGAGGTTCCTGGCTCCGCAGACAAAGGGCACCGTAAACTGTGTTTTGTCAATATGGAAATGAGGGTCAGCAGGGGTCAGGACTTCGGATTCATCTACCATGTCAACACCAAGTGCTTCCAGGATTTCTGCTTCTACGAAGTGCCCTATTCTGGCTTTTGCCATAACAGGAATAGTAACCGTATCAATGATCTTCTGGACGATTTCAGGGTCTGCCATCCGGGCAACTCCACCTGCTTTCCTGATATCCGCGGGAACAGCCTGAAGAGCCATAACAGCAACTGCTCCGGCTTCTTCTGCGATTCTGGCCTGTTCCGGAGTCGTCACGTCCATGATCACACCCCCTTTCTGCATACTTGCAAAGCCCCTCTTGATAAGTTCGGTCCCGTGTCTTAATTTTTCAAAATCCATGAATGTCATCCTCTCTGTTTTGATTTGTTATGAGATATTTGCCGTGGGAAACCCTTTCCACGAGTGAAACGGCTATCAAGTCTTTCCACCAATTGCAACCGACAGGTTACGATTTCAGTTTGCTGTTTCTCTAGTGAAATTGTGAATACGCTCAATAGTTAAAAGCATTATTTAAGTTATTCCTTGATGGAAGAGTACAGGATAAATTAACCTAGAAAGATTTAAAATTTTTTTCTTATTCCCATGAAGAGTCTGTATTTTTAAATCTGCTATATCCATCCTGCTTATTTACTCCAACACACTGCAGAGCTTTAATGCAATTATCACTATAATATTAATTTGCATTTCCTTCATTACTATTTCAGTCTCTATATAATATATATGATTCCCTCTCAATCCCTATATAAAATTTGTCCCGGATTCCGGGAAAATTCCGTACAGCTTCGAGATTTCAGGGTTTAACGATTACTATTGTTCGGGGGAAACTGAAAATGAATATCAAATATCTAAGGATTGATTTCGGGAATTGACCCGATAATGAAGGATTAGGCCTTGATTAATATGATAGCAGGTTTGAAGGTGTCGAGTCAAAAGCTCTCAAGGTATATCAGATATTTTCGGAATCCTGAATCAATTCTCACTTTTGGGTTTGGGCTTCCAGCCGCAAGTCTGGCCACAGCATACTGATTAAGACACAGGCGATAAACTCGAGCTTAGTGCGCTATGATCAGAATGCCGGGGAGCCGGTTAAAATCCTATACTTAAAAATTTTTAATAGACTTTGTCGGATCTGTTTTATATTCTTTATTCAATTACTGCCTGCGTTGCTCTTAAATTTCCTTTGTCCCTTCTATACAGGTCAAGCTTTGTGCAAACAACTACAGAAGCCCAGACTGTAGATGCAGGAATGAAGGTTTTTAAAAATGCGATTAACGTGAATTGGAGGTAATCGATCGTTCCGGCTGTTTTAAACCAAATATCAAGAATAAGGCTTGATACCCCGAGTAGCAGGAGTGCGATAAATACCCTTGAAGCTCTCTGTGCTGTACTTCCGGTGTCATCCGGGATCCCTTTTCTTATAATCAGGAGGTATGCAACATTTGTGCCAAGATAATATCCTGCTACATCAGCACTTACCATAGATAATGCTGTGAAAAGAATGGGGATAAAAAACATGAATGAGTAAAAAAGCAAATTCTGGAGTCTGAAAGCGAATTTAAAGCTCTCTTTTTTGAAAAAATCATCCTTCAGAGAGCTTTTGAGAAAATGAGTAAAAAAGACCAGAAGAATTAACCCTACAAGAGCCCCTCCCAGTACATCCCCTATGAAATGCCTTCCCAGGTATATCCTTGAAAAAGCTACAACTACTATCATCAAAGGAGTTATTGCTCTGATCGTCCTGTTGTTGAAAACAGTGGCGATTCCTCCCCATAGTGCAGTCGTAAGCGCTACGTGCCCGGAAGGAAAGCCAAAAGATGAAAGGGTAAAAGCTTCTTGAAGTCGGAATGCTTTAAGGATCTGTTTATCGGGAAGTGCGAAAACGTCTCCAGATCCATTTCCCTTAAAAGGTGATGTGTTTTCTATTCCGGATTCCAGGTTAAATACTCTATTGTCTACAAAATCCGGCCTTGGAAATGCGACTAGAATTTTTAGAGTTTCGATAACCAGGCCTGTCCAAAGCAAGAGCTGAAACAGAAGAAATCCCTTTTTAAAGTTAAATCCAAAAGTAGTAATAACTATTAAGGCAACTAAAAACGAGGAAGATCCCATTGTAGTTATCAGGATCATGAGAAACGTAAACCATTGGGTTCCAAGGGATTGGAGGTAGATTATAGGTTCGGTCTGGAACATTTTTATAGCTCCCAGAAAAGATCATTTTTCTGGACTTGAATTATAAAATTTATATTCTTTCTCAGAGACAGGCAAAATGTAAAAAGTTTTTCGTTTCAGCCGAATAACCCACCTTTTGCTGCAGGATGGAAACTTCCCGTAAATGTATAAACTAGGTGAGTGAGTTCATCAAGCTCATATTTTCAAAATTTTGCTGAGGCTATAGTAGAATACCGAAACTCCTAGATAATCTCAAAGGAAGAGATGAAAACCCCACAGCACCAACGGATACGGGACGAAAACGAAGAAATTTAAAGAAGTGTATTTTGAGTTATGGGGTAAGTTCTTGTTTTTTGATTTCTAGAACTTTTTTCATTTTTTTAAAAACGTAGTGCCGATGCCATGAGCTTTTGTAATAAGAGACTGTGTGAATTAACAGCATATGTTAAACTTGGTCCGGTACCTTAGATTTTTTTAGGCATGAATTTTGATAAAGTCGGAAAAGAAAAAGAGGAGAGCAAAATAAAGAATCAACGTGTGGCTGCCAAGAGACTAAATGGCACATTAACAGACATTCAAACTTGGATCTTCGCATCTGCTGTGTTCTTTCTCCGTACCTGATGAATGTGTTTCGCACCTTCCAGAGTTCAGGAATATCGACAGGAATATGCAACAGGAATCTTTTTCGAGAGACGCAATAGAAAGTTTCTTGGAGAGCAGCTCTGCCCCGAGATCTGGAGTACTTCTCTAATGCGAGCTTTCTAATAAGTTCGCAAAAAAGAAGACCAGATCTTTCAGGAAGCTTTTCATTTCCCGCGCCTGCTGCTTTTTTGTCGGCTTATTGTTCGGTTACCTGTCCTATTTTGAAGACTACACAAAGGCGCTACTGCTTCCATCAGCTGGCTGATTTCCGGATGCCTCAAAAAAGGGATTTGCAATTTTCTCTTTTTGCATTTATTCAATACCTTTTTTATCGCTTTTCTTTAGCCTTTCTTTTATACAAATTCCGCTTTTACAGAGACGAAAACAGGGCCTCTCATATCTATCTTTTTCTTTTTGCCAGTGATATAGCGCTGGGCAGTAGGACCTATTTTCAGGTTAACTTCTGAGGGAACTTTGACGATTCTTATTCTTATAATATGTTCATTTGCTTCGGACATTGCAGCTTCTTCGATTTCCCTCGCAGCCTGGGCGGCAAAAGCTTCTATGAAACGAATTCCTCCTTTTGCAGAGTGGTTTTCAAAGGCTTTTTGCCATTTCTTGTTGTTAGGGATTCCCAGGATATCTCCCTGATAGGCTACAACTTCGTTGAAAGCCGCAGGACCGCAGAGTTTTGTATTTTCTTCAGGCTCGATCACGGAAACCTTTACTTTCCTGCTGCATACTTCTCCTTCCCAGGCAGGGAATTCACAGGGACTTGGTTCTTCCCCATGCAGTTCACACTGGGAAACGATTGCATCTGCAATCGCACGTCCTTCAGGAGTCTCAGGCACTTTGTCTACAAAGACCTGCTTTGCAAGCTCATTATCCGCCATCTCCCATTCACTGTACTGAGGGATCTGCGGGTAAGTCAGAGAGCGTATATCCGGGGCATCGTGAAGGATCATCGCCAGCCTCTCTACCCCAAGCCCAAGGTTCATAACAGGATACGGAATGTCATATTCTGCAAGAGCTGTAGGGGAATATATCCCGAAAGTTGCAATCTCGATCCAGCCGTCCGAATACTTTGAATTAGAGCCCACAAGTTTAGGATGGAAGGCAAATACTTCGGTCTGGGTGTCAGGAACGTAGTATTTGCTACGCTTCTCATCAGGCCTGAAAAGGAATTTTTCAAAACCAAACTGGGAAAGAAGCCCTTCTGCGACGGCTTTCCCATGGTCAACGGTTACCTCTTCATCCATGATTACGCAGGAAGCCGAGTAATATGTCATGAGCCTTGAGGCATCTTCCTGCTGTTCTCTCCTGAAACAGCGGTCTATGGAGAAGAAGTGGTAGGGAGGCTCTTTCCTTTCAAGAAGGGCACCAAGGGAAATGAACCAGCCGCTTGTCATATGGCTGCGTAGCGTCTTTGTGCTTGCCTGGGGTACAAGCTCTTTAAACTCCGGGAAAACTCTGTTGATCATGTCGGCAACAAGGGCGTCCGAAACTCCAAGAGCGGCCGAAATTTCGGGAACAAGATCGTCGCCCTCAACCTTCCCTTTTTTGTATGAATGGAGGACCTGCCTGATTTTGTCTATCCCTTCGTCACCTACGTTTCCAAGGATTTCATTTATCTGTGCGATGCGTTCGTCGGAGATCCCCACGTTAGGGCGAGGCAGACCTGCAAGGTAGAAACAACGATCCAGGACTGCTAGAGCTTCGCTTCCGAACTGTTTGTGAACCTCTTTATCATCAACTATCAGAGGGTTCATCATCTCTTCAAAGCCCATTCGAAGATAGGCCTCTCTTAGCTTCTGGATGGTATCGTAAACAGGGTGTGCTTTCCCGTATTTAAGAGTGGTTCTGGGATAGCGTTCATTCAGGGTAGGTGTCCTGATCAGCTTTTTGCCCTCATTCCAGGTAAGATCGAAGTTCTCTTTTGCATCCTTTTTTATTTTTTCTGGATCAAATCTCATGCATATCCTCTTTAGCAGATTATTAAAATTCTAAATCCATTTTAAAATTCTAAATCCATTAATTTTGAGATTTTGGGTTAAAACTTTTGATTATTCAGATGTTTCAAACAATTAAGATGTTGAACAGTTTAACAAATATTAAAATAATTAATGAATAAGTTGTATATGAGTAAGTCGCAGTTCAAATGTAAGATTCTAGCCTTTATAGCTCAGGACCATTGATTTGCTTAGTGTTGAAGCTCAGGTTCTACTCAAAGCCTCGATTCCAGGTTCAGCATTGCAGTCTCAAGCTTTTTCTGACTAATTGCATTGACAACATCTCCGCGTGTCTTTTCTATCAGAGCACGGGATACATCTGTCTTCCTCCTGAGTCCCTTGGTTATAGCATCAGGATAATCAAAGTCCATAAGTATTGCATGGATATTCTCCATAATTCCTAAAAATACTTCGGCTTTCTCAAAGGAATCTCTCCTTATAAGGTCCAGAACATGTCTTCTGAGCTCTCCCACAACATCTCCGAGTCCGTTAAGGTAGGCAGCATATTCAACTCTCAGTTCATCCGGAGAAGGGAGATTTTTCGACTCTCCTTCTTCCTTCAGCAGGCTTCTGAGGACTGAGACTTCCGAGTATTCCTGCTGGGCATGTTCTACGTACCCGGCATAATAAATGTCAGCGTATCCTTTGAAAAGAATTTCAAGTTTCTCCAGCGCTTTTCCCGCTGCTTCGATGCTGTTATTTGCCTTCTCAAAGTCCTGCCCATGCAAGGCAAATGTTGCTGTCCTACATTCCCTGACAATTTCTCGGGAGATTTTCAATCCATCTTCCCTTACACTGTCTTTGGCCTCGAAATTTTCCCTTATCTTGGCCGAGATTTCTTCAAGCAACGTTTTCATACCCCCTTTTGATGCTTTCAGCCTCTTACATAATTTAGTTTAAATTGAAAGCTAAATTATATTTTATATATTTTACATTTATTTTTCTGAATTCAGGAATTTTCATCTGAGAATTTCTAGTCGAGTATATTATCCCTATTAGTATAATTTTCTTTTGTCTGTATGCACTGAATATCAGGGTCCTTATATTTTTATTTCTCTTCTTGCCCCTTAGTTTAATTTTTAACTTATCTATATTTATTCGTCAGTTTAAAAATTCGGCTTCATGATCATTGTTTAAACTTTAGTATTGGAAAAAAGATATAAAAAGAGGAAAAATATTTTTTTTCCTTGTCGATATCGTAACTCTTGAGTGTAACTCCCAAAATCAGCTCGAAATGGCTAGCAAAATAATAAGTTTGCTCCTTTCCGGCTCCTTTTTTAGAATTAGACAAAGTTTGAGATTTTTTAACAGAGTCGCCTCATGAAAGGTATCCAAGATCGTTTTAAGTACTGGAGCCTATCCGTTCTAGTTTATACTCTCGAGCAAATTCTGTTTTGTACGGTTTAAAGAATTTTTATGACTTTACTCATCTACAGGAATAGTCTCGAGCTGGCTTGAGAGATTCCATATTAAAGTTCTTGTGTGCAGAGGAAGGTTAGGATCATTGCTTATATCCTCAAGAATGGAAATGCTTGATGCTGCTCTAAGGAACAGAGGTTCGGATTCTTTGTTCAGTATGTCCATGATTTCATTCACGGAACGCCTGATATTTCTTGGAACTGAAGAGTCGCTGGTTATGCTGTCTAGGACATGGAGACATTGTCTGATAACTTCTGCTGAATCATTTGATGACATTCGAATCACCTGCGCAGTCAATTATGATGTAAAAATTAGAGCTAATAAATTAGTGTAAGACAGGCTTGTTATATAAAATAGTATCGGTGATCATCAGGATCGCATGTGGAGATGTCTACCCTTTGTGGTTATGAATCCATGATTTTTCCCCGTTGCACTGGAAAAAGGTAGTTTCATATACAGGGAGCTACAGGAAAAATATTATAAAATAAGTAGAAACTGTGCATAGAGGAAGGTCAGGTACATGGATTCTGAAAAAGATCAAAAAGTAAAGCGAATAGCGCGTTTTCTTGAAATGGGGGGCACTATGCTCGCCGAGCATTGTAAGGTCTGCGGAGCCCCACGATTTCGTTATCAGGGCAAAGTAATCTGCCCTATATGTGATGTTCAGGAAGAAAAGGAGACTCCGGAACCAGTCGCGGAAGTCCAGGTTCCTGAAGCCATACAGCATACCGAAAAAGAGAGGCCCTCATTTGAGGCTAAAAAAAGAGTTCAGGCACACAGGCAAAAACCCCGGTTCGGGTTGAAAACTTCTGAAGCTGCCGAAGAAAAGGAAAAAGCTCTCGAGTTCGAAGAAGAAGATATTTCCAAAATACCTTACGACATAGGGGAAACAAGAAGTACAGCCCCTGCATTTCAGGATGCCCTCTCAGGGAAGGCAGAAAAACCAACAGGGGCACCGAAGATTTCTGGCGTTCATGGAAGCAGGGATCATGAAGACCGAGAAGTACTGGAGAAACTTCTCCTTAAAAAGATAATCAGCATTGCAGCCTGCCTTCAGGATGAAAAGAACCCTCGTAGTATTGCTGAAGACTTCGAGCTGATTGACAAAGGTCTTGGGCTTATCGAGCGCCTGAGGCAGGTATAAAGGTAAGGGCAAAAAGAAAAAAAAGATGGAAGAAAGAAGCAGGGATATAGAAAGAAGCAGGGATATAGAAAGAAGTAAAAGAGAGGAAAACAAGAAGGAAACGAAAATAAAATAATTTGCTTAAAAAATATTCATATTAACGTTTCCTTTTTAGGAAAATTCCGAAAATTTCAAGTGCCATGACCTGCGTTAGGTTTCCGTAAGATCCGAAACTTTCAGTTCATTTATCCTGGCTAATATTATCTTTCTTTCCGATTCCTGTAACCATTAAAGTTTGGTTTCTTTCCATTTACCCTTTATAAGGACTCTCAAGAACCTCTCTGATCCTAGCTGCTGTTTTTGGTCCTATTAGTTTTACCTTCTTGAGATCTTCGGTGTCAGCCTTCATAATAGCCTCCACGGAGCCGAAATGTAAAAGGAGGTTTCGTGCAGCTTTTGGCCCTATGTTCGAGATAGAAGAAATAAGGTATTCCTGCTGCTCAGCAAGAGTACTGGCTGATTTTTTCCCATGAGGATTGATTTCACGTTTATTTTCGGTCTGCTCACGTTTTGCAAGCACTTTTAATATCGCAGCTGTCTCTTCCTCGTCTCTTGAGTAGAGAATTGATACCCCAAAATCAATTGCAATGGATACCAGGGAACCATAGATAGCATTAGGGTTAAGCTGTCTGCAAGTGAAAAGTTCTTCTCCTTCAATGATGAGGACAGGTTTTTCGTATACTCTTGCAAGATCCGAAAGCTGGGCAAAAAGATTACGTTTTCCATCGATAAGGGAACTTGCAAAGTCGTCCGTGCGTTTTCTCTCCACAGCAAGGCGGTCGCTCACAACGTAATCCCCTATCTCAAGAGCTGCAAAACTGAGTTCCATCCCGAGCCTGTCCAGAACTTTTGCAACTCCGCCTTTTGTTTCCCTGTGGTCAATCACTATTCTGAGGAGTTCGGTTTCGGGTTCTATACGGGACATTTCCGCTTTATTTACAGATTTCTTTCCGGAAAGAGTTTCGAAGTCTACAAGGGTTTTTTGCCTCTCTTTTATGTTTTTATCCGTGCTTTTTTCCAGGTTTTCATCCGTGTTTTTTTCTGGGTTTTCATCTGTGCTTCTTTCCAGGTTTCCGTTCTCAAATTCTTCTTTTCCCCTGGAATCCAGAGGGTTTCTGCTGCTGTCCCACTCTTCAGCCCAATTTTCGCTTTCGATTGCTTCCAGTTTCAGCTTTGAGTCTGAAGCAGAGGGTAAACTTTCAAAATCCGAGAGTTCTGAGCTTTTTTTTGAGCTCTTCGGGCCCAGGACAGCCTCAAGCCCATGCATGCTATTTAGCATCCTTTTTTCCTTGTTTTTGCTGCTCCAGTAATAGGCTTCGTCCCTTGTACCCTTTGTCACCAGCACCATCACTCTGCCTTTTTGCTGCCTGCCAGTCCTGCCCTTACGCTGGATGCTGCGAATTTCCGACGGGATGGGTTCGTAAAATAACACCATGTCCGTGGATGGGATATCAAGCCCTTCTTCAGCAACTGAAGTGGCTACAAGTACGTTATATTCTCCTGCCCTGAATTTATCGAGGATTTCAGCCTGCTGTTTCTGCGTAAGTCCTTTGTCCTTGTGGCGCGAACCCTGCCCCACAAAACGAATAGGAACGATTCCGGAAACTTTAGAAAGAGCATTTGCCACTATTTCGGCAGTGTCCCTGTAGTTAGTAAACACAATTACCCTGGAATCAGGGTTTTCTTTCAGCTGTTCGGATACGATTTTCCGTGTAAGTTCGAGTTTAGGATGTTCGACATCACATTCCTTTACCCTGTAAAGGGCTTTTCTCATGTAAAGATCGTCCATGAGCCTTTTTGCAGCCTTACTTGAACTGCTTGAAGAGGCTTCTGCCTCCAGTTTTCCCAAGTACTTCCTGAGGGTCTCAAGCCCCTGCGTCTCCACCATTTCCACAGCATGGTTCACCTTCATCATCTCAGCAACCACAGACATGGCAGAGAAAATCGCAGGATCTCCCCCTATGCGGATTTCACCCTGGAGTTGTTTCTGGAGAAGCAGGAGGTCTTTTTTAGAGACATATTTTCCACTCCCTGCAGAAAAACCCAGGTCCTTTATGACTCCGAGCCGATCGTCAAGGATTTTTTCCAGATATCCCCGAATTTCGGCCATCTCGGCAGGGAGCTGAACCTGAAGCCACTCTATTTCTTTTTCCTGAACATAAGGGCGAACGTCCCTGTCTGTCTCAGTTTTCACGGCCACATTTTCGACATGCAAAGCCTGACAAACTTCAGATATTTTCTCGTCTGAGCTGCCTGGACTTGCGGTAATTCCGAGTATATGAGGATTTTTCGCGCTCTCGAAGTACCTTTCCGCAATAAAGGTATAAGCATAATTTCCGACTGCCCTGTGGGCTTCGTCGAAGGTGATGTGGCTTACATCTTCAAGGCTGATACGCTTCGTAAGAAGGTCATTTTCGATTACTTGTGGGGTAGATACTATCAGCTTCCCCTGTGCCCAGAGCCTTCCCCTCTCTGCAGGGGCAATGCTGCCTGTAAAAGCAAGAATATCTTCTTCAGGAAGGGTCATCACCCTTCTAAAAAAAGCGGCATGCTGATCGACAAGAGGTTTTGTAGGAGAAAGGATCAGCGCTTTTCCCCCAAATCGCTGGAGCCTGGAAGCAATTACGAAAAGAGCTATAATGGTTTTTCCAAGTCCAGTGGGAAGCACAACCAGGCTTGATCCTTCAAGGGCTCTTCCTGCCAGATTCAGTTGATAAAGCCTCTGCTCAACTGTATCTGGTTTTATCAACGGGTGCTTCATACATGCCAGTTTCTCAGGAAAAAGACTCTCGTTCATTTTGCTTCAAGGTTATTTTGTTTCAAGATCATTTGTTTCAAGATCATTTGTTTCAAGGTTATTTTGTTTCAAGGTTATTTTGTTTCAAGGTTATTTTGTTTCAAGGTTATTTTGTTTCAAGGTTATTTTGCTTCAAGGTTATTTTGCTTCAAGGTTATTTTGTTTCAGAGCTTTAATTCAATTATAAAAAAGTAATAAAAAATTAAAAGTTTTGCTGAAGGTTTTTTAGCCCGCAACTCAGGAATTGGCAATTTCCTAAATTTTAAAAGTTAAAAGGCTTGCCTGCAGATTCGAAACCCCTGCCCCTATAGATAAGTTCGTAGAGCACGTTTTCGATTTCTTTGATCGGAGCCCTTACCTGGCGCATGGAATCTCTGTCCCTGATGGTTACAGTCCCGTCTTCAAGGGTATCGTAGTCCACGGTAACTGAGTAAGGAGTCCCTATTTCATCATTTCTCCTGTAGCGGCGGCCAATAGTCCCGGAGTCATCATAGTTTACAAGCAGGGTCTTTTCCCTGAGTTTTACAACGATTTCCTTTGCAGGATCTGAAAGCTCTTTACGAGTCAGGAGCGGGAGGACTGCGACCTGTACCGGGGCAACTGCACTTGAGAAATGCATAACAAGGCGGGCTTCCTCTTCTCCCTCGACCTCGTTTTCGTCCTTTACAGCTTCGGATTCTTTTCCAGCTTCTTCTGCGCCTTTAAGCCCGGCTTCGGTTGCCTTCTGAGCAACATTTTCTTCATCAAAGGCGTGCTCCATAACACCGTAGAAGATCCTGTCAATACCATAGGAAGGTTCAATTACGTGCGGAATAACGTTTTCTCCACTGACTTTTACTGTCTCTTCCGCAAAGCTTACCATGTCAGGGCTGATTGTCAACTCTTCTCCATCCACGGTAACTTTGATCTCACCCGTAGAAAGCTCCTCTTCAGAAAGCTGTTTTAAGGCATCTGAGACAGCTCTTGCTTTGCCCTTAAAGGCAGGACCCAGCTTACCCATATTTGGATTTATAGCAAAGCGAGTTATTATCCTGGGCTCGTCATATTCCACGTAAACGTAAAGCTCGGTCTTGCTGACTCTTGCATGGGCTTTGAGATCATAGTCCGTCCTGTCAGCAATTCCCACCATTTCAACCCAGCCGAAGCGATCGGTTTCGATCTCGGCGTCCCAGCAGTCGATTGCGTAATGCGCCATTTCATCTTTCAAGTGCTGCCTGAACCTGAGTTTTGCAGGGTTGATCCCTACCTTTGTCAGGAACTCGTTGGTAAGTGCGATATTGTAACCCAGGAATTCGTGAGCAATGACTCCAGCCTTTACAGCTTCCCTAACAGTCATCCTGAAGGATTCGCCTTTTTTCTGTGCCTCTTGCGAATAAAGTATGAGTTCTTTGTCTGCGAAACGCTCGAAATTGGGGTGTTTCTTGTTTCTGGGATCGACGAAAATTTCACACTCGGCCTGCGTGAATTCCCTGAGCCGGATAACACCCTGCCTGGGTGCAATCTCGTTCCTGTAGGACTTTCCTATCTGCACTGCTCCAAAAGGCAGCTTATCTCTGTAGAACCGGGACAACCTCTGGAAGTCAACGAACATCCCCTGTGCAGTTTCCGGTCTGAGGTATCCCTGCCTTCCAGTGCCTGGCCCGATTGTGGTCTTGAACATAAGGTTAAACTCATAGGCGTCCCCGAACTCTCCACCGCACTCGGGACATTTGACCTCATTTTCTTTTATGACCCTGGTAAGATCTTCTGCACTCAGGGTCCCTGCCGCACTCATCACGTGTTCTACAAGGTGGTCAGCCCGGAAAGCCTCTTTGCAGTTCATGCACTCACACAAAGGGTCAGAAAAGCCCCCAACGTGCCCGGAGGCGATAAAGACGTCCTCGATACCTATTGTCGGGCACTCGATCTCCATAAACCCTTCCTGGATTACGTAAAACTCTCTCCAGGTCTGCTCAATCCGCCTCTTCAGTGTGCTCCCAAGAGGCCCGTAATCATAAAACCCGCGACTTCCGCCATACAGCTCAAAGGAGTTCCACAAAAAACCCCGGCGCTTGGCCAGCTCGAATACCTTCTCGTATTTGTCCATTTTATAAATCCTCGTGAAATTGACTGGGAAATGTCAGATAATTGTGAATTCTTGATTTGTCCGGAGTATTAGAGGATAAAGGGAATCATTATATTAAATTTGCACTGCTCTGGGGCGAGTTGAGGAAGTTTTGGGTTATAAAGGTGATTGTAATTTCGAAAAGTAGATATTGTTTCAAGTGAAAACATACAAAATTGTTTTTGACATCTAATGCTCTATGAAGGCGGTAAAAGAATGATAAAATCAAGGAGTGAGCTTCATAGTCAGATGGAACATACTATGAATGCAAATCTCCGATCATTAGAAGATAATGGAGAATATGCTGATTATAGTGTAAAAACCAACATAATTGAATCTAATTGTAAAGTTAGTGATATTCCATTAAAGTTTGATGATTATAGTTTAGAAATAATGCCGACAACTGATAAATTTTTGTACGTTATGCTGGCAAAAAATGGAAATAAAGATAAATTTACTTTGTATCTTGATACCTTTTTTGATCGATATTGGAAACTGTACAACATGGAGAAAAGTGAAACCATAAATAAGTTTGTGGATAAATTTACAAACCTTCTCTCTATCGATAGTTTATGGATGCCTCATCAGATGTTGAATGATATTGAAAAAAAACTTGATAACATTGGATTTTCAATTAAGTTTAGACAAGAAGTGTTTGGTGAGGATGATTTAGGAGACGATGAAATCTCCCAATTAACTATGAGATTATGGTCAAAAGGCTCAAAGCCATCTAAAGAACTTTTCGAACTTTTACGCGAAAATAATTTTCCTGCCATAAAGACATCCACAAGACTGATCAATAAAAAAGATGGTGAAACTAAGTTTTTAGATGAAGTCTTTTTTGATGGGAAAATAACAGTGAATAAAGGGACCGATATTGAAGAACATATTCATTTTGTTGACGAAATTATCGACGACTATAGTGCTAAAATGAATCAGATAGAAGAACAGAGAATGTCTCTCGAGGAAGTATCTGGTGGATTTAAAATCAACGGGAGTCCACTTGAACTGAAATTTTCTAAGAGACATAATATTGAGAAACTTGCTGAAAAATTGATTAACTCAACAAAACCTTTCAGGCTTTGGGGAGTAATCCATGACCATACTAACGATTTTCTAAGGATCTCAGGTGTTGACACCCATACGGGAGATAACTTCAACTTGGATTTAATGCCAGAATACGCTCGCTTATATCTACCAAAGAAGTCTTGTGGAAACTTAGTTTTTCGACTTTATACGAACGTTCAACACTCTCTGGACCCAGGGGTGATTATTTATGATGAACATGGATCAATATTCTGATCATCTGGATTTAGTAAATGCAGTTTTAGGACTCGCTTGTAATTTAGAATCTTATCCTAACCATTTTTTCAAAGCAGGATATAAGGTAATGCGTATAGAACCAAAGTTCAATGTTGGTGGCACTATCAATCCTGATATTCTTCTTGTTTCTGATAATATGGGGTTGTTTGCTGAGTGTAAAAGTGGAGAATATAAAATTGGAGCTAATTTGAATAGGTATGATTCAATTCAGTTGAGGCATCTTATTGAAAAGGGAATAGATATTTCTGACGAGAATATGGATCTAGATGTAGGAATATTCGGCAAAGATAACTTGATCAAACTAAACCAAAAGTTACTAGAAGAAGGCATAGATTACTCGCAAGTGATACTAAGTAATGAAATTAAAAAAATTAGTGGAAGATCTTTTAAAGATCCCTTGCTGGAAACTTTGTTTTCTGATTCTGTTGTTGTTAAATCTAAACCTCCTTTAATGTTGAAATTCACGGAAAGTAGCCCTTTTAAAAGAATTGCGCCTTTTGTGTTTAATACTTTAATGTCGCGTTCGTTATCCGGCAAAACTCAGTTTGGGGTACGGGAAATTACAGCTGAAGTAGTTGGAGAAATATGGGAAAAATTGGACAAAGATTTGAAAAAGACCATGGTTAAGAAAATGAAACTGTTTCTTAACCGTTGTAAAAGAAAACATTTGAAAGATTACCTGCAAAATAGTGATGATTTATGGACAATCTCTATTGGAGATCACTGGAAAACTAGGAAGAAATTTAGTGATGATTGTAACCGATTTATTAATAGTCTAAACCAGAAAGAATTGTTCGAGTTTCTCTAAATGAACCTTCGTGTTTATATTAACTAATTATATATTTTATCGTTTGAGACGCCAATTTACCCAGATACTAATACAGAGTTGAAATTTTCTGAAGACGCCTGAAAGATTACCTCTGCACCTATGAAGGAGTTAGCTGCCATTTCAAGGTTCTGCTTCAGACATTTCTGAATGGAGTTGAAATTGCCTGAAGCTAACATTAGATTCAAGTATTGAAAACCCTTAAATGAATAATAGATGAGCAGTCTTTCCCCGATCTATCAAAAAAGCATTCAGAATCGGAAATCCCTGGTTTTTGAAACTTTAAAAGAAGAAAATGTTATTGTCATACTCTTCGGTTCGAGGGCTAGGGGGGATTTCAGTCGAGTTTCGGATATAGACATTGGAGTCCTTCCCGGGAAAAATTTTGACCGGAGAAAATTGGTTTTCTTAAAAGAAAGAATTGAGGATCTTAATATCCCTTATACAGTTGATGTTGTGGACCTTTCCAGGGTTTCGGAAGTTTTTAAAGAAAAAGCGTTACGAGAAGGGGTTGTATGGAAACATTAAAGCTCAGGATCGAAACCACCGAAAAAGCACTCAAAACTTTGAAAGCAATCACAGAAGAACCTTATTCAGTAATAGTTCGGAATGCGGCTATCCAGAGGTTTGAATATACTTTTGAGACCTTCTGGAAAGTCGTAAAGAATTACCTGGATGTTCAGGAAGGAATCATCTGTAATTCTCCCAAGTCCTGTTTCAAGGAAATTTCAAGGTAAGTCTTCTTTCGGAAGAGGAAACTGTCAAAATCCTTGAGATGGTGGATGACAGAAATCTCATATCTCACACCTACCACGAGGAAGTTGCAGAAGAAATCTACCAGCAGGTCGAAAGTTACTGGAAGCTTATGGATGAGATTTTCAGGCGGGTTGTTGAAAAGCTTGAGTTGGATTTTTCGAGCAGGTAGGCAGAAAAATAAAAATGAAGTTGTAAAAAATCGGGCGCAATTTGCTTTCCATTCAGAAAATTGCCGCTGAATTCTTATTTTCTCATTTTTTCAGGGTTTTTGTGCTCAAGCCGCGCCTTGGCGCGGGACAGGACAGGTCTGAGAAGGCTATTAACATTACCCTGTTTATCTATTTTTTTGGACTTTTACATCTTGCCCAGGTTTCAAGACAAATATTTAATGGTTAAGGTCAAGTACATTATATAGCAGAAAACAATACTTTTGTTTATTCCAGAGAGACTTCCCGGTTTATTTCTATTTTGCGTCAGCATTTGCCGGAGATTTCCGGCTTTGCACGTAAACTCTCTTTTTCACGGAAAGTATGAGACTTGCAAGAAAAGTCTGGATTTCTTAAAATATCAGGGCGTGGAAGATAGCACGAATTAATTTTATGTTCATACGTAAGTAATAATTTATTTTAGAATGATGGTGTGGTACAAAGTCAAAGATAAATCAAAGGTTCTGTTTTGGAAGTTATGTTTAATATTTAAATTCCAGTCTAATTTTAATTTAGGTGCACACATTAAACTACCAATTTATAAAAATAAAAATAATAATATTATTTTATATGTAATCGGCTTCATTTACTCTTTCTATACTTATAAAAAGAGTCTATTGATCTTGTTGTCTTGATTCAAAAATCAGACCCTAGGTGTAAAACCTCTCAAACGGAAAATTCGAAAAAACATGAGTTTTTCATCTAATCAAATTTTGTTTGTCTATACTCAGCAAAAAGAGACATATGATCACTTAAAGCAATCCAATCTTTATATTTGCCGACAAAACATGACCCTATGCTATTTATAAAATTGGGTGAAGTAAATATGTAGTCGATATGATAAGCCTTCTCTTTCTTTTTTAATAGAAATAAAGTCGGATCTTTTTCATATCCAAAGATTGTATTAGTTCCAAATATTACATCTGGAATACTGTGATAGGTGCTATGTATCCCATATTGTTCGAGTAAATTTATTACATCAGTAAGTGTGCCGTATAATCTATATTTATCATTATCCCATATAACGTTCCAATTGAAATCACCAGCAATTATTATTGGTGTTTCGAGCAATTCTTTATAGTGATTTAATGCACACCAAACGTTCCCTATATACCTTCTTTTTGTATCTTTTTCATCGTTTTTTTGTGCCCATACTGCAATAAGGTTCATGATCTTTTCATTGTTTACAGTTACTTCAATTGGTAAGACATATTGGAAGTCTTCGCAATATGATTTGTGCAAGGATATTCTAATACCGTTAAAGCTGAAAACCCCTAATCCTTTGTTTTTATTATTTCCGATCCATACAACATCTGAATAAAATATCTCTTTGAAGTTATCTGGATGTTCACATTCAGGGATTATGAGCAAATCGGGTTCATGTGAAAGAATATTTTGGTACTTTTTTCTAAAAGCCATGTTACAATTCCAAGTAACGACTTTTAAATTGCTTAATTCGTCTAACATGATTAAGAATTTAAACAAAAATTAGTTAATTAAACTTGTGATTTAAACTTGACTTTGTCACATTTCCTTTCACGTCTACCGCGAAGTATAATTTTATTCCTATATATTTGAGATCGTGAAAC
>MDTP02000060.1 GCA_001714685.2 Methanosarcina sp. Ant1 | reverse complement strand
GCCTTTACAGAAAAATGAAAAAAGAAAAGATATTGAATCTGAAAATAGCATCATGCTTATTGATTTTTTCCACTCTTACCTCTCTCTTTCTTTCCTGAGTTCCCATATTTTAAACGCATATACATAGCTCCACTAGGTCATAATGTCAGATACTCGTAGTTTCGAAATTCGGGCCTTGGTTTCATGCAGTTAAGGTTAAGCACATAATTCGGTATCAATAGATGTTTATGTGCCTAAAAAAGCGGAATCCAGGTTCTTTATCCTTTCAAGCAAAACATCAGCCGTCTCATAATCCCTGAATAATTAGAGACTTGATTGATTATTCACAATACGAAATTCAAAGGAGCGACTTGAGCTTTGGGTGAACTTTGAAACTAAAAATCTGCTTAAGTTGTTATTGACTGTATGTAGTAACTTGACTTTGTCAGATTAGACAGTTACTCCAATCGCTGTTATCGATTTCGCTACGAACGATATCTTTGACATACGAGATCTAATGATGACGCTTTACCGTGTAATGTGACATAGTCAAGGTAATATTAAACTTTTTAATTATCAGATGTTAAAGAAATTACACGATGTTGACAGATACAATATATATTTATACATTCAGTAAAAAGTGTGTATTCAATTGAATGTTTTTATCTCGATGATCATTTTTAAATAAAAATTAATTTTTGGGTCGTTGCTCAATAAATTTTGAGAAAAAGGGATACTATGCTTCTCAACTCAATAAAAATTGAAAATTACAGAGGACTCAGAGATGTTTATTTGCCATTATCTCGATTTGTTTGTATTGTTGGGGAGAATAATAGTGGAAAATCTTCAACCTTATTAGCTCTAAGCTTATTTATAACAGGTTCCAAAATTAACAAGACTGATTATTATGACAGTAAAAAGTCTATTCGTATTGAAGCAGAATTGAACATAGATGAAAGCGATCTATCTAAGGTTAAAGACGAAGAAAAGAATAAGATTCTTGAAATAATAATTGATAACAAACTGACATTAGTCAGACGCTATGAGGTTGATGGCTCAATAAATCTTTGCTATAAAAAATTAATGCCATTAGATGAAAGATTTGATGAGTCTAAAATTGCTGAAATTTTACGTGGCAAAAAAGGTAATGATATCAAAATTGCTATGACAAATTATCTTCCACAATGGAAGGACTCTTTTGAGGAAGTAAAAACTCAAATGGATGCTAGGAAAATTGTGTATTCAATAATCGAAGATATGTCTAGTAGTCAACGTGAAGAAAAAGATATTAAGTTGCCAATTTCAGAATCTACAATTAAAACGTTATTGCCTGATCCTTATTACATCCAAGCTGTAAAAGATATTAGTGATGATGTGAAAACAAAGGAATCCGCTACATTTGGGAAAATTATTTCCTTATTTCACAAAGAAATCGAAGGATCAGAACCAGTTAAAGACATTGTTGAATCTTTTGGAAAAATAACAACTCTATTTAACAGACCTGATATTGAAGAAAGTCGTCCAGACGAGCGGCTTAAAGAAGTAAAAGAAATAGAAAAATTAGTAAGTGCTTACCTTAAAGAAAATTTTCCAAATTCAAGTATTGAATTTTACATACCACCAATAGAACTCAAAGATCTGCTTTCTACCGCTCAGATATACGTTGATGATGGTACAAGAGGGTTGATTGATTCTAAAGGTGATGGTTTAAAAAGAGCCGTAACTTTTTCATTATTAAGAAGCTATGTTGAGATGAAAGGGAGACCAAAATTATTAAATTCATTGGATAACGAAGAATCAGAGTCCAAAAAAGAGGAAAATCCTCCTCAGCGACATTTATTTCTTTTTGAAGAACCTGAGTTATATCTTCATCCGGCAGCTCAAAAAATACTATTCGATACTCTTTCCATTATTTCGGAATCAAACCAAGTGTTAGTCACAACTCACTCTCCTATTTTCTTCTCATCGACTTCCACAAATACATTTGTCAAAATGAAAAAAGTGTATGAAAGCAATACAAAACCCTATTCAGACTCGATTTGTATCGATCTTCACAATAATACGACTAAAGACTTATTTCAGTTAATTTGTTATGAAAATAATTGTGCTGCTTTTTTCGCAAATAAAGTAGTTTTAGTTGAAGGAGATTCGGATGTATATTTTTTTAACCATGTGGCTAAAACTTTAAACAATGATTGGGATTTCAATAGGAAAAACATACCTCTCATAAAGATTAATGGTAAAGGAAGCGTCCAAAGATATAGAAAGTTCTTTAATTCTTTTGAAATAGATGTACACGCCATTTTAGACCTTGATATTTTGGTCGGTGGTTTTAGTAAAATTGGAGTAAGTGAGCGCACTAATTCAATTCATAGTCAGTTAATAAATGAAGTTGATGACATAGCTGTTGATCAAAATATAGATGGATCTCCAAATAAGGATGAAATCAAAGCACTTATTGAAAAATATACGTGGCGTCAACGTTATCAGAGATTAAAAGAGTTATGTGAAATGTTAAGCTTGGGGAATATTCCAAGTGAAAATGAGATTCGCGAGATAAAGTTACTTTTTGAAATAGAAGAAAAAAATACACGCAAACAAATTCTCCAAAGTGAAGATTATAAAATTATATCTAAAGATGTTCTTTTATCTTCTTTGAGAGATGAGAACATATACGTTCTTTCGAAAGGCACTGTAGAAGATTATTATCCACCATGGGTTTATGGTGAAGACAAGCCTTCAAAAGCGATTAATGCTTGTGCACTTCTCCCAGATAGAGAAAGTGTATTAAAAATTTTTCCTTTGGTTAATAACCACCAAAATGAAAATCAGGACGATGAAGGACAAAAGAATGAAAAAACTGAGTTTGAAGTAATCTTTGGAAAAATATTTGAAACTACCCAGCCCCCAATAAATGAGCCAAATATATCAATTTCCGGTATTTCAACTGAGAATCAAGCTCCAGCTTATCAACCCCAACTCTCATCAGAGGCTTCACAACCATCCGTTCTCGAAAAGTGAAGGGGAAAGAAATTGAACTTCAAAATAGTATAGAACTTATCGTTTTTTCCCACTCTTCCTTCTTTCTTCCTTAATTCTTTCAAGCAAAACCTCAGCCGTCTCATAATCCCTGCCTTCTCTTTTTGCAATCTCAGCCTCTGTCGGCACAAGCTCTCCGGAAAAAGCCTTTGCAAGAATAGACTGCCTTAATTTCTCTGTCTTTTCCCTTGCCGCTTTAACTTTTGCTTCAATCGAATCGGCAAAAGCGAAGAGTGCATCTATACGCTTCACGATTTCTTGCTGTTCGGGGAGGGGAGGAAGAGGAATTGAGGTCGCTTTCAGAATTTTGCCGTTTATTCCAGGGCGTGTTTGTCCTCTAATCTGGTTATCAATTTGCTCTTTAACTGTTGCAGCGCCACTTAATGCATTCATTAAATAGTAAGACGAAATAACCTCTCTGTTTGGAGTGATCCGATAAACATGTTTTGTGATTATCGCTGTTTCAATATCTTGAGGAACCACACAGCATCTTCCTACAGTAGCCATCACAGTAATTAAGACATCCAATGGCCTTGTAGTATACTTTTTCAGTTCGTGGTATTTTTCATTACTGATTCTATGCTCTTTACCTAATGAAAAGCTTCGATAAAGAACGTTATCAATTCCAATTGCTAAAACCCCCGTTTCTTGAAATTCGGAATGAAGCAAATTACTTCCAAATGGACCACTTTGGATAGAGCGAGGTTCTATAGAGGCTAACTGCTCAATTGTAGCCCAAAACCAACTATTTGGCAAAATGGGTAAAAGCTCATTATCAGGAATCATTGGTTTTTCAGATAAGTAACTTGAATTAACATGGATATTTTTCTGAAAAATTTCGTTTTTCCCATTTGAGTTCTGAAATATAATCCGCCAATCCTCGGTTAGCTTTCCGTCAAAAGCAGAAGTAAGAACCGATTGCCTTAACTTCTTCAAGATCTCCAGCACCCGGTCAAGCTTTTCATTTGTTGCATCCAGACGGGCAAAAAGTTCTTCAATAGCTGAAACATTGCGGTGCTGTTCGGCAAAAGGTGGTAACATTATGGTTTGTGAAGCAAGGGTTTTCTGAGACACATAAGGTTGTCCAGACCCACTTGAATACTCGTTTAATTTGCAATTTGAAAGAACAAATAGAAAATATTTCAAAGATATATTTTTTGATGACCAGGAGGAATATATAGCGTTATCTGTAATCCAAGATTCTGATTTAGCTAAATGGATATTTCCACAGTTAGCACCAACTCTCCCAATTACAATGCATTCTTCGGAGGATAACCATTTGGTATGATGTCCATTAATACCGTTTCCACCATATACTAAATAATTTCCACTTTCCATATTCTTTTTTGGTAGACTTTTTCCATTTGCCCAAACAAAAATGTCACTCATATCTGCCCAAGTCCACCCTTCCGGCAGTTTACTCTTCTGCTGCATAACCATTCCCCATCAAATCAAGAATCGCATTCAACTCACCTAGTGCCGCTTCAAGCTCATCGATTGCCTCGGCTGCAAGCTCTTCAGGATCGGGAAGGCCGTCAGTGTCGCCTAAGGAATCGTCCCTTAGCCACTTCAGTGAATCGATTTTGTAGTCGCAGGCTTTGAGTTCGGAGATGTGGAATTTGCGCCAGCGGTCTTCCTGGGAATCTTTTTCTTCGCGTTTTGCCCTGCCGTTAGGGTCGATGCCAAAGCATTTTTCAAACTCTGCAAAGTGTTCTTTTGTGAGTGGGCGATCTTTTTTTGTGATCTTAGGGACGTTGGTCCGGCAGTCGTAGACCCACGTCTGGTCTGTGGGGATACCTTTCGTGAAAAATATCACATTGGTTTTGGTGCCTGGGGAGTAAGGTGTAAATGTGCCGTCTGGAAGGCGCAGGACAGTGTGGAGGTCGCAGTCTTCACAGAGCACCTTGAAAACCTCTCCTGCCTTGTCTGCAAAAAGCACATTGTCAGGGACAACGATTGCGGCTCTGCCGCCGGGTTTTAAGATGGTCATAACGTGCTGGATGAAATTGAGCTGCTTGTTTGAGGTATCGATAACAAAATCCTCACGGACAGGGGCTTGGTTTGCGCCTTTTGTCCCGAAAGGAGGGTTTGTGAGCACAACATCAAATCTTTTTGAGTCCGGGATTTCATAGATGGAATCTCCGAGCTTGATTTCAGGCTCGATGCTGTGTAGGTAGAGGTTCATAAGGGCAAGCCTTCTAGGACGTTCCACAAGTTCCTGCCCGAAATAAGTCCTGTAGCGGATAAGTTTTGCTAGATCGCGGTCAAGAGCTCCGCCTCCTGTCATAGCCTTCAGCCATTCATAGGCACAGACGAGAAAGCCGCCTGTACCGCATGCTGGGTCCATAAATGAAAAATCTCGGTGGCCTCTGGGGTCGGGTTTTGTACACCTTACGATTGTCTGGATTACAATTCTTGGGGTAAAGTACTGTCCAGCTCCTTTCTTGCCTTCGCTTGCTGCTTTTTCCAGAAGGCCTTCAAAAGCCATAGCTTTGACATCAATATCAAGCCCTGTCCAATCGGTTTCATCTACAAGTGAAATAATCTTCTTAAGGCTCACAGGATTGTGAAAACGTGAAAGAGCACCTGCAAAGATATCACCAAGGAGCTCTTCCTGCTTACCAAGTGTCCGAAGCGCATCGTTATAATGTTCAGTGAGTTCGGTTCCTGATTTTTCTTTAACGGATTGCCAGTCGCAGGCATCGGGGAGTTTGATCCCCCGCTCGTCTGCCATCTTCAAAAAAAGTAGGTATGTAATTTGTTCGATATAATCGCCGTAATCGATACCTTCATGCCGTAAAGTATGGCAAAAACCCCATAATTTCTGTACAATATCGCTCATGCTGCAACTGCCCTGTTAAATTCTGAAATCAAAGTTGAAAGCTGGCCTTCAAAAACACGGTTAGCCTTATTCCAGCCGCCGTAATCGGAAAACACAGGAATGAATTCGAAGTCCTCTTTATCAATAGAGAGGTTTGCAATCAAATGCGACCTGATTCGGTCAAGCCATAGATGCTGATCAGGTGTAAAATGTTTTCCCACGGTTACTCTGTCAAAAGCAAGGCTAACGCGCTCTTCAGCCGTCAACAAAGACTCCTCTTCACGGGCAGCGTGCTTGATCATCGAAATAATATCCACAAGCGCTTTGTTGTAGCTTACCTTATGAGCTCTTTGCAGATTCTCAATAGTAAACCGCTGCTGAGAAGATTCAAGTTTCTCTTTCAAATCTCCAAGTGCATCGGTATTCCAATCCTGAGGGCGGTCAAGAAGGATGCCAATTGCCGCAATCTTTTCAGAATTCTCTTTTACAAATTCGGAAAAAATGCTCAGATAATCTTTCGGTTTATACTCATTACCTGCAGCATCTCTCACAATCCAGGTGGATGAAACCACATCCCTTATCCCATAATCCACAAGAAACGTTTTTGATGGACGGGGATAATTGTCAAGCAGGTTCAAAAAATCAGGATTCCTCAGGGTCTCCATTGTCCCTGTGAAATCTTCCGAGAGGCGCCTTTCAAGCGAGATCGCAAAACGATTCAGATCGCCTTTTTGTATAAAAGCGCTGAACATATCCCGAGCTTCCCCGCTCATTTCCTTATCAATTCTGTTTAGTCTCTTTGTCAGGACACGCACATTGTAAGCCCTGTCCCGGTTATTCCAGACATCCTCAATAACCTTTCTTATAGGTTTTACTTCCTTTTTGGGCGGTTCGGCTGTCACACCAGTAACCCCTTTGAAGTAATCAAAAAGGGTTCCACCAAAGCAATCAAAAACAACAAAATGTGACTTATCTGGATAATGTTCCCCTTTGCGTGTACCGCGTCCAATCATCTGTTCAAAAAGGATACGGGACTTAACAGACCTCAAAAACACAATATATTCAATGTCCGGAATATCAACCCCTGTTGATAGAAGATCAACAGTTACTGCAATTCCCGGCTCTTTTCTGTTCCTGAACTCCCTGATTCTCTGCAAAGGACGGTCAACTTTACCTGTAATTTTCTGGACGAACGAATCCCCTCTGCCAAAGATATCTCTTGCCAGATCAACTATTTGATCAGCATGAGACGAAGAATTTGCCAGGTCTTGCACTGCAAAAATCAGAGTCTTTGGAAAACGCCCGTATCTTTCTTCATGCTCTTCAGCATAACGTTTGATCTCTTGAAGGATTTTCTTGTTAGAATCAATATTTGTTATTTCCTTCTCTATTTTCTCAGCTGAGAACTCACGTTCGTCTTCAAGCATGTCTATTTTACTTTGCCCGGTTTCGGGATCTATAACCCCAACCATTTCACCTTCACGAAGGAATATTCCATTCATGCGAACGCTTGATTCCAATGCAACAATATCATAGTCAACTAGATAGCCATCTTGAACAGCCTGTTCATAGCTGTACCTGTAAGCAATATCTTTAAAGTATGCATAAGTATGAGCAGCAGGCGTGGCTGTAAGCCCTACTTTGATGGCATCAAAATGGTCAAGGGTATTTCTCCATACAGAAACTTCCTGTGCAGAATATCCCCTGTGGCATTCATCAGCAATGATAAGGTCAAAAGCATGTATTGGGATATCGAGTTGCCCAGCGTCCTCATCCTCAGGCTCCTCGCTACATGATAATGCAGAGGTTTTTCCGAAAAGGTTGATGGCCATCCGCTGGATTGTAGATACATATACAAAACTGTGCTCTGGCTTTGGGTCTGTAAGGTAAGCTTCAGGAATCAAATTTGAATCAAAAGCTTCGTTTTCATCCAGATCCCCTCTTTGAAATCGCTGGCTATAGACCTCATAGGTTTTGTCAAATTTCAACCCCTGTTCGGTTTCAAAAGAAGAAAACGCTCTCACAGCCTGTGCAGCAAGTGCTCTTCTGTCAACAAGAAACAGGACTCTTTTTGCAACACCTGCCTTCATTAAACGGTAAATGAGATTGACAGTCATGAATGTCTTCCCGGTTCCGGTAGCCATTGCAACCAGCATTGCCCGTTTCCGATCAATGATAGCGTGTCCTATGGCGTCACAGGCTTCACGCTGATAGGGTCTCATTCTTGTGTTATCAGGTATATCAAAAAATTTGGCACTTCTCTTTTCAAAGTCGTAATTAAACTTCTCAACCAGCGCCTCAGACGTATGAAATCCGAATATTGGTCTCGAACGGCTAAGAGCATGACGAACATCATGATGCTGGATCTGTTTTCCGTTTGTTGAATATAAAAAGGGAACTCGATATCCATTAAAATTGAAAGGACTACCAGGAAGACCGCGTGAATACCTTTCCGCCTGCGTTAAAACACTTTGTGTACCAGACTTCACCTTCTTTGCTTCAACAATTCCAAGGATTCTTCCTCCAACACAAAGCGCATAATCTGCAGGTCCAAATTTAGTAGGATACTCCTTAATTGCACAGTTATTGCAATTTTTCAGTCCTTTTGTCTCATCGTATGAAACTATATCCCACCCTGCAGCAACAAGCATCGGATTTATGAGCTTTTCCCGTGTCTCAGACTCATTAAGGTCAGACATTGTACATCCATCATAATTAGTAGGCTTTTTAGATTATTAGTTAAATTTTACCACATATTATATTTATTTGTATAAATAAGTTAGAGTTTTATACTGATATCAATACCTGCTACGAATTTTGATCCGACCTATTCTACGCATACTTTTATTCATTTTTACATGAACAAACCGCTTCGCTTCGCGAGCGGGACAAGAACGTCTGGATAAGCCAGTAAGGTTGTACTGTTACCAAATTAATTTAATTTTTTTCCAAACGTACTGATTTATATATTCCCAAATTTACCTTCTGCCATGAACAACGGTACTGTCAGATCACACATTAAAGAAGGGTTGAGTGTAGGGATTGTCTTAAAAGAAGACCAGAGGACCGGAAAAATAACCCAGGGCATTGTAAAGAGATTTTTGACCAATTCTTCAACTCATACGCATGGGATAAAGGTTCAATTAACGAATGGGCAGGTTGGAAGGGTTAAGGAAATTTATTAAAAAGTTGAGGGTAAGTCGTTTTCCGAAAATTGGCTTGATGCTGACCGGTGACCGATGGGAAACGCCGCAGAATACTAGTGTCGAGTCACCGCTCCCATTACAATGGAACTATAAAAAACGAGTATTTTAATTTGCTGATATGCTTCATTTCTTCCTGATTTCCCTAGTTCTAAAAGTCGTTTTTGATAACATAGGAAGTTGTTCCAGAAGCCAAAAATTCCTGGTGAAAATTTTGGTAATAGGGTTAAGATCTGTTTCTGTAACACTGCAGGAAATACAACGTTTGACAGATCCGAATCCTGTACGCCTATTACCTATTGACCTGAATTCTTATATTTTTCAAGATAAGATCTTCACCTACTCTTCACTACGATATAATTAGACATCGTTTTAGTATTGTTTCCTGCAGCATTACTTACTTTTAAGCTGACAGTGTAATTTCCGGCTTTGGTGTATTTATGTAGAGGGTTCTTTTCTGTTGAAAAGCTGTTATCACCAAAACTCCACTTGCAGGAAGTGTGCACGCCTGTACTCTTGTCAATAAAAGATACTTTCAGTGGTGCCTTCCCTGAAATTGGATGTGCAGAAAAAGCAGCAATAGGAGCTTTCAAGGCGTTTACAACAATATAGTTGGATTTCGTTACAGTATTGTTTCCGGCAGCGTTACTTACCTTTAAGCTGACCGTGTAATTTCCGGCTTTATTGTATTTATGTACAGGGTTCTTGGCTGTTGAATATGTCCCGTCTCCAAAACTCCATTTATATGAAGTGTGAATTCCTGTACTCCTGTCACTAAACGCTACTTTCAAGGGTGCGTATCCTGAGGTCGAGTGTGCAGAAAAAGCAGCAACAGGGGCTTTCAAAGCTTTTACAACAATATAGTTGGATTTCGTTACAGTATTGTTTCCGGCAGCGTTACTTACCTTTAAGCTGACTGTGTAATTTCCGGCTTTAGTGTATGTGTGCGCAGGATTTTTTACTGTTGAATATTTACCGTCTCCAAAACTCCATTTATATGAAGTACGAGATCCTGTACTTTTGTCAGTAAATGCTACTTTCAAGGGTGCGTATCCTGAGGTCTGGTGTGCAGAAAAAGCAGCAACAGGGGCCTTTAGATGAGTTCCAGCATTTGAATTGTTTTGAGGGACTGCAAGTGCAGTCGCAGATAATAAAATCATGCTGATTAATATAATGAAGATTTTCTGTTTTATGTTCACTTGATTTCCTCCTATATTCTCATTTTTTGAATTAGATTTCTCCATAGTGTCCACTCAACCATAAATTTTCCAAAGAAATTGGATATTACAAAGCTATCAGATCATAAATCCAATTCGCACTGGCACTGAAAATATAATCCTCCGAATTAAACCCCCCGATTTAATAGAGTGATATATTTTCACATGATTGAGTGAGTTTTATATATTTTTTTAAAACTGACAGTTCAAACTTAAAAAGTATGTCCTGCGTTTTTGTGTACACTTCACTTTTTCAGAACATAGGCATGAATCAATGCTTTTTCATTTGATATCAATTGCAGCAATTAACCTGAGATGTCAAACTAAGGTTAAAAGCTGGAATGTATATCATAAAACACAAAGAAATTACCCCACATTACTAATGAAAAAGTTTTAAGAGTACGTAAAATAAATAAGACCTACTTCTATAAAAACATTTCTTCCATATAAATTAGAAGCTGTTGATTTATCGAACTTGTTAAAAAATAATAGTTTTTCCTTTAGAATATGCCTGCTGCCAGGTTTACAGAGTCTCAGGTTCCCAATGAATGGTTCAACTGTTGAATTCAATTACCTACCAGCTGCCTTCTCAGCTTCTATTTAAGAGGAGGTTCCCAAACAGCTCCTGAGGACCGACCTTCTGAACCTCAAATTATGGGCTAACAAAATCCATTTTTTGGTTTTTTTTGTTAGCCCACCTTTAGATGGTTGATATTTCATGATTATAGCTCAGTACCGAAATTAATTACTATTTTTCAAACGTACTGATTTATATAATTCCAAATTTACTTTCTGCCATGAACAAGGGTACTGTCAGATCAAACATTAAAGAAGGATTGAGTGTAGGGATCGTTTTAAAAGAAGACCAGAGGACCGGAAAAATAACCCAGGGCATTGTAAAGAGAATTTTGACCAACTCTTCAAATCATCCGCATGGGATAAAAGTTCAATTAACGAATGGTCAGGTTGGAAGGGTTAAGGAAATATATTAAAAAGCTGCAGAAAAATCGTTTTTCGAAAATTGGTTTGGCGCTGACCACTAACCAGAGGGACCGTCGCCAGGTATCTCTGAACCTTATGCTCGAGCCTGCATTTACAAATTGCACTTTTTGTGACCGGATAATATTTGTGCTCCATTTATATTCAGCTCAGATTATATATATGGGCTTAAATCGATTGCAACTCAACGTACTTTTCAGAGACTTATAAAAATATATTTATCTGGCCTAAGAGCCTATCCGAAAAGTCTACAATGGCATGTTATAAAGTTACAATAGGTCTATAATATCCGAGTATCCGTTCCGGTCTATAATATCCGAGTATCATATCCGAGTATCTGTTCCGGTTTTGCATATTCACAATTGTAAAAGTTACAGTAGGTCACAACACTTTTCGGATAGGCTCTTACTGAGTTTGTGACGGTGTCTATTTTCGATAATTATTTTAAGTTTTTACTGTTGTTTTTGCACTTATGTGTAGCTGGAATTCTATACAGGACTGAGTCAGATTACTGTTACATCTCCACGGCCTCTGGGAGCTCTAGCTTAAAATTATTGATCGAGAACTTCTTTTCAGGGCACCTTTCTTCGCATTTTCTGCAGGCAGTGCCAAGACATCTTGCAGTATTGACCCTGAAACTTTCGTTTTCTCTTGAAAGAGCCTCTTTCGGGCATCCCTGCACACAGGTATCACAACTGCTGCACTGAATGGTAGCGAAAAAACCCAATTTCGGCTCCATAATCTCCAGGCTTTTTCCAAGTTCCCGGATATCCCTTTCATATCTTCTTTCAATAATGCTTTCCTGTAGTTTTTGCGGGATGGGCTGGATACCTGATCTTTCAAGGTTTGCGTTATACTTTTCAAGAGGCATTCCTTCATTCCATAGGGCTATTTCCTGAATGTAGATGGCTGCAAAGGTAGGGGACGAGGCAAACATGATATGATTTGCAAGGATCGATTTCTTCATTTCATTGAGGTATGAGAGGTAGTCGGGATCAAAGGCCAGGTCTTTTGCAAGTTCAAGGGAGGTATTTCCGCACTGGACAATACGTTTCGGGGTTGCAGGCACAATGCCTATGAAGCGGGCTTTTTGAGGGTCTACATATGTCCCGCTTGCCCCGCACATGTACATAGTTTCCAGGTTTTCGTAGGCTATTCCTGCTTCGTGCATAAGGGTAAGATGCCCGGCTCTCAGGGCGCCGAAGGCTTTTCCGGCTTCAATTACGTCCTCCTCAATAAACGTGATACCCTTTCCCAGCCGAATTTTATCGCCTTCAATATGAGGAGGCTTTATTATACCAGTTACAAGCCCTGCATACATAAGGGCGATTACCCCCGTACCTGTAATTCCCTTTGCAGGATATCCGGTGGCTTTGAAGGTCCCGTTGCGCAGGTTGATTCTTGGCCCCTCTACCAGCCTGAGCTTTTCATCAAGGACAAGCGCTTGCCAGCCTCCGGAAAGCCTCAAATCAGCAATTGCTCCAGGCGTTGCCAGCATTCCTTTGCTGATCTGCTGTCCTTCGATGGCAGAGCCTGCCGCAGCCGATCCTGTATATATCCTATCTCCCACCTTCAGGGCCATTTCGGCATTTGTCCCATAATCCGTAACCATGCACGTTTCGTGAGTATCCAAAAACCCGGTCTTTATCATCATTGCAAGGGCATCAGCTCCGATTTCGTGCTTTATAGAAGGAGGAATTATGACATCAACATCTGTGGAAAGTCCTATTTCATTTCCTGAAACAACATGTCCATCCCTTTTCGGAGGCTTCACACGCATTTTTTCAAGGGCGTTTCTTCCCGCAAATGCAAGGTCCCGGATTTCTATTCCTTCGAATATCGACAGCTGGATCGGATTTCCACAAACGGCTATGCGCTTGAGTTTTCCGGGCTTAAGGTTATTTATCAGGGAGTTTATGGCTGAGACAAGAATTTCATGGGCTGTTCCCTGCCCATAACTGATCGCAAAGTCCATATGGTCAACAACGTTTGCGCCCGGAAGCGGGTTTCTGGACAAAATTGCAGTCCTGAGGACGGAAGAGTCCATAAGGTTCAGGAGCTGGGCTCTAATCCCACTGGTACCGATATCGATATTTATTGCCTGATTCATACTTTATTCCAGGATTTTTTAAAGTTTTGGTTCATCCTTTCAGGTTTTATGCTTTTCTTATTGTTTTTTCTGTTTTCTTTTTCTAATCCTTATTCATTCACCTTCCAGTATTTATTTCCCGATTTAAGAATGCCATAAATGAAGGAGAGATAAAGATCAAAGAAAAAAAATAAAAAAAGAAACTCAGGAAGTTGTAGTAAAAATCAGTGGAGATCCTTGCGGACTTCTTTCCAGTTCTTCCCTCCACAGATCTTTTTCGCGATTTTCACTGCGTCAAGTGGAGTTCTTCCATATACTGAGTTACCAAAAGTCTCGACGAAATGCCTGTCTATGGCAGCTCCGCCACAGGCTACAGGAACATCTTCGGATTCCAGGACCTCTGCAAGGGCTTTAAGGCCTCCTTTGGTTGTGCTCATGAGAGTTGTTCCGATAACAAGGTCAGCGTTTGCTACCTTTACGGCTTTAACGGCTGCTTCGACCGTTATGTCACTTCCAAGATCAACTACTTCGAAACCATTTGCCCTGAGAATAGCGGCTACAATGTTCTTGCCTATATCATGCAGATCTCCTTCGATAACGAGGGATATCAACTTTCCCTGGGAGTGCACGTCCCCTATCTTTTCCTGGCAGAGTTTCACCCCTTCTATAAGGGCCTCATTTGCCAGCAGGATTTCAGGCATATAGCTTTCTCCGATGTCGTAAAGCTCACACACAGTCTGGATTCCGGGCATAAGGGCATGTAAGACCAGGTCTGTCGGGTCTTTTCCTTTTCCAATTAGGGCAGCTGTGAGTTTTACTGCTTCAGCACTATTTCCCCCGATTACCGCCTCTGTTACGGCTGCATATTCGGGATCTTTAGGCCTTCTCTGCTCCTCAATCTGGTTGGCGGTGGTCACTTCTTTGCTCCTGTCTCCAAGATCCACCCCGAGGCCGATCATGATCCCTTCATCAATGAGTTTTTTAAACTTTGCAGGTTCTTTTTCTTTCATCTCGAAGATCTTCTGAACTGCAATGTCGATGTGCCTGATCATTCTTGCATTCCACCCAGGACATTTTCTTTCATATTCCTTCCAATACCGACTCCGATCTGCCTGATAAGGTCTTCCACGTCATCGTATTTCGGGATTGGAGTCTCTTTGCAGGCCCTGACATAAGCTCTGAGGTTTTCGAGAGGGGTTCCAAACGAGACACCACATGCAGTCCCGACAATATCAGTTCCCTGCAAGATGCATTCCCTGGTTCTGTTATAGACCTGCTCGGGGGAGCCATTTGGCATCAGGTCTATGACGTCAAGGCTTCCGAGAATAGACATCTCGTTGCCCATTACCTGACGGCAATACCAGACTGGAACGGCATCAAAGGAAAAACAGTCAATTCCGCTCTGCTTTATGTAGGGCAGGAGTTTACTGGCATCTCCGCAGATGTGCAGGATCTGGGGACAGCCGATTTCCTTCGCTATTCTTTTGTGGGAAGGGAGTACAAATTCTCTGTACGTTTCCGCAGAAATCAGATTACTGGAAGCCGAAGGATCAGCAAGGAAGAGGATATGTGCCCCGTAAGCAGTCTGCAACTTCCCGTAAGCTATCACGAAATCAGTTGCTGCTTCAATGAATGCATGGGCTTTTTCCGGGGCGGTCTTTGTCCACCGGGCCATATTTTCAACGCCTGCTATGTGACCTGCTACCGTAAAGGGAGCTGTAAGTGCGGGGATGATAGGGAGCATGCCGTCGTAGCGCTTCCTCAGTTCATCGATTGCTCCAAGGACTACCGGAATTCTTCCGGTTTCTTCCATGTTGTCGGGCCAGGCCACATCTGCGGGGTTCGTATAAGCTGGTCCGGTCACCGGAGGCCTGTCTGGCTTGTCCCAGTCAAGTTTACACCCAAGAACTTCAGCTTCGAGGGAAATGTCAAACTGGGGACGTGCAGCCTCGATGCCGCAAACTTCATAGGGGGCAGCTGCAAGGTCTGCCATCATCTTGCTGTCAAAGTGAGCTTTTGGCCAGGAAGCATTGCTTATCTGCATCAATTCGGTTGTGGTCTGAGTGAGGGGGTTCGCGGGGGGTACGTAGTCAACCCTGCCTCCAAGTACTGCTGCCAGAGCTCTTCGGGTTGGAGTCATTTCACTTATCATGTCATATGTCTCCTTTTTAATCACACTCAATGTATACTAAAAATTCTATATTAAAGAAATTTAAAGAAATTTAAAGAAATTCTACTTCGCGACCAGATCACCAAAAAATTCGTTTTTTTGAATGCCACTCTTAGGGTAAAATAAATAGTGATCTGCTGCCAGGTAAAAGCCTAACATGTCCTATTTTTATGATTCCTCTTGCAAGTTCATTTTCCATGTCCCAGAAAGATGTACGAAAAAGATTCTGTTTTTTGCAAAAGTTCGAAGTTCTTACGCTGACATTTACTAATAAGCTGATTCCCAAAAGCAAAATTGCTTATCTGAATCTCATTTTGTAAGTAATTAATCGAGCTTCTTATCATGAAAATAGTTATGAAAACTCTTATTAATGTGGAAAATAAAATTGGTTTTGGGATGAGCTCTTGATTAAAATCTTATATCTTTGTTTCCAAAATCGCGAAGATTAGGCGCTTTTGATAGACATGTTTCGAACGGATGTATTAAGATAAAATGCTCGGTTAAATATATTAGAATTCCGATTTACCTCTGATTTTTTCTTCGAGGAAATATGTATGGATAAGGGATGTGATTTTCCTGATATCAGAGAATTGCTTAAAGAATATGGTTATACGGCACATATCAAGAGCCGTGGAGAAGAAAACATAAGAAAAGAGACACCAGGTTTTAGGGCAAGAAGATAGGTTGTAGAAAGGACACATTCCTGGCTAAATAGATTCAGGAGACTCCTTATACGATGGGAAAAGAAAATTGAGAATTACTCTGCTATCTTCATTTAGCATGTGCATGGATAACATCTAGAGTAGCGGGACTTTTCGGATAGGCTCTTATTTCAAATATTTATTCAATTATTTCGCGGTTATCTTGCAAGACAATATAATTTCTTATTGGAGACGACTCCACCCAGAAATGAAAAAATTGTGCAGAAATTTTCCAATTATATAGAAGATAATCAGCATGATAAAACTCATCGTGTACTCTTAACGTGTTCTGATCGATGACTTTGTAGTTAACGATATGCGAAATGCCTTGGAAACACTTATTATCTGAAATTGTCACGCAACCCCATCCTGGGTGCGTCTGCGCAAAATTAACAGAATAATCATAACATGTCCAATCGGATTGTGTTCGTTCTATAATTATGGGTCTGGCTGCTGCCATATTTGTCAAAATAAAGAAAGTAAGTATTAATAATAATAGTCGTTTCACGATTGTAATTAAAGACTAACCTGATATATATTTGTTCAGAATTGATTATTTTTTAAAGTCTGTTACTCTTATTTGTGCCATTTGTCAGCTATTGCACTGGCAACGTTTTAATTAATCCAGTAATTTTATAATTTAAACAGTATATTAAGCAAAGGGTGACGCATTTAGCCAACTCTTCGTATAAAGACAGATACTCTTTCGAGTATGGCGGACCAGTGACCCCATCACTTGGTAAGTAGAAGGCAATGTCACAAACGAGAGTGCAAACAATCACACTTTAGGTAACCGAATATACGCAGATTCTTACGCTCTCTCATTGGTTAATGGGTACGGACAAACAAATATGCCAGATGATCAACAAAAGTACAAAAAACAGGCAATAAATGATCATACAAACAAATAACAATAACCAAAAAGCACAAAAATACAAGCAAAGCCAAACTAACAACCCCGCACATATAAAAAAATATTACATCAAATTATAAAAATATATGTGCAAAAAGACGGCTTGTATGCAGAATTCTAATGCTATTTTTCGGGAACGTTGAATATCTACTATCTTGGGTATCCTCCTGAAAGAACGGGACTTAACTGCCTTTATCCCAAGCCCTGCAATTTTGGGGACGAATCCTTAACCTTCTTTTGAAACCTTCCTGTAGGACTTGTAATGTGTTCTTGGCTGTTTCAGAGAAGGTGACTAACGAACATATAGAAAAGCTAAATTATAGTATGCATATCGAGTCTTTTAATATTCAAATACTAACATGAAAAAAATAAAGCAGGCTAAATATTAAGATAGTACCGGAGAACGCGGAAAATAATAATCCATGGTGGAAATTCTGGTAATACCCATCATCCCTTACTCAAAAACAGCCAGTATATTTTAAATCGAAGCAAACAAACTTGAGAACTGCGAAGTGCTTATTGCAGTTCCTGTGCAATTGTTCAGCGTAAACGAGGATATAAGCCCTATTACCTTCCCTGCTTGCAGGATAGGGGAACCGCTATCCCCCGGTTGCGGCATATCAAAGCAGGGGAAGCCCAGATAAAGCAATGCAGTTCCAGCATTAACCACCCTGCATGTGATAGAATGAATATCATTGACTAGCGAAGCATTTTCCAGTACAGCTGCACTGCCAAACTCAGTGATTTCAACCATGCAGTCAGGTGGAAGCTCTATCAGAGCTAAATCAAAATCTTTCAAAATGCTCTTAACAACGACTTCCATTCCATCAACTATCACATGCTCTCCTACCCCATGAAATATATGAGAAGCTGCGACTATGTAAGGCAATCCTTTTAATGAGATAACAGCGCCGATAACACAGCGCTTTCCTTTATAAAAAAAAGAGCCGCCTGATTTTATCATAAATTTTCATCAATCTGCTGATTTCACTTAAACCTATTTTATGTTATTTCTGGTATTTATGCTAAATGGAGACACATCAAATAAGGCTTTATTGCACTCATTTTAACTTTTGTAGGGATCTACGGGATTAACAAAAGAAAAGGGAAATGGAGTTTCGGAAAAGAAGACACCTGCAAAGGTATGTGGAATTACTCAAGATAAATGGACATTAAGAGAGCTATTAAATTACAGGTCTCTCAAAATATCAACTGATTAATTCAGGAATACCATAACATTTATTATAAAAATATAAGATGGTCCTCTTTTAGTTAGTTGATATTATTCCAAAATAATCGAAATACCATCTCAGCTCCTTCTTTTTCTGCAGTTATGGCGCTTGGAGCAATCTGCCGCAAAAGAATCAAAACACAATCAAAAACTATGTTTGAGATTTATCATGAAAAACATCAACTATGTATCAATTGACGACCAAATAATTGACGACCAAATAATTGACGACCAAATAATTGACGACCAAATAATTGACGACCAAATACAAAGATCAGTCCCATAATCCGGCCGCTCCTTGAGTTATATAAGCCGCTAACTAACTATTGGAAAAAACACAAAAGGAAGGAAAAATATGCTAAAAGCTATTGCTTCAAATATATTTTTTGTTGCCTCATTGAGTCTTAGCAAGGAGATAGATAAAGTATTTACGCAACATCAGGAACAAAAACAGGTCATCGTTACTGAAGAGATGTTGCAGAGACTGCCAGATCCGGTAAAACGATATCTTGTGTATAGTGGGGTTGTTGGCAAACCGATCGTTCAAACGGTACGTCTTAAGCAGGTGGGAAAAATTAGAAAAGATACCAAACAACCCTGGATGAACTTTGAGGCTAAACAATATTATTCCGTAAGCCCGCCCGGTTTTGTGTGGATTGCATATATGAAAGTTTTTGGTTTGCCACTGGTGCGAGTGAGGGATTATTACATGGAGGGCAGGGGCAATATCCTTGCAAAGGCGGTTTCACTATTCACATTTGTGAATTCTGCAGGTAAGGAAATGGATCAGGGAGCAATGATGCGTTATCTTAACGAAATGATGTGGTTTCCATCGGCTTTTTTGGGAAAAAATGTTTCTTTCGAATCCATTGATGCTAATTCAGCGAGAGTAACATTGAAAGATATGGGAAAAAGCGTAACAGCTACAATGTATTTTGACGACGAAGGGAAATTGACAAACTTCATAGCTCCGCGTTATCGAGATATGGGCAAGAATAAATTTGAATTAGAAAATTGGTCCACTCCAATTAGGGAATATAGTGAATTTGAAGGACTGAAACTCCCTCTAAAAGGAGCAGGTGTCTGGAATTTAAAAGAAGGTGATTTGGAATATATCGATGTAACTATAAGCGATTTAAAATACAACCCGGATGAGCCTTATTGAAGAACCATAGGCAGCCTCCCATTCATCCTTTCTTTATTTTCGACATCACATTCTGAGTTACCAGTTTTTCGTATTTTTTCCAGGTGTTTTCATCAATCTCGGGCATGATTGCGATATGAGCTTCGCTTCTTGCAGGGGCGGTGCAGGAATCGATTGCTTTTTGAATGGCGGCAGTGTCCTTATTTCCGACCAGGTCTATGACTTTTATTTCCCTGAGAAAGCGGGAGATTCCAGTCATTGGGATTTCGTTCAAATAGGGCAAAGGAGAGTCTGAACCGATTATTTTTCTTGAGCCTGCCATTGTGGAAACTCCATTTTCGGCAAGGGAAATCAGGGACTGGCCTTCGAAATGGTCACTTTCTTCCCCACAAACTATGAGACAGTTTATGTTTGGGTTTGCAAGCACATTGACGATTACTTTTTCGATCCCGAAATTTTCCGCGGTTACAGAACCCAAAGAGGATTTTTCTTTGCCGCCGACGTTTTCTTGAAGTTACAGCGCCTTAAGTTAGTTAAGGAATGGTTTAAAAATAACTTCAAGGTTCCACTTTGTGAATGGCTCTATATCTCATTTCCCAAATAATCATCAAAGACAATGTCGGTTACAGAAATGCTTGAAATTGTATTTTCGTCATTTTTAAGTGTAAATACTTACTTTCAGAACTATAAAGTAGAAGATCTCTTTCTGTACTGAAAAGTTTCCAAAAGCAGTAAAAAGGTTACTGGATAAGAAAATATTTAAATCAAGGAATGCATTTTTGAGGGAACCGATTATTCATTCGCGCAGGTGTTCGGGATTTGGATTCCTTCTCCGGCATCTATTTTCTAATGTATGATTTCTATTATTTGATTCATTTTGGTGGTCTTTTGTCATCTAAAATCAGCCGTGAAAACTTCATTCGGTCTATTGCAGACCTCCTGCGAAAAGCGGAAATCGAGCTTCCCGACGATGTTGAAAGTGCGCTCAGGAAAGCCGAAACCGCAGAAGAAAGCCAGGTTGCAAAGTCCCAGCTCCAGGCAATCCTGAAAAACTTAGAGATTGCAAAAAAGCATGGGGTTCCCATGTGCCAGGATACAGGCATTATGATCTTTTTTGCGGAGTTTGGGACAGAGTTTCAGCCTGGATTTGACCTGGAGGCTGCTCTCAGGGAAGCCGTTATCCTTGCAACGGCTGAGGTTCCTCTGCGCCCCAATGCAGTAGATCCTCTGACCCGCAAGAACAGCGGAGATAATACAGGAGTCGGAATCCCGGATATTCACTGGAAACTTGTTCCTGGAAATCAGTTAAAAATTACCGCAGCCCCTAAAGGCGCAGGTTCGGAAAACATGAGTGCGTTGCGCATGTTTAACCCTACGGAAACCGGAAACATCAGAAATTTCGTGCTCGAGACCATAGTAAATGCATGCGGAATGCCCTGCCCACCTCTCACGATAGGAGTTGGAATCGGAGGTTCTTCTGATGCGGCAGCCAGACTTGCAAAAGAAGCTCTGCTTGAGCCTCTTGATGCCCCTATGAACGGGTTAGAAAGAGAGATTCTTGAAACTGTAAACTCTCTCGGAATCGGCTGCATGGGACTTGGAGGCAGCACAACAGCCCTTGCAGTGCACGTGAAAACTGCTTCCTGCCACACAGCTTCCCTTCCCGTAGCAATAAATATCCAGTGCTGGGCTAACAGGCATGCTTCAATCGTTTTCGGGGGGGATGAATAATGGAGTATCACCTGCAAACCCCGCTGAAGAAAGAAGATATCGAGAAACTTAATGCCGGAGACGTAGTCTATATCTCCGGAGAGTTACTGACAGCGCGGGACGAAGCCCATGCCAGAATTCTCGAAATGAAAGAAAAAGGAGAAAAACTTCCTTTCTCCCTGGAAGGAGCGGTAATCTATCACTGCGGCCCCCTTATGCAGCAGACCGAAAGCGGCTGGAAAGTAATATCAGCAGGCCCTACAACCAGCGGCAGGATGTCGAAAATGACGCCTTCTCTTCTGAAAGCTCATGAAGTTCGGGCAATCATAGGAAAAGGTGGGATGAAAGGTATTGCCTCTGCACTGGAAAACAAATGTGTTTACCTGGCCTACACAGGTGGATGTGCAGCTCTTGCTGCTGAGTTGATTAAGGAAGTAAATACCGTTTACTGGCTAGATCTAGGGATGCCTGAAGCAGTTTGGGTGCTGAGAGTTGAGGAATTTGGGCCTCTTATTGTAGGGATTGACTCAAAAGGAAAAGATATTTTTGCAGAAGTAAGGGAAAGGGCTGAGAAAGTGCTTGAAAAGCTGCAGAAATAAAATTAACTCTCCCAGATAATACAAGCTTTAACTCTCCCAGATTATACAAGCTTTATCAGACTGGTCAATCAGCTGGTCAATCAGCTGGTCAATCAAGCTAGTCGATCAGGCTGGCTATTTAAATATTTTCAAGAGCAGTCTGTATCTTTTTGGTTTCATTGGCAGCTGCGGCTAGCAACATGGCTGCGTCGTCTGGATTTTACCTTCTTTATCTCCTTTGTTTGAAGTCTGCCGAATTTGCAGGTTCAAGGACAAAGGGTTTTGCAAGAGCCTTGAAATACTCGAAAAGCTCCAGACCCCACTTAACGGCATCCTCCCCGAAACCTACTATACTACCATTTTCATCCTGAGTGTTTTTTCCGGAAGAAAAGCAGGTGAGGACCATTTTGTCGGTTACAGCAACTGTTGGAGGAATAATATTGTTATCCAGCACATATATATCTGAATTCTCTAGGAGAAGCAGATTGTCAAGCTCTTTTTTAAACTTTGATGCATAGGTTTCAAAGACAGGCTGAGTCAGTACGACCGATACCTTAGATCCTTTTTTTGCATGCTCTGAACATATATCAGGATAACGAGAATTAGGATATGAGATAACAAGAAGAACTTTTTTGGAATTAGACAAAGCTTCTGTCATTTCCCGATATGCAGAAGGAGTATCATCTCCATGATAGCGTCCTGGCATATGAGCCACAAATTCTTCCATCCGCTTAAAAAAGCCGGGAGGAATTTCCCCTGATTTAAGGCCTGACCAGTAATCGTAATTATCCTCAAGCAGCCTGAAAGCTTTTACAAGAGGCTCCATTTTTCGGACAATAATTTTCCCGAGAAGGGAAAGGTCATATGCTCTGTCCTCATGGGCTACAAGCCCCATTTCTTTTAACTTTTTAAGCTGGGGCAGGATTGCAACGGAGTTTGTATCAAGTTTATCATTGATCTCTTCGATTGTTCGAGGCTTCTCTTTAAGAAGTAGAAGCAAGTCTGTCCTCTTTTCTGAAGAAAGGAGAATTGTGATCAGAGAAGATCTCATCACATATACTTTAAAAAGTATAGATATATATTTTTTCATTCTTGATTTGTAAACTAATTCAATATGCCAGAGTTACTGATTATTTAGGAATTTTTGCTTTAATCGGAAACGACGCTGAATGAATCAGAACCTTTTCCATAATTTTTTAAAAAGAGTTTTTATCGTTAGGATTATCGTTTGGGTACAGGTTAGGATTACCGTTTGAGGCACAGGATAGAATACAATCGGCGTTATTGTCTAAAATCATAATTAGATGTCCAGAAATTTGATGCTCCACCTATTTCTTATCTCAAATGCATAAGTCTTATTTTTAGCTAAGCAATATACTAATATAATATAAGGCGGATAAAAGCTTCCTACTGACAAAATAAGGAATAGAAAACATGGTAGCAAAAATTAATGCAAACTCCTGCAAATGTTGTGGAAGCTGTATAGGCGAATGCCCTGCGTCTGCAATTTCCCTCAACGATGATGTTGCATTTGTAGAGGAAGATGAATGCATTGGCTGCGGTATATGTAAAGACACCTGCCCGCATGGGGCAATTACCATTGATTAACTTTTGAAAAATCGGTCCGAGAGGCTAAAGTGCTGCTTTGTAGCCTACTTAAAGCTTAATTAGCTCACTTAAAGCTTTACAAGCCCTGAAGGGATAGAGATAAGCTCAGTGATATGCCTAGGGAATAATTTATTTCGAAGTCCTGCCAAATCTTTCAAACTTCACCCTTTTTTTCCTTTTGCTGTGAAGATAGCAGGATTTCAGGCGGCAGGAAGATCGAGACGATTATGCCGAATATGCCGAATATTGGTTCCATTGATGAATGGAAATTAAGGACAAGATTGAAAGAAGAAAATGAAACGGTTCCAGACCAGAAAGGAAAGCCTACAAAAACTCCCACTATGAGATGGATATTTTTCTTATTTCAGGAGTTGCAGAGTTTATTACTTCAGAGGAAGAGGAAATTGAGTCTGAAATTTTGAAGATGGAAGAGATACATTGGAAAGTATTGAGTCTTATGGAAGAGAAATGTGAAAATACCTATCTCTGATCATAGAGACCTGCAGAGGCAGCTTATTCATTTTCACACTCCAATCACATTCCGGAGATTCGCCCCGGTAATTGGGCGTATCATGGATGGTTTCAGATGTTGCCGCTTATGCCTGGGCTGGCGCTGCGGCGGCTGCGCAGGAAGACCTTTATGACCTCGTCTACGAGCAGCAAAGCGATGGCGGCTGCGAGGCAGATCAGCCACTGGCTCCCACTCAGCGAGGTCAGGCCCAGGATGCGCTGCAGGAAGCGGAGCTCGGTCGCCAGGATGGTTATCAACAACGCCATGCCATAGAGAAGCACCTGGTTTCGATCATGAATAATGTCCCGGTTGAAAGCGGTGACGGTCTCGCTTCGAGCGCAGAGTCCCCTGGAGATGCTGAGTAAGGCGAAGGCCACAAAGCCCATGGTGGCCGCCGTGTCCATTGCCGGCCGCCTCGTAGATCGACTCCAGATAGACCGTGGCAATCGCCATCAGGATGCCGAGGAAGGCGATGCGCACCCATTGTGAAATTGACAGAAGGGGTTGCTTCAGCGGCATGGGCTTCTTCTCCATCAGACCTGAGGTCGGCTTGTCGAACCCTAGCGCCATAGCCACCGGGACCGAGATCAGGAAGTTTAGAAACAGGACTACGAGCGCCGCAAACGGGATTCCCCCGATTACGAAGAAGAACGCAGCCAGCAGGTAGCACGTGATGTATGCCACCAGCTGTCCCATCTGGAAGCGGACGAAGTTGAACAGGTTGTTGTAGATATGCCGGCCATACTCCACTGCCTTGACGATGGTGGCGAAATTGTCGTCGGTCAGGATCATCACCGCCGCATCCTTGGAGACCTCGGTGCCGGTGATGCCCATGGCCACGCCGATGTCGGCCTTCTTCAACGCCGGGGCATCATTGACGCCATCGCCTGTCATGGCAACGATGTTGTCCTTCTGCTGGAGCAGCGTCACCAGCCGGATCTTGTCCTCCGGCGTCACTCGGGCCACCACGCCGATCTGATCCAGTTGTGGCTTCAACTGTTCATCAGGAATGGCTGCGAATTGCGCCCCTGTCAAAGCCTGGCCCTCGATGCCCAGCTCGTGGCCGATGGCGGCGGCGGTCACCGCATGGTCGCCGGTGATCATGCGCACCTGGATGCCGGCGCTGTGGCACTTAGCGATGGCGTCTTTGGCCTCGGCCCGCGGGGGATCGACGATGCCCACCATCGCCAGGAGGGTCAGATCCTGCACCAGGTCGAGCAGCTTGCCTTTCGGATCGAAGGTGGCCGGATCGAAATCGCGGCGCGCCACCACCATCACGCGCTCACCGGATGCTGCCATACGATCGTTTTCTTGCAACGCCAGCTGACGATTTTCATCGGTGATGGTCAACGGATCTCCGCCCGGCATCCAGTAGTATCCACCACGGGAGATCAACACGTCAGGCGCGCCCTTTACGCAGCAACGCACCACCGGCTTGCCCTGCTCGTCTGTCATGTTATGGAAGGTCGCCATGAACTTGTATTCGGAGTCGAACGGTACCTCGGCCACACGCGGGAACATCTCGCGCGCGCTGTCCACATGGATGCCGCCCTTCTCAAACACTATCAGCGCGCCCTCGGTGGGGTCGCCGATCAGCGCTTCGCCGTCCAGCCGGGCGTCGGCGCACAGGGCCATGGGCAGCATAACCTGATCCAGGTCGATCCTGGTCCCGCCTGCGCTTTGTATCTTCCTCTCGGTGCTGTAAGGCGTCGCGCTTTTCTGCCACGGCTGGCCTGCCGGGATGCCCTTGGCCAGTTGCAACTCGCCCGTGGAGCCGTAGCCTTCGCCCGTCACATGGTAGCGGTTCTGGCCTGGGACGGTGAACTCGCGCGCCGTCATCTTGTTGAGCGTCAGCGTGCCGGTCTTGTCGGTGCAGATGGCCGATACCGAGCCCAGCGTCTCCACTGATGGCAGCCGTTTGACGATGGCGTTCTGGGCTGCCAGCTCCCGCGTACCCATAGAATACATGGTGGTTACCACGGCCGGCAGGCCGGTGGGGATGGCCGCGACAGCCAGCGCCACGCCGGCGATGAAGATGGCATCCAGCTCCTGCCCGTTGTTGATCCCCAGTATGACCATCAGGATGAAGGCTAGACCTGCAAGCGCTGCAATTATCATCGTCAGTCGATCAAGCTGCTTTTGCAGCGGCGTCTTGTCGGATTCGGTCTTATTGAGCAGGTCAGCGATGTTGCCCATCTCCGTGCCCATGCCGGTGGTGGTGACGATCATCTCGCCGCGGCCGCGGGTAACCGACGTGTTCATGTAAGCCATGTTGTGGCGGTCACCCAGGGGCACCTCGGCCTTGTCGATGACCTCTCTGTCCTTGGACGATGCAACGCTTTCGCCGGTCAGAGCCGCCTCCTCGATTTCCAGCGTGGCCGTCACAAAGAGGCGTCCGTCGGCAGGGACGACATCGCCAGCCTCCATCAACACGACATCACATGGCACCACTTGCGCGATATCAACTTCCTGCGCCTCGCCATCCCGGCGCACACGAGTGATGCTCTTCATCGTTCCGGCTAGCGCCGCCAGGCTGGCCGCGGCCTTGGATTCCCCGCGCAGGCCCAACATCGCGTTGAAGACGGTCAGACCCACCAGCACCAGCGTGGTTACCCATTTACCGGTGAATATCTGGTTGATGAACGCCGCCGCCAGCAGGACGATCTGCATCAGGTCTTTGTACTGCCTCAGGAACGCCTGCCAGCCAGGCTCCTTTTTCTTATCCGCCAGGTGATTCGGGCCATACTGCTGCAAGCGCTGCTGCGCCTCAGCCGCGCTCAAGCCCCTGACTGGATCGACCTGGAGACGCTTGGCGACTTCCGCCGGAGTAAGCGCGTACCACTTGACATCTGAAGCCGTTTGGGCCTGACCCGGCGATTTGGTTTGATTGGATTGGAATGGAATGTTTCTTCTCCTTGAGTTCGAAAAGTGTGGGGCTTTGATTCCCTCTGGTTGCGAATAGTCCTGGCTTTCAGGCGTGGACTTACTTGTTCTTCTTCTTGCCTTTCTTCTTTGCTTTGCCCTTGGTGACTGCGCTGCTTGCATCCGGAGCTTGTGGATCGGTGGCTGCCTTTGTTTCGGCCTTTACTACGGCTTTATCCTTCAGACCACCGTCCTCTCTTTCGAGCTCGTCCTTAGCAGCAAGCAAAGCTTGTTTCTGCTGTTCGCTGACGGTAGGATAGGCCAGGTTGAGGTTCTTCATCGTGTTGTAGAGCACGGCTGCCACGGCCAGCCGCGTGAACCACTTGTGATCAGCCGGCACAATGTACCAGGGCGCCCACTCAGTACTTGTATGGTTGAACATGTCTTCGTAGGCGGCGATATAATCGTCCCAATGGGCTCTTTCTTTCATGTCGGCTACGGAGAACTTCCAATTCTTCTCCGGCATCATCGCCCGCTCCAGGAAACGCTCCTTCTGGACCTCTTTGGAAACGTACAGGAAGATCTTGACGACAATGATGCCGTTGTCAACCAGGTACTTCTCGAAGTTGTTGATCTCCTCGAAGCGCCGCCTCCAAATACGCTTATCCTTCAGTGCTGGCGGGAGCTGCTGGCTGGCGAGGAACTCGGGATGCACGCGCACGACCAGGACTTCTTCATAGTAGGAACGGTTGAAAATCCCGATGCGGCCGCGAGAAGGCAGGGTCTTAAAGTTTCGCCACAGATAATCGTGGTCCAGTTCCTCGCTGGAAGGCCCCTTGAAACTGTGGACATCGACCCCCTGTGGGTTAACGCCCGACATGACGTGCTTGATGGCGCCGTCCTTGCCGGCTGCATCGAGGGCCTGAAGGATCATGAGCAGGGCATACTGGTTTTGGGCCCAGAGCTTGTCTTGCATCTCGGCCAGCAGTTGGACGCCTTTGGCCAGGGTCTCTTCGGCCTCTTCCTTCGTCACCCATTTGCCGGTGAAGCCTGGATCGTAGTCCTTCTGCAGGTCGATCTTCTTGCCGGGCGGGACTCTCATGATGTCCAGCAATTTTTCAATTCTGGTTTCCATATCTTCAATTCTGCTTGCCATAGTTTGACTCCTGTATTATTCTTATTTTGAAGGTTCAGGACCAGTCGAATTTTCCAGAGGTCGTTAGGAGTGTTTGAGTGGTGGTTCATGGCACCAGCTATGCCGGCTACTACCACGGTGTCGCCGCCGCGCCCACCCTCAGAATTCCTCTTTTCTCCAGCCCAATCGCCGTCAACATTGCCCGCGTGATAAACGGGGCAGTACGTGTACCACGCCTGAAGCCCGTAGAGGGTTCTTTCCTGGATACATTTAGTTTACTCATGAGTCCTCTCCTTTACTCAATTGCTAATCTTAGCTCAAACACTGCTTCATTCTTTTTTAGAGACCAGGATTTCAGGCGGCAGGAAGATCGAGGCTATTATACCCAGTATTGTGAAAATCACCAACCCCCAGAGGGAAGTTTTTATCCCATGAATACGAGCGATTTCGTTGATCCTCAGAATTTCCTGTTCAAGGTCAGGAGGGGCATCTTTCAGGACAGCCTGCAGTTCTTCATTGCTCAAAAAGCGCACATTTTCTTCTACTGCCGATATCACGGAGGGCTTGAGATCCTCTGCAATAACAGTACTGTCATCGATGAGGGTAATGGCTCCTCCTGCAAGACCCGCAATGACGATGGAGCCCATCAGGGCAGTCCCGATAGCCATGCCCAGATTCTGGGAAGTGCTCATAAGGGCAGCTGTCTCGCTCGTCCTTTCAGGAACTACCTGGGAGAGGACGAGATTCATTATCTGGGAAGCTATAACTCCTGCACCTATACCTATTAAGGCAAACCCGGTCAGCAGGGCAAGCCCTCTGACCTCCACATTAATGGTTGCAATAGCCAGTAAAAGCCCTGCAACAAGTACGAGTAGCCCAAACTGGATGATGCGTTTTGGGGCTATGCGGGCAGATAACCGGGATGCTATAAGCGAAGCAATTAAAAGCGGTATTGAGAGGGGGAGGTAGAGAAAACCTGTCTGCATCGCGTTGAGGCCCAGGGCGATCTGGAAGAAGAGAGCCATGCTGAACAGGAAACCCCCTATAAGAAGGGTCTGAACCATCTGGACAAAAATGCCTGAAGTAATCCCACGATCCCTGAGCACATCGAGCCTTACAAGGGGCATCTTCCCCAGATTAATGACGTGACGTTCCCAGAGGGCAAAGCACAGCAGGATAATGCCTCCTGCTAAAATAAACAATGGAGTAGGGGAGAGGCCGAAAGGGGAAATTTCGATTCCACCTATGGAAAAGGGCTGACGTGCTTTCCACCAGCCATAGATCCCTGCCAGTAATATGCCAAAAACAATAAGCCCCATCCCAAATGCAGAGAGTATCGAGCCAACTATATCCAGTTTGGGCTTCTCTTCAGTCTCAAGGGGCGCATCCTGAATATACCGGCTTAAGAACAGGACAATCAGCACGACCACTACCTCCCCGGCAAAAGCAAGCCTCCATGTGTACTCAGTTGTCAGCCAGCCTCCTATAATTGGCCCGAGTGCAATTGCGCCTGCAACAATTCCCCCTATTATGCCATAAGCAAGGGCACGGTCCTTCCCGCTGTAGTTTGAAGTCACGAGCGTCTGGATAGCAGGCATGACAAGGGTTGCCCCAAGCCCTTCAAGGATCGACCACCCCACGAAGAGTACGGCCATTGTTGGGCTGATTGCAGTCAGGAAAGAACCAGTACCGTAGACGATCAATCCTATCCTGAATGCTTTTTTTCTGCCAATAATATCTCCGATCTTTCCCCCGGTAATCATAAATGATGCCATTAAAAGGGCGTAGAGTGTAATGGCAGCCTGGACAGTTGCAAGATAAGTATCGAAATCTTTTATAAGTGTCGAAATCGAAACATTCATTATCGTCGTATCAATGACGAGCACAAACATTGCAAGCACGAGTGCAGCAAGTACAGTCTTTCTCTCTATGTTACCGCCTCCTAGAAGTGGATAGATATAAGGCGTAATACATGCAGGAAGAAGCCACCCATCTGTTTACGGCCGGGCACCCCTAGGATTAGAGCAGAAGCATGAGAGCATGAATCTTTTTTTGATTACCTTAAGAATCATAATCTATGCCACCTGCACCTTCACTCCTTAATCTTTCCCGAATGCCCTTCTCACCCCCGGCAACATGATATAGATGAGAATAAGGGCGTTCATAATAACTGAGATGTTAACGTCATACCATGAACCGCCTGTAACCAGCAGCACAAAATCCACGCACAGATTGAATGCCGTAATAACAGCCAGAAACATCCAAGCCTGTGGATCTACCTGCCAGAGCATCTGAGCCAGCCAAACCCATATATAGGCGAGCAAGCCGTACAACAGGGCATACCATAGGTTGAAAATACGGATGTTCAGAGGCCCTAGAAAGGGTAACAATCCAAGAAACCGTAGCATTCAATAGCGTTTAAAAATGCCAGCAATACAGCCACAAAGGGCAAAATAGTGACACCAATTGGTCTTTCCATATTCTTGTCTCCTTATTTTTGTCTTGAAAAAATCCTTCTTCAGGTTCTCATTTTAATTCCCCAGATAACCGCTCCAATTCCCCCGATAATAAGGAAGAAGCCGAACATCCACGGCAGAAACAGGGCTCCAACCAGGGAGTTAGTTAGCAGGAGTAAACCAAGGATTATTGTAAGGACACCAAGAATTCCCATGCCCCATCCTCCTCCTTTAAGTGCCCAGGCAAGTTTCACAGCACCGTTGACAATAGCCCATGCTCCTATGAAGATAACCAGGAACGTAAGAACTATGAAAGGGCTGAAGATAGGATACATCAGTATAAGGACTCCCGCAATAATGCTCAGGATACCTGAAAGCAGTTTCCACAACCGATTCTCCGGAAATATCAGCGCACCTATAACAGAAACAATTCCTCCTGCTAGCCAGAAAATGGCCAGGATCTGTATTAGCAGAATAGTGGTTACTACAGGTTCGTATAACAGGAATAAGCCTATAACAATAGCAATTATTCCTTCCAGAAGAACCGCCCACCAGGGTGCCTGCAGTACTTCTAACTCCATTTTGGAATCAGTATCCATTGGTTGTTCCATAGACTCTATTTCGGAATCAGTATCATTTGGTTGTTCCATAGACTCTATTTTGGAATCAGTATCAATTGGTTGTTCCATATGTTCCATCTTCCGAATTCTTTTAGTTCGTCATGCAGATAATGCCCCTACCGAGATACAGGCATGCGCACAGCTAGAGACGTCACTCATCCCTAAGCACGGGATTTCTCTTTCCAGGCCCTAAGCACGGGATTTCTCTTTCCATGATAATTTTATGCCCACTCAAGACTAGCTAGAGTCGCAGAGAGAAGCCTTCCCCCTCCACAAAGAGGACCACTCTCTTCTCCCCGGGGCAATTCACTGCTTATAATTCTAATGTGCACAACTCACCCTCAATTAACCCTGTGTTTTTGGAGATCGGATTTTGTTAGATATAAATTCCAATTACCTTCTCCACATTTGACTGAAGGCGAAGCAGAGAGTTATTCAATTATATATAAATCATTAGATATAAGATAACTTATAACTAAATCTCAAAAAAGCTCTTTTATCCAGGAATAAAGGCTTGATACTGATAAACAAAGAAACAGATAAAAGAAAAGACAGGTAAACAAGGAAACAAGGAAACAGGTAAATAAGGAAAGGAAACTGTTAAAATAGAATCCCAGATTCCAGAGGATCACTGATGAATCCAACAAAGCACAGGGATATTCCCCTTTACATCTACCATGCCGGGCAGTGTGACCCGAAAAAATGCACAGGAAGAAAAATGGCCCGCTTTGACCTTGCCCGCCTTTACGACAAGGTTTCAAGGCTGCCCAGATCAGCGATTCTGCTGGACCCAATGGCAGAAAAAGCCCTTTCTCCTGCCGATGATCCCGGAAAGGGAATTATTGTACTTGACTGTTCTTGGGAAGAGGTAGAAAGGATTTTTCCTGAGCTTGGGAAGCTGAACCTTGAGCACAGGGCTCTCCCTTACCTGCTTGCGGGCAATCCTGTGAATTTCGGAAGGCCCTGCAAACTTAACTCTGCAGAGGCATTTGCAGCAGCCCTCTATATTTTTGGATACAAAGAGCAGGCTGAAAGAGTCCTATCCAAGTTTAACTGGGGGCACAGTTTTCTTGAGCTGAATAAGGAGCCGCTTGAAGAATATTCGACCGCGAAAAACAGCACTGAAATCGTAGAAATCCAGAGCCATTACATCTGAGTCATTAATCCCGCATCTACTGGAAAAAAGAGCTTCTAATATCAAAGACCTGAGAAAAGAGAAAGGAGTTTGCGTAATGAAAGCGTTGGTCAAAAAACAGATAGGTGTTATCGGAGCCGGATCTTGCGGCAACGAAATCAGAGCTCTTGCAGAGATGGTAGGTAGAGAAGTAGCAAAAAGAGGGGCATTCCTTCTCTGCGGAGGCCTGGGAGGAGTTATGGAAGCAGCAGCATACGGAGCAAAACAGGAAGGAGGAATAACCCTTGGAATTTTGCCCGGAACACTCAAGGAAGAGGCAAATCCCTGGATAGATCTCGCAGTTCTCAGTGGAATGGGACATGCCAGAAATGCTCTTATAGCCCAGTCTTCGGATGCGTTAATTGCAGTTAATGGAGAGTACGGGACTCTTTCGGAAATAGCGCTTGGCCTGAAGATGGGAAAACCTGTAATTGTGCTCGAATCAAAATGGGAAATAGAAGGCGCTCACAGCTCAAAAAGCCCTCAAGAAGCTGTAGAGCTTGCTTTCAGGTTGATTGAAAAGAATGGGAAAAACTAAAAAAACCTGAAAAGGGACTTTGATGAAGAGAGGAAAAAGAGGGCAGACTACAGATACTTGAATCTAATTTTAGTTACACATGACAGTATATTTTGAAATTTGATCCAAAAATTTATATCTCAAAAAGAAACTTCAAGAAATAAGAGCCAGGATAGGCTTAAACTGGCAGGAATGTGGGGTACTTTGGTATTCCTCCAAAAAATTTAATAAAAGTTTATCGGAGTTTTAAATGCATCTTATTGTAACGGAGAAAAATATAGCAGCACGGAGGATAGCTGCGATTCTGGCTCCAAAAACCCCTAAGAAGGATAGAGTCAGCGGAGTGGACGTCTACAGGTATGAGGTCGGATCTGATGAGAACAGGCAGGAGACTGTGGTAGTAGGGCTGTCAGGTCATATTGTAGGAATCGATTTTACTAAAGAGTACAATAACTGGCAGAAAGTCGATGCTAAAGCCCTTATCGACGCCGAGATCATAACAACTCCTATCAACCGGAAGATCGTAACTGCCCTTCGAAGCCTGGGAAAAGAGGCAAGCAGGGTCACGATTGCCACTGACTACGACCGGGAAGGAGAACTAATAGGAGTCGAAGCTCTCAATATCATAAAAAAGGTGAATTCTGATTTTCCGTTTGACAGGGTCCGCTACAGTGTTATAACCCCAAAAGCAATAGAAACCGCATTTTCAAACCCTACACATGTCGATTTCAATCTCGCAGATGCCGGCCATTCCAGGCAGGTCATTGATCTTGTATGGGGGGCAGCCCTTACCCGTTACATTTCTCTTGCAGCAGGCAGGCTCGGGAAAATGTTCCTCTCCGTAGGAAGAGTTCAGTCTCCAACTCTGTCTCTTATAGTTGATAAGGAAAAAGAAAGAAATATTTTTGTCCCTACTCCTTACTGGGAAATCAATGCAGAACTTGAAACTGAAAAAGGGGAAAGTTTTTCTGCCCAGCATTCAACCCGCCGCTTCCTGGACAAAGAGGAAGCAGCAAAAGTGTTCGAGAAGCTTGGAAAACAAGCAGAGTTAAAGGAGATAGAAATCGGGAAAAAAACTGACCAGCCTCCTACCCCATTTAATACTACAGGTTTTATCAGTGCAGCAAACGCAATAGGGCTCAGCCCCTCAAACGCTATGCGCATAGCCGAATCTCTCTATACGAACGGGTACATTTCATATCCAAGGACAGATAATACGGTTTATCCGGATACTCTGGATCTAAAGGCACAGATCGAGATCTTCAAAGAAGGACCCTTTAGAGAGTATGCAATCGCCCTGCTTGAGAAAGCCGAACTTGTTCCTACACGAGGGAAAAAGGAAACTACTGACCACCCTCCCATTTTTCCTGCGTCCCTTGCAAAAGAGTCAGACATGAAAGAGGATGAATGGAAAGTTTACGAACTTGTTGTCAGGCGCTTTTTTGCAACCTTTGCCGGACCAAGCGAATGGGAAACCATGCGTTTGAGACTGGATATCGATGAAGAAGATTTCAGGGCAAACGGAGCACGGCTGGTTGAGCCTGGCTGGCGATGGTACTATCCTTACAATGCGCCTGAAGACAGGGTATTTCCCGAACTTCGGGAAGGGGATGTCCTGAAATTGATAAAGAAAGAGATGCTGGATAAAGAAACCCAGCCTCCTGGCCGTTACGGGCAGGGAAGACTTATCAACATTATGGAAGAGCTGGGGCTAGGAACAAAGGCAACCAGGCACGAGATAATAAGTAAGCTTTATTCAAGAGCTTATATCCACGGAAATCCCGTGCAGCCCACAAATACCTCTTTTGCAGTAATGGATTCCCTTGAAAAATACTCTCCTACAATCACAAAACCTGACATGACAAAGCTACTTGAAGAGAATATGGATAAGATTGCAGAGGGTAAAATCAAAGAGGCTGCAGTCCTTGAAGAGTCGCGGGAGATGTTAAAGCAGGTATTCTCGGAACTCGATAAAAACCGGGATAAAATTGTAGAATCCCTCCAGGCAGGTCTCAGGGAAGATAAGATCATAGGTAACTGCTCCGAATGCGGAAACGAACTCATCATCCGACGCTCGAAGAGGGGAAGCCGTTTCATAGGCTGTAACAATTATCCGAATTGTACCTTCTCCCTGCCTCTGCCAAAGAGCGGACAAATTATAGTTATCGATAAGTTATGTGAAGCGCACGGGCTGCACCATGTCCGCATAATCAATACCGGAAAACGACCCTGGGATCTGGGCTGTTCACATTGCAATTTCATTGAGTGGCAGAAGACCCAAAAGGAAGAGCAGGCTCAGCAGCCGAAAAAGGAAAGACCGAAGTCAATTAAGGACATCGAAGGTGTGGGAAAAGCTACCGCAGGGAAACTTGAGGAAGCAGGGATAAAAAGCGTAGAAGCCCTGATAGAAGCCGACGCTATTGAGCTCGCAAAAATGATAAAGATCAGCGTAAAGAAGATTAAAAACTGGCAGACCTCATGCAGCCACACCGTTGAACTCTTAGAAACAATTGAAAATAGCTGAGAAGGAATACGTAAAGACAGAGAAAGAACCGGGAAGACGACTCCCTTATTTCCTCTACCCGATTTTCGGTGATTCACCTCAACATTTAAGATTAGCGAATAATTTTTGGTACTTAACTAGAATAATTTTGTAATATCTCTTAAGGGGTTTTATTCTGGAGCTTACCTTTAAAGGCGGATGCAGGGAAGTCGGACGTTCTGGTTTGCTTGTAAATGGAGAAATCCTGCTCGATTACGGCATCAAAGCAGGAGAGATACCCGAATATCCTCTCAACGACATGGAACCGAAAGCCGTGCTTGTCTCACACGGTCACCTTGACCACTGCGGGGCTGTTCCGAACCTTATGTACCTGAATCCGGAGGTCTTCATGACCCCCCCGACTGCAGAGTTTACCAACCTTCTAGGGAGAGATACCCTCAAAATCGCACAGAATACACTTTCTGGTGTATCCCCTTTTGACCCTGAAGATCTCCAGAAACTCAGCCGCAGGACTCAAAGGGTGGATTATGGAGAGACTTTCAAAACCAATGGCTACAGGGTTTGCTTCTACAATGCAGGCCATATCCCCGGAGCTTCCGGAATCCGCCTGGAATCCGAATCCGGAGAAAGCCTGTTTTATACCGGAGATTTCAACCTGAAGGAAACAAGGCTTGTACCCGGTGCAGCCGAATTTCCCGAGGCAGACACGCTTGTGCTCGAGAGCACATATTTCGGGGAAGACCATATCCCGCGAAAAGAAACCGAAGAAAGATTTATCGAATCCATCCTGGATACCCTGGACAGAGGGGGCACTGCCCTTATCCCTGCCTTTGCAATAGGCCGGACCCAGGAGATCCTGATGCTTCTTGACGCGCACGGAATCAGGGCTTATGTGGACGGCATGGGCAGGGATGTATACAAAATCCTCCAAAAATATCCTGAGTACCTGAGAAATCCTAAGCTTCTTGACAGGGCTTTCGGACGTGCGATTTCCGTAAAAGACAAGCAGCGCGATTCGATCCTTAAAAAACCTTCAGTCATTGTCACTACAGCCGGAATGCTGAACGGTGGACCGGCACTTCATTATCTGAGCCGGCTTTACAAAGACCCAAAATCAAAAATCATGCTTACCGGCTACCAGGTTGAAGGCACAAATGGTCGTCTAGCCTTAAAACACGGAGTCATCGAAACCGAGGGAGATGTCCTTACACTCAAACCCAAAATAGAGCAGTACGACTTTTCCGCCCACAGCGGAGATGGTGAACTTAAAAAGCTTGTAAAAGATTTCTGCAAGAAAGGTACGGAAAGGGTATTTGTGATGCATGGGGAAAAAACCGAAGTTTTTGCGCAATGGATTTCAGAAGAAATCGGCGTAGATGCATATGCACCTGCAAACGGGGAATCTTTTATTTTTTAAAGAAGAAAAGAAAAGAAAAGAAAAGAAAAGAAAAGAAAAGAAAAGAATAAACAGTCTTTTCAAAAGCCTGCGAAATGCTTAAGCTCCGAAAGCTCCAATTACCTGAATATGATCCTCAATCCTGAATCCGAAGTACTTGAGACGCTTGCAAAGAGTATCCTTCTGGCTGCACGAACCGCCCCGAAAGCCAAAGGAGTAGACGATATAATAACTGCCCTTGTTGAAAAAGATGATATTGAAGTCCTTGCCTTAACAATGGAAAGGCTGGCAGATGAAAAAGGTGAAGGTTTTTATTTTCTGAAAAGGGATGCTACAAACCTCAGAAATGCCGGAGCCGCTGTTCTTATAGGAGTTAAAACAAGCGGGGCTGCAGGTTTTGATTGCCGGGCCTGCGGGTTTAAAACCTGTGCAGAGATGCTGAACCGGCAGAAGGTAGAGGCAGAATTTAAGGGCCCAAATTGCATGTTCAAATATATAGACCTGGGAATCGCTATCGGTGCAGCTGCTGCAAAAGCCAAGGACCTCTGCATTGACAACAGGGTCATGTACACACTTGGAGCAGCCGCAAGGATTTCGGGCTTACTGGATGTTGATGTTGTTTTTGGAATCCCGCTGAGTGTAACAGGGAAGAATATCTTCTTCGACAGGAAATAAATCCATTAACAAATATCCATGACTTTTTTAAAGTGACTGCCAGAGGCGAGTACAGAAGTTCCTTAGTAATCTCAAAAGAAAAAGTGAACCACAGATACACGGAGGATAGGGAAAGCTGCCTTCTTATTTTCTTTATTCCGTATCTTCCGTGTTTTCCGTATCTTCCGTGTTTTCCGTATCTTCCGTGTTTTCCGTGTTTAAAGACGCTTGAGCGAGTTTTTCTTATCCTTTAATATTGAGCTCATCTCAAAACCAATTTTATGTAGTCATATTAGGTTCTGGTATCAGACCACTTAATTAGTTGCATAAAGTTTAACTGTATGGTTCCCGGATTTGCATATCTCTGAACCGGATTCTCGATTGAAGCGGTTCTACTATCTCCAAAATCCCAGGACCAGCTCGTTGGGTAGTTTGTTGATTGGTCGATAAACTGGACATCGAGTCTCGTGCTGCCACTTGTCACATTTGATGTGGAATTGGCAACTTGTTTTTCACATACTACTACTGCGCCAGCCTTGAATGCCAAAAGAAATATGCAGTCCAGTGCAAACATTGTGCAAATCATCGTAAGCATTAGCCACTTCACAATACCGTTCATTTGAGGTCGCGTCCTTTTCATTGATTAAATCTGACAAAAAGGGCACATTCGCCTTGTTTGGCCAGATTCAATATCCATACTTCGGCTTATTGTTTTTGGTATTCGACCCCCACGATTTCATTTGATCCCCAACTCAGTAATGTCGAAATATATTCCGACGTTACTAAGAATAATAAATATATTTGAAATATATAAATTAATTAGTAATATATCTCCTAATCTTTGTTACTTATTAACGCATATCCTTAAAAAATCTAAAATGCGGCTGTTGTTTCCTCTTTTTAGAACAATTTAAAAATGTACTCAAAAATAAAAAAACCGCGAAAAGACAGGCATGAAAAACCACTTAAAACACTTCATAACCGCGGAAAGCGCGGAAAACGCGGAAAAAAAGTGCCCTGTGTTTCTTAATTCGTGATTTGCGAGATCATTTTTGTAAATTAGTCCGCTTGAGCGAGCGAAGCGAGTGAAACGGACAGCGTACTCCCGAGGCGCAATTCGGGGAGCGAAGCGAAAAGGACCTCGTGCTGTTGCACTTGCAGTGCAACTAAAAGAAAAATCATAGATTTTTCTGGTCCCGAAAAGAAACTCTGGAAGCGAAACTCGGGTGGAAGAACTGTGCCCGCAACCCCCTTAATTCCGCGTTTTCCGCGCTGGCGGCGTTTTATCCTTTCGTCTAATAAAGTGTGTAGTCACCGATCACTTAATTACACTTTTGAAGATCATTCTTAAAACAGAAGCAGATTTATAACGTGTAAATATTTTATGTGCTGACTGTAATAGTTGCCAGCAAAATATTTTCACTTGCAGGTGAGTAGTCCTGAATCCAGAAGTCCTTAGACTTCGGGATATTCAGGTCCCCACATATCAATATAGCTGCAGGCGCTTCATAAACTCCTTTGAATTAAGATGGACTTTATCGTGGTACGGTTAACATTTTCTGGAAGCTTTGAAGAACCTGATGAAGTATTATATCCGGCACCAATGGTCTGGTTTACAAGGAGAGGATCTACATAGAGGTCAGTGGTTGAGTTTGCATTTTTATAATTTCCACCCCAATTATTGTACAGACAGTTATTTTCCAGCACAAAGGTATGTGTTTCAGGGAGATAATTAATTACTCCATATCCTGTTCCATCAGGATCTTTCTTACGTTCCTTGGTATTTGCGATTATATTATTGCGGACAATTGTTGTATATCCAGTACCTTTAGGTGAAAGGTCAATGTGACCTGAATTATTATATGTAGGATAAATGTGAGTACCACTTCTAGGATACATGTGAATAATTGCACCATGATATATCCCGTCAAAGGTATTGTTTTCGATGAGGGTATCGTAAAATCCGCTTGTCACTATACCTCCTACCCAGTCAATACTTGGGTTTGTACCAGTATTACGAAAGATATTGTGATAAATGTGGACATTCTTAGCGTCGTCCTTGGGATAAGACTGAAAACAACCTATCAACCAGATCCCAGGCCCATAAGTGTCACGGATAGTATTGTTATATACCTCTACATCGTTCACCACGCCTGTTGTTTTCTCAATAAGAATTCCAGCGCCGCCTGCACTCCAGTCGTAAAAGGAGTCGATCACATTATCATGGATTTTTACGTGGTTTGAGTTCCTTGATCTGAAACCGCTGTCAGTCCTGACGGTAATTGTATTGTTCCAGGTTTCTACATTCTGGCAATCTTCGGCAAAAAGACCATTATGCCCCGTTTTATACACGGTGTTATTGTAATACTGAATATTGTAACTACGGTCTACTTTCAACCCTTCTCCGTGCCCATCATGCATGTACATATCATGGACTTGAATGTCCGTGGAATTGCGGAAATGGATCATATTATAATATCCGAATCCTTTCTTTTTATCTAGATTATTGTCATGATTTCCGTAAATTTCAAATCCTTTTATAGTAACTCCATGAATTCCGGCACTGCCTATCTGCGTTATCAGGGGCTTAAATACTGGCCAGTCCGCATTGTCTATAAGTTTAATTACGGCTGTAGGATCTCCTTCCAGGGTAGTATTACTTCCAATGAAAATACTATCTGAGATAACGTATGTATTATTGCCTTTCAAATGAACGGTTGTGAACTGCGGATTTTCTGCAAGATATGCAAGAGCTTGATTTATCTCTACCTGATCATCACTCCCATCACAGGTAAACTTTTCACTTCCATCGCCCGCTACATACACAGACGTATTTGACCTTATAAGGGGGGAGTTAGACTGTATTGTTTGATTTATCCCTACCTGATCATCAACAGTCTTATTTAAAGGTACAAGTGGAGAGTTGGACTGTATTATGATAGGAAGAATGAATACTTCCACTGCAATCAAGAAAATGAGAAATACAATGGCAAATCCTATTTTTTTCCAGTTTTGCCCTACGAAGCTAAGATCTTTTCCGCTCATTTTATCCCTTTTTTAAATTATAAATATAGATCTTGAAAAGTCTTTGGAGTGAATTATTGATCTAAAGTGATGAAATAAACACACGCTTGAGCTTTTGACATTTTCCACAATATTCCTTATTTTTTAATAATTGAAGAGAGTTTTAGTCATTTAAAAACGAAAACTTAAACCATGGAAAGCACGGAAAACACGGAAATAAAGGAAACAAGGGCACAGTTTTTCAGTGCTTTCCGTAGTTAATAGAGTCTTGATTGAGTTATTCATGCCCTTCAGAGTTTTCATGTTATTAATAGAGAGTTTAAGTGTAATATTTTGGTAAAATAAGCATTTATTATCTATTTTTTAGCTTCTAAAGCATTTTTGTCAATTTTGGCAAAACCTCACTTACATTTGAAAATATATACGTGGATCGCAAGATATTATGCTTAAGAGTTTCAGTAAATTATCTCTGGCCAATATAAAGTTGTCTAATTTATACATAGTAAGATACTTATCATGGCTCTTCGTCATCCTCTATGGATAAGATGATTTTCAATTCAAGACCTCGTTGATTTTTATGAGGATATCCACACAAAACAACGAAGAGCCAAGATTGAAAATCAAAGCAGAAAGGTTCTTTTTACTACTGTTCAAAGAGTAAATCTAAAGTATTGTTTACACTTTTTGTTAGAATCTCTATTATTTGAGGGAGTGGAATATAAAAGGATTATTTTGAAGAAAAGACAAAACGGAGATAGCCGTGAAGCCCTCTCTTACTTCACATTAGTTGCTTTTTTCTACTCGCCTTCGGCAGAGATTCAACGCCCACTCTTACTAGTTGAAAATATTTTAATTTCTGGAAATATATTGGCTCAGACATTTAGCAACTTATATATTAAATTGGGTGGTGAGAAGTAAAAACAAGTTCAAAAGGTGATGAAAAATAGCAGGCAACAATAACGAAACTGAAAAAAGGTTATGGGATGTAGCTAATGAACTCCGGGCAAATTCCGGCTTGAAAGCCTCGGAATATTCTGTGCCTGTACTCGGATTAATTTTTCTAAGATATGCCGAGTTCAAATTTGCCCACGCAGAACAGGAATTAAAGCAGGAAATGGAAAACAACACTTCCAGCCTGAGAAGGAAAAATGAAATCTCAAAAGTCGATTTTCAGGCAAAAGGAGTCCTGTACCTTCCGGAAATAGCCAGATACACCTATTTGCTGAACCTGCCTGAAAGTGGAAACACAGGAAAGGCTGTCAATGAGGCAATGGAAGCAATCGAAGCCGAAAACCCTGAATTGACCGACATTCTGCCAAAAGCCTACACATCTTTTGAAAATGACCTGCTCATTGCTCTTTTAAAAGCCTTCAAACTGCCTACTGACATCAAAGGCGATGCTTTTGGAAAAATCTACGAGTATTTCCTCGGCAAATTCGCAATGGCCGAAGGCCAGAAAGGCGGGGAGTTCTTCACCCCTATATCCCTTGTGAAACTGATCGTAGAAATCATTGAGCCCTACCACGGAAAAATTCTTGACCCTGCCTGCGGTTCAGGCGGCATGTTCGTCCAGAGTGCCCATTTCGTGGAAAATCACCACCGAAAAGCCAGTTCCGAAATCTCAGTCTACGGCCAGGAAAAAGTAGCCGATACAGTCCGGCTCTGCAAAATGAACCTTGCAGTCCACGGCCTCTCCGGGGACATTAAAGAAGGCAACACCTACTACGAAGACATTCACAACTCAGTCGGAGCTTTCGATTTCGTAATGGCAAATCCTCCTTTTAACGTGAAAAAAGTCGATTTTGAAAAAGTCAAAGGCGACAAAAGAGTTCCTCTCGGTACTCCTTCCACTGATAATGCAAACTACCTCTGGATCCAGCACTTCTGGTCAGCCTTAAACGAAAAAGGCAGAGCAGGTTTCGTAATGGCAAACTCCGCTTCCGACGCCAGAGGTACAGAAGCCGAAATCAGAAAGCAGCTCGTAGAAAGTGGCGCAGTTGATGTCATGGTTTCTATCGGCTCAAACTTCTTTTACACTGTCACCCTCCCCTGTGCACTTTGGTTCCTGGACAAAGGCAAAGCCAGCACCTTTCGAAAAGATAAGATCCTCTTCATTGACGCCAGAGAAATTTTCACTCAGGTAGACAGGGCGCACAGGGAATTTACCGTCGATCAGATCAAAAAGCTTGCAGGAATCGTAAGGAGCTACCGCGAAGAAGAAGGAAGCGAACCTTATGAGGACGTCAAGGGTTTGTGCAAGGTTTCAACTCTTGATGAGGTCAGAGATCAGGGATATTCTCTAAATGCGGGAAGATATGTTGGGATTGCCGAAAATTCTGAAGAAGACTTCGATTTTATTGAGCGGCTGCAAGAGTTGAATGAAGAACTTGAAGGGCTGAATCTCGAAGCTAAGGAGCTGGAAGAAGAAATTTCCTCAAATATTAATAAATTGATAGAGGGATAAAATGAAAGATGCAACAGGGGATTGGAAAAGAGTCCCTTTAGGAACTTTAGCTGAATTCAGAAACGGAATAAATTATAGTAAAGACAATTTTGGAAAGGGAGTTAAAGTCATAAACGTTAAAGATTTTCAAGATCTATCACTAGCTCCTTTCAAAGATTTAGATGAAATTAACCCTGAGGGAGTTGTCAAAGAAGAAAGTTTTCTTCATGAAGGGGATATAATATTCGTTAGATCTAATGGCAATCGACAATTGATAGGCAGAAGTTTATTTGTTAATAACCCTCCAGAAAAAGTAACGCATTCTGCATTCACTATTGAGGCTCTCAAATTAGGACTTTTATTTAAAAACCTATTCATTTTTTCGCTATTGCCTTAGCACGCAAATTAATCAATATATTTTTATAAAAAAAGTTGAAAACAGACTCAGTGCCAAAATCCAGTGATGAACATAAAATTAAAAATCACTAGATTTTGTAATTGGTTACAATCCTTGTGATTATACTTCTTTGTTGAAGTCTTTAGATATCGAATGTTAATTTTGATTAGAGATTGAATTCTTCTTACGAATTCAGATTTTCAATCAAGAAATGCAAAAATCACTGGATTTTGATACTGAGTCTGAAAACATCTCGTTTTATGAGTAAAACAAATATAGTGTACAAAGGAGTCCTCTATGAGGACTCATTTGAAAACTAT